>NZ_JAEMSS010000040.1 GCF_016462705.1 Nocardioides sp. | reverse complement strand
CGGCTACGGCTCCAGGAGAGCGGCGACGGCTACCTGATCGCCGGCGAGGGCTGACCTCGCCCCCGTGCGTCGTAGGGCGGGTGGGGCTCGAACCCACGACCCAAGGATTATGAGTCCTCTGCTCTGACCGACTGAGCTACCGCCCCTCGCGCTGCGGCCCAGCAGACCCTAGCCCGGCGACCGTTGCCGACCCGGCCGAGGGCCGCTCACAGGGCAACGCCGAGGGCATACCCGAGGGCCGCGAACCCCACGCCCGCGACCAGGCTGATGCCGGCGTTGAGCACGGCGGAGCGCCGGGCGCCGTCCTCGAGGAGGCGGAACATCTCGTAGCCGAACGTGCTGTACGTCGTGAGGGCACCGCACAGACCCATCCCGAGCGTCAGCGAGACCGCATCAGGGACCTCGTGGCTCGTGGACAGACCGGTCAGGACGCCCAGGGCGAACGAGCCGACGACGTTGACCAGCATGGTCCCCCACGGCATCACGCTGTCGTGGCGAGCCTGGACCGCCCGGTCGACCAGGTACCGGCCGGGAGCGCCGAGCGCCGCCCCCAGGCACACCCAGAGCAGCCCGGTCATCGGTCGGACCGCCGGTCCCGGCCACCCGCGCGCAGCGCGGTCCTGGTGCCGAGGACGCCGACCGACACGGCCACCAGCGCCACCACGAGCGTGCCGGCCCAGTAGCCCAGGGCGAGCCCCGGCCGCCCGGCCTGGATCAGGCCATGGGTCTCGACCGTGTAGGTCGAGAAGGTGGTGAACCCGCCGAGGACGCCGACGCCGAGGAACGGCCGCAGCAGCGGGTGGGCCCCACCCAGGTCGACCACGAACACCATGAGCACGCCGATCAGCAGGCATCCGAGCGCGTTGACCGCCAGGGTCGTCCACGGCAGCTCGTCCGTCGCCATGGGCCAGGCCTCGGCGGCTGCGTAGCGGGCACTGGCGCCGAGCATGCCGCCGATCGCGATCACCGGCAGGACGAACCGGTGCCGGCTCCACTCCCGTCGCTGCGCCGGCACGTGCAGGTCGACGTCCGGGTCGACGGGGATGTGCTGGGACATGGGCCTCCTACCGTGCGTTCGCGATCTGCAAGGTAGGGACTGTTGGCAGCATCCGCTGCGGTTGTCGGCGAGCCCCACCGCCATCGGGACCAGGGTAGGTCACCCGGCGCGACTGATGCGGGGCGCCGGTGCCGGGGGGAATCCACGGGCGCCCCGCATCGGGGTGTGTCGTGCCGCACCGGGCAGTCCCGGTCGGCGCACGCCGATCAGAGCAGAGGAGTGAGGCAAGTGACCAGAGGGACGGCAGGAGTGTGCCCGTTCGGCGGCTCGGGTGGTCGTCCCACCTCACTAGTCCGCCTGGTCCATTCGGGTCATCGACGTCCCTGGGGTACCGCGCCTGGCATCCAGTCGTGGCCGGTGCCTGACCAGCGCACCTGGACGATCTCTCTCACTCGGTCCCGTAGCCGGGTGGCGGCGCCGTGGCGATGGGGTGGTCGTCGTCCAGGGACGGGTCCTCGGGCGCGAGGATGTCGTCCGGGCCGTGCTTCGTGGTGAGGTCGTCGACCACGACGTAGGCGCCGGGCACGTCGGACCACCGCTCGACCACCACCGCGGCGTCCTCCTCGCTCTCGCAGAGCTCACGCGTCAGCAGCTGGCCCTGCTCGTAGATGCACACCTCGATGGTCGGTGCGCCAGAGTCGTAGTCCGTCCCTGTGGACATCGCCGTGCCTCCTCGGTCGTGCCGATGAGGCCAGGGTCGTCCTGCCCGGCCACCCTGGTCAGGGCCCAAGGTCCCGGCGTGCGCCGGCGTCCGTCCCGCGGACGAGACTCGCGGCGTGGCGAACGCCGTACGGAGCCGGCAGCCACCTGGCGAGTTGCTCCCCCGGTTGGATTCGAACCAACGACCCTTCGATTAACAGTCGAATGCTCTGCCAGTTGAGCTACGGGGGATCGGCGGTGAACCTTAGCAAGGCGTCAGGGCCGGTCCGAAATCGCTAGCCTCACAGGCCGACGTCCGCCTGGGCGGTCGCCAGCGCCCGGTCCGCGGCCTGCACGACCTGGGGGTCGGCCGGGTCGATCCCCTCGTCGTACTCGAACAGCCAGGTGACCTCACGGGGGCCGGACGGTGCGCGCCGGGCGATCACCCGGACACCGCGGCGGCCCTCGACCGCGACGTGGCGTTGCAGCACCACGGTGGCGGTGACCCGCTCGCGCACCAGCTCCAGGAGGCGACCCGGGTCGGCGATGGTGAGCAGGTACTCGGGTCGGGGCTCACCCCAGGTCCCCACCTCGCGGACCCGCAGCCGGTCCCCGTCGCTGTCCCAGTCCGCCGACTCGACCTGCTCCCACGGGACCCGGACGTGGCCGACGTTGGTGGGGACGTACAGCGCGTCCCGGGTGCCCACCACGAGACCGGCCTCGCTCTCGGCGCGGGCGAGCTCGGACTCACCCGACACCAGCTCGATCGAGGGCCTGCGGTGCGGCAGCCTCACCGGTCCACCGCCGTCACTCGGTGCCCACGATCCGGTCGCGCAGCGCCCGGCGGTGCGCCTCGAGCGCCGCGAGCTCCCCGAACATCCGGTTGTAGGTCTCGGCCTCCTCGACCGGGTTGGTGCGTTGGAGCCTGGACTTCACCGCCGCGATCCGGCGCAGCGCCGTGAGCTCGAGGAGCCGGACGACGTGCTGGACGACGTACGCCGCGTCGGGCTCCTTGTCCGTGCGGATCGGCTCCACCGACAGCGCGCTCACGGCCGAGACGAGGGCCGCGTCCTCACGCTCCTGCGCCGCCTCCCGAAGCCGCGCCGACCAGCCGGGGTCGGACGCACCGGCGAGCGGGCCACCACCGGCCGCGACCAGCTCCCACACCGCGCGGTAGGTCGGGTGCATGAAGTCCTCGGGGCCGACGTCGTTGGTGGTCCGGCCGATCACCATGGGGTGCTGGATGACCAGCTTGAGCGTCTCCCGCTCGATCGCGAACCGCGGGTCGCGCAGGTCGGGCAGCTGACGTCGTGGGGGCGTGGCCGGGTCGGTAGCCGCTGGGGCGACGGCCGAGGTCGAGGCCGACGACGGACGTGACCGGTTGCCGGCCCGGCGGACCTCGGACCGGGCCTCCTCGATGTCCACGCCCACCATGCCGGCGATCTCGCGGGCGAACGCGTCGACCTTGGACTTGTCGCGGATGCTCGAGACCAGCCGGGCGCTCTCGCGCAGCGCGTCGACCCGGCCGTCCGCCCGGTCGAGGTCGTACTTCGCCACCACGTTGCTGAGCACGAAGCGGTAGAGCGGCACCCGGCGGGCGACCAGCTCGCGCACCGCCGCGTCGCCGTGCTTGATCCGCAGGTCGCACGGGTCGAGCCCGTCGGGCTCGACGGCGACGTAGGTCTGCGAGGCGAAGTTCTGGTCGCCGGCGAACGCCTTGAGCGCCGCGGCCTGCCCGGCGGCATCGCCGTCGAAGGTGAAGATGACCTCACCGCGGAACTCGTCGTGGTCGGCCATGTGCCGGCGCAGGATCTTGGCGTGCTCGTCGCCGAACGCGGTCCCGCACGACGCGACCGCGGCGCCCACCCCGGCCAGGTGGCAGGCCATCACGTCGGTGTAGCCCTCGACGACCACCGCCTGGGACGTCAGGCCCATCTGCTTGCGGGCCAGGTCGATGCCGTAGAGCACCTTGCTCTTCTTGTAGAGCGCCGTCTCGGGGGTGTTGAGGTACTTCGCCTCGATCCGGTCGTCCTCGAAGATCCGGCGCGCGCCGAACCCGATGGTCTCGCCCGAGGTCTCCCGGATCGGCCACAGCAGCCTGCCGCGGAACCGGTCGTAGCCGGAGCTGCCCTGCCGCTGGCTCTGCGCCACCAGTCCGGCGGCGATGCACTCCTCCTCGGAGAAGCCGCGCTGCCGGAGGTGCTTGAGGAGGTCCTCGCCGCCTCGTGGTGCGAACCCCAGGCCGAACCGCTCGGCCGCCTCGCCGTCGAAGCCCCGCTCGGTCAGGAACTGCCGCGCCTGCGCCGCGGCCGGGGTCACCAGCTGCTCGGCGTAGAACTGCTGGGCCACCCGGTTGGCCTCGATCAGCTTGCCGCGCTGCGGACCGCGGGGGCGGTCGTCGCGGACGTCGCCCTCCTCGCGCTTGAGCTGGACGCCGTACTTGTCGGCCAGCCGCTCGACCGACTCGACGAAGGTCAGGCCGTCGATCTTCTGGAGGAAGGAGATGACGTCGCCACCTTCGCCGCAGCCGAAACAGTGCCAGGTCTGTCTCGACGGCGACACGTTGAACGACGGTGTCTTCTCGTCGTGGAACGGGCAGAGTCCCTTCTGGGAGCCGCCGCCGGCGTTGCGAAGGGTGACGTACTGACCGACCACGTCGTCGATCAGGGCCTTCTCACGGACCTCGGCGATGCTCTCGTCGCGGATCCGGCCTGCCATGAGGTGATCCTAGGCCGGGTCTAGTAGTCGCCGGTCATGACGTTCACAGGCTCCTCGCCCGCAGCGAACCGGCACAGCTGGTCGCGGACGAGCCGGTAGGCACGCGGCCACATCGCGCTGCTCGCTCCTCCGACGTGCGGGGAGATGAGGAGGCCCGGCGCGGTCCACAGCGGGCTGTCCTCGGGCAGCGGCTCCGGGTCGACGACGTCGACGGCGGCGGTGATCCGGCCGGACTCCAGCGCCGCGACCAGGTCGGCCTCGACCACCACCGGGCCGCGGGCGACGTTGACCAGCAGCGCGCCGTCCTTCATCCGGGCCAGGAACCCGGCGTCCACCAGTCCCCTGGTCTCGTCGGTCAGAGGAACGACCAGGACGACCACGTCGGCGCCCGGCAGCAGGTCGGGCAGCTCGTCGATCGCGTGCACACCGGGCCGTGCGGTCCGGGCGACCCGGACGACGTCGGTCTCGAACGGGACCAGACGGCGCTCGATCGCCTCGCCGATGGCGCCGTGGCCCACGATCACGACCCGCCGGTCCGCGAGCGCCGGCCGCCACTCGTAGTGCCAGCGACGCTGGTCCTGGTGACGGACGAAGCCGGGGATCCCGCGCAGCGAGGCCAGGACGAGCGTGACGGCCAGCTCGGCGGCCGACGTGTCGTGGATCCCGCGCCCGTTGCACAGCAGCACGCCGTCGGGCACATGACCTCGGATGTGGTCGACGCCGGCGGTCAGGGTCTGGACCACGCGGAGCGAGCTCATCTCGGCCAGCACCTCGCTGGCCCGGACGTCGAACACGTAGGGCGTGACGTAGAACTCGACCTCTGACACCGTGTCCGGCACGTGTCGGGACGGGTCGACGACCTCGTAGCGCAGGCCGACGGGCGGGCCCGACCCCTCGTCGAGGGCGAGCTCGGCCGGGTCGAACGGCATCCAGACCAGCGGCGCGCTCATGGGGCCCCCCGACACAGCCGGGTGTGCCAGGTGAGCGCACTGACGTCGGTGAGCGAGGCGACCTGGTCGACGACCACGCGGAGCCGGGCCTGGTCGTCGGCGGCGTCGCGCCAGTCGCCGCGCAGCGACGGCTCGAGAGCGGTCTCTCCCCGGTCGAGCAGGACGGCCACGAGCTCGGCGATCAGCTCGCGCTGGCGCACCATCAGGTCGAGCCGGTCCTGGGTCTGCATGACGTAGTGCGCGGCGATCCCCTTGAGCACCGCGATCTCCAGGCGGGTGCGCTCGGGGACGACCAGGTCCGCCTGGTAGCGGATGAACGGGCCCGCGCCGGCGGCGAAGGTGGCGGCCTGCACGGCGCCGCAGAAGCGGCCGATCAGGTCGCTGGTGAGGTTCTTGAGCGCGGCCAGCGAGCCCCGGCTCCCGTCGTAGGCCCGGGTCGGCCAGCTGCCCTGCCCCTGGAGGCCGGCCAGGACGTCCTCCAGCTCGTCGTCGGTGACGGACGGCAGGTACCACGAGCGGACCGTGGACCACACCGCGGCCCGGTCCATGGTGGTCAGCTCGATCTTGCCGGCGACGATGCCGTCCTCGACGTCGTGGACGGAGTAGGCGACGTCGTCGGCGAGGTCCATGACCTGCGCCTCGAGGCACAGGCGTCCGTCCGGGGCGCCGGCCCGGAGCCAGTCGAAGACCGGCAGGTCGTCGTCGTACACGCCGAACTTGGGGTTGGCCGGGTCACGTGGCCACGGGTACTTCGTGCACGCGTCCAGCGTCGCCCGGGTCAGGTTGAGCCCGACCGAGCGCCCGTCCGCGCCCGTGGTCTTGGCCTCCAGCCGGGTGAGCAACCGGAGCGTCTGGGCGTTGCCCTCGAAGCCGCCGCACGGCTCGCTCAGCTCGGCGAGCGCCCGCTCACCGTTGTGCCCGAACGGCGGGTGCCCGAGGTCGTGCGCCAAGGCGGCCGTCTCGGCGATGTCGGGCTGGCTGCCCAGCGCCCGCGAGAGGTCCCGGGCGACCTGGGCGACCTCGAGGCTGTGCGTCAGCCGGTTGCGGACGAAGTCGTCGGTCTCGGGCCCGACCACCTGGGTCTTCGCGGCCAGCCGCCGGAAGGCCGCGGCATGGACCAGCCGGGCCCGGTCCCGCTCGAACGGCGTCCGGACGGGCGCGTCGACGCGCTTGGGCGGCTCCGCCACGAGCCGCTCACGTGAGTGCGCGTCGTAGAGGTCCTCGGCGTCCATCGGTGCCACCTTAGGGCGGCCCGCCCCCGCCTCAGTCCGAGGTGGCCGGGAACCCTCCGAGGCGGACCAGGTTGCCGTGCAGGTCGATCACGTGGAACTCCACCGCACCCCAGGACTCGGCCTGCGGGGCGCTGAGACGGGCGGGCTCCGGGACGGCGACGCCGGCCCACCGCGCGTGGCAGGCCACGGCCTCCTCGGGGCTCCCGAAGCGGATGTAGCAGGCGACGTCGTTGGTCCACCGGTCCACGGTCGCGTCGGACCAGAAGTGCAGCTCGATCTCCAGCGCCGGGTGGCGGACGATCAGGTACTCCGGCCACCGGCCGATCTCGACGAAGCCGAAGCCGGCCCAGAACGAGGCCGACACGTCGAAGTCCGCGCTCGGCAGGATCGGGATGGTCTCTGCCTGCATGAGGAGAGTCTGGCTCAGCGTGCGCCGAGTTTGCGTTCACGCTCGGCTGCGTGCCGCGTGCGCCGAGTCGGCGCTACTGCCGGTGTGGCGCTTCGCGCGTGGTGCAGTACCGCCGACTCGGCGATGACACGTTCCCGCGCGGTGTTCCTCGTCAGCCCTTCGGGCTTCCTCAGAACACCGACACGTGAACGTGGTCGTAGTGATTAGCAGTGGCGGACCCGCGGCTGGACATCCCGCGCCAGCCCTCGCCGGACCGCTCGACCGACCAGATGCTCTGGGAGTAGATGATGTAGGAGACGCCGAGGGCCGCGTAGTTCTCGCGGATGAAGTTGGCGATCTCCCAGCCCCGGGCGCCGCTCACCATGATGTCGACGGCCCGGCCGGAGCCGTGGTCGCCACCGCCACCACGGAGGGTGCCGTAGGTGCTGATCTCGGGGAAGTTCGCGCACACGGCCCGGTGGATCGCCACGATCGACGAGCTCACGCCGCTGGCCACGGAGGTGCCGTTGGTGCACTCGCCACCCAGCGTCGGGGGCTCCTCGTCCGAGAAGTAGCCGGAGGTCACCCAGCGCGAC
The DNA here is from genome assembly GCF_016462705.1 of Nocardioides sp. Classification (GTDB taxonomy): domain Bacteria; phylum Actinomycetota; class Actinomycetes; order Propionibacteriales; family Nocardioidaceae; genus Nocardioides. Next base: position 19,319 of record NZ_JAEMSS010000040.1, on the reverse strand, counting down.
TTGCCGCCGATCACGACCTCGCTGCGGCCCCACATCTCGCGGCCGGTGACGAGGACCCTCTTGCCGGCCTCGATCTCACCGAGCTTCTCCGCCTTGCTTCCGGGCTCGTCCCAGATGTTCAGCTCGTCGGTGGTCCACAGCCGGGTGTCGGCCTTCTTGATGGCCGCCCGGATGGCCGCCTTCGACATCGCGTTCGGGGTCTTGACCTCGACCTGGGTGTCGAGGGCAGCGAGCCGGGAGGTCGAGCGGGTCACCGGGGTGTCGGTGCGGTCGACCACGACGTCGTCGGTCGTGGTCTGGGCCACCACGGTGTCGACCACCGGGTCGCTGGCCAGCACGCCGAGGCCGACCGCGGAGACGGTCGCCATCAAGGCGAGAGGGGCCACGACGGTGACGGCGCGGGGCTTGCGGCGGGCATTGGTGTCCCGCTTGTGGCGATGATCTGCCACAGCGATGGATCCTTTGCTGTTGAAGACAGGACTGTCCACCGTGGTTCTCACGGGTGGACGGCGATCGACTCAACCACACCCATCGGAGCCCTAGCCAATCTCCTGAGCAGTTTTTGGACGTGTCGCTGGTCACGAATGCCCCATTCACGCCTGAGATAGTCGGTTTTCAGTCAGCCGCCTGTGACCTCGGTCGCGTCCTCGGACAGGTGCACCTCGGCACCGTCGGTGTCGCGGAGCCAGCCCTCGGGCAGCGCGACCTTGTCGCGCGGTGACCCCTGACGGCCCCGCGGCGAGCCGAGCTCGCTCACCGGGAACAGCTCGTCCGGGTCGAGCCGGGAGAGGAGGGCGTCCAGCTCGGCAAGGGTGGAGATCAGGGCGAGCGCCCGACGCATCTCGCCACCAGCGGCGAAGCCCTTGAGATACCAGGACACGTGCTTGCGGAACTCCTTGCAGCCGCGCTCCTCCCCCAGGTGCTGCACCAGGAGCTCCGCGTGCCGGCGCATCATCGCGGCGACCTCGCCGAGGGTCGGCAACGTGGCCACCGTCTCGCCCGCGAAGGCCGCCGCCAGGTCGCGGAACAGCCACGGGCGGCCCAGGCAGCCGCGCCCCACCACGACGCCCGCGGCGCCGGTCTGCTGCATCATCCGCAGGGCGTCACCGGCTTCCCAGATGTCGCCGTTGCCCAGCACCGGGATGTCCACGTGCTGCACGAGCGCGCCGATCGCGTCCCAGTCGGCCCTGCCGGAGTAGGACTGCGCGACCGTCCGCCCGTGCAGTGCGATGGCCGCACAGCCGGCCTCCTGGGCGATCCGGCCGGCATCGAGGAAGGTCAGGTGGTCCTCGTCGATGCCCTTGCGGGTCTTCATCGTCACCGGCACGTCGTACGGCATCGCGGCGGACACCGCCTCCTCGAGGATGCGGCCGAGCAGTCCTCGCTTCCACGGCAGCGCGCCTCCCCCGCCCTTGCGGGTGACCTTGGGGACCGGGCAGCCGAAGTTGAGGTCGATGTGCCGCACGCCGTACTCGGCGCACAGGATCTCGGCGGCCTTGCCGACGTAGACCGGGTCCGTGCCGTAGAGCTGCACCGACCGCACGGTCTCGAGCTCGTCGAAGACGAGCATCCCGAGCGTGACCGGGTCCCGCTCGACGATGCCGCGGCTGGTGATCATCTCGCAGACGTAGAGGCCCGCGCCCTGCTCGGCGCAGAGCCGTCGGTACGCCGCGTTGGTGATCCCCGCCATCGGCGCCAGCACCACGGGGGTCGCGACGTGCAGCGACCCCAGTCTGAGGCCGGTCGGCAGCACCGTCGTGGACACGCTGCCATTGTCGGTGACCGACCTGGCAACCGTGGAATCAGCCCGCCGCTCCGCCCGCACTGCGTGGCTTCGGCTTGCCCTTGTCGTCCTTCGGGGGCTTGGGCTTCTTCACCTCGCCGGTCCACGTGATCGGGATGTCGGTCTCGGTCGGCCGGAAGCTCGCGGCGACCAGGTCGCCCTTGTTCGGGACGAGGTAGACCAGGCACAGGTCCACGGTCGCTCCGGGCGGGAACGGGGCGGGGAACGCGTCCGGGTTGCACGGCTTGAACGTGCTGCCGAACAGGGTGGACTCGACCAGCGTGTCGGTGGCGTCGAGGGCGTAGAGCGGCTGCAGGCGCAGCTCGGCCAGGTCGGTCTCGCCCCGGTTGGCGACCGTCGCCCGGACGAAGTACGGCTTGGCCGTCCTGGTCTCGTCGCTCAGGTCCCAGCCGACGAAGGACTCCTCGAACGACGTCTTCTCCAGCCGCGACACGGTGATGTCGAGGACACCGACGATGCCCTGACGGACCTCGTACGCGACGGTGGCGGTCTCACCCACCTCGAGGCTCGCGCCCTGGTCGGTCAGCTCGACGCCGTCCGGCACCAGCAGCGAGTCGCTGGGGCTGGCCGACCCCGAGTCCGAGCCGGACGCACTCGACGACGCACCGGACGTGGAGTTCTCCGGGTCGCCCGGGTCGTCGGAGTCGTCCGAGCAACCCACCAGCGCCAGGCCGAGCACGCCACAGACGAGGGCGCGCGACAGTCGTCCGGTCACCCGGTCAGTGTGCACTCCGTCCGACCTCAGCAGCCGACGAAACGCTCGGCGAAGTAGGACGTGATCCCGGCCAGCGGGACCCGCTCCTGCTGCATGGAGTCGCGCTCCCGGACCGTGACCGCGTCGTCCTCGAGGGTCTCGAAGTCGACGGTCACGCAGTACGGCGTCCCGATCTCGTCCTGGCGCCGGTAGCGGCGGCCGATCGCCCCGGAGTCGTCGAAGTCGACGTTCCAGGCCTTGCGCAGCTCGGCGCCGAGGGCCTTCGCCTTCGGCGACAGGTCGGCGTTGCGGCTCAGCGGCAGCACGGCGACCTTGACGGGCGCCAGCCGCGGGTCGAGGCGCAGCACGGTGCGCACGTCGACGCCACCCTTGGTGTTGGGCGCCTCATCCTCGCTGTAGGCGTCGACCAGGAACGTCATCAGGCTGCGCGAGAGACCGGCCGCCGGCTCGATCACGTAGGGGGTGTAGCGCTCGTTGGCGGCCTGGTCGAAGTACGACAGGTCCTGGCCCGAGTGCTTCGAGTGCGTGGTGAGGTCGAAGTCGGTGCGGTTGGCGATGCCCTCGAGCTCGCCCCACTCCGAGCCCTGGAAGCGGAAGCGGTACTCGATGTCGACGGTCCTGGTCGAGTAGTGGCTCAGCTTCTCCTGCGGGTGCTCGTAGTGGCGCAGGTTGTCGGCGTCGATGCCGAGGTCGACGTACCACCGGGTGCGCTCGTCGATCCAGTACTGGTGCCACTCCGCGTCCTCACCCGGCTTGACGAAGAACTCCATCTCCATCTGCTCGAACTCGCGGGTCCGGAAGATGAAGTTGCCGGGCGTGATCTCGTTGCGGAAGCTCTTGCCGATCTGCGCGATGCCGAACGGCGGCTTGGCCCGGGAGCTGGTCACCACGTTGGCGAAGTTGATGAAGATGCCCTGCGCGGTCTCCGGGCGCAGGTAGTGCAGCCCCTCCTCGTTCTCGATGACGCCGAGGTAGGTCTTGAGCAGGCCGGAGAACTGACGGGGCTCGGTCCAGGCGCCACGGGTGCCGCAGTTGGGGCAGGCGACCGTGGACAGGTCGACGTCGTCAGGGTCCACCTGCTCCCCCTGGCGACCCTTCTTCTCCGCGACCTCCTCCTGGAGGTGGTCGGCGCGGAACCGCCGGTGGCACGACTGGCACTCGGTCAGCGGGTCGGTGAAGGTGTCGACGTGACCGCTGGCCTCCCACACCTGGCGCGGCAGGATGATCGACGAGTCCAGCCCGACCATGTCGTCGCGCTGCTGGACCATCGCCTTCCACCACTGGCGCTTGATGTTCTCCTTGAGCTCCACCCCGAGCGGGCCGTAGTCCCAGGCCGACCGGGTGCCGCCGTAGATCTCCCCGCACGGGTAGACGAACCCCCGCCGCTTGGCGAGGGAGACGACCTTGTCAACTGCGGACGGCGGGGCTTTCGGCATTCGCTCAGGTTATCGAGCGTGTCGACCGCGTATTGAGGACGGTCCCCGGCTCGACGACCTCGTAGGCGCTCGGCTCGTCCAGGGCCCGGCTGAGCAGCGGGACCGCGCGCAGCTTCACGTCGTACGCCGACAGCGCCCGCCGGTAGGCGCCGACGTGCTCCCACCGGGTCGTGAGCACCCACAGCTCCGGCTCGTCGACGTTGCGACCGATCGTGCCCGCGAGGTGGCCGGGACGCTCGGCGAGCGCGTCGAGCGCCTGTTGGAGCTCGGTCCGGAACCGCTCGCCCTCGTCGACCGGGACCCGGAACCGACTGACCACGAGCACACCCAGGACGCTACCCCGACGCGAGTTGACAATCATTCTCAATCGCTTTGATAATCGTTCTCATGCGCTCCGTCGTCGTCCCGGTCCTCACCGCCCTCGTCCTCGCCGGCACCTCCGCCTGCTCGGCCTTCTCGGGGGACGACGGGACCGCGGACGACGACGGCGTGCGTGTCGTCGCGGCGTTCTACCCTCTCCAGTACGCCGCGCAGCGGGTCGGCGGCGACCTCGTCGACGTCGAGAACCTGACCGTCCCCGGCCAGGAACCGCACGAGCTGGGCGTCACGATCCAGGAGACCGCGGCCATCGCCCGGGCCGACCTCGTCGTCTTCGAGCTCGGGTTCCAGCCCGCCATCGACGACGCCGTCGAGACGAGCGCCGAGGGGTCGGTCATCGACGCGGCGGAGGTGGTGGACCTGCTGCACGCCGAGGACCACGGCGACGAGGCGGCGCACGACGAGCACGACGAGGGCGAGGAGGACCACGACCACGGCGACCTCGACCCGCACTTCTGGCAGGACCCGGTCCGTCTCGCCGACCTCGCGGACGCCATCGCCGACGAGCTGGCGGACCTCGACCCGGACAACGCGGAGGACTACGCGGCCAACGCCGACGACCTCCGCGCCGATCTCGAGGCACTCGACACGGCGTACGCGACCGGGCTCGAGGGCTGCGAGCGCGACATCGTGGTCGTCAGCCACGACGCCTTCGCCTACCTGACGGCCTACGGCCTGGAGTTCGAGCCGATCGCCGGCCTTTCCCCCGACGCCGAGCCGACCCCCTCGGACCTGGCACGGCTCAACCGGCTCATCGAGGAGGAGGGCATCACGACGGTCTTCGGCGAGCGCCTCGCGCCGCAGGACCTCACGGATACGCTGGCGCGAGACGCAGGCGTGACCACGGCGGTGCTCGACCCGGTCGAGGGCCTGACCGACGAGACCGAGGGTGAGGACTACATCAGCCTGATGACGAAGAACCTCGACGCCCTCAGGACGGCCAACGGCTGCCCATGACGGACCCGGTCCACCTGCACGACGGCGCCGTCGCCATCGACGGGCGTCCGATCCTGCGCGGGATCGACCTGACCGTGCGGACCGGGGACTTCCTCGCGCTGATGGGCGCCAACGGGTCCGGGAAGTCCACCCTGGTCCGCGCGCTGACCGGGCTGCTACCGCTGACGACCGGGACCCTGGAGCTGTTCGGTACCCCGATCACGGACTTCGACCAGTGGTCTCGCCTCGGCTACGTCCCGCAGCGGGCCGGAGCCGGCTCGGGAGTCCCGGCCTCGGTCTGGGAGATCGTCGCCGCCGGGCGACTCGGGCGGCGCCGGCTCTTCCGGCCGCTGTCGAAGGCCGACCGAGCCGCGATCGCCGACGCGCTGGACGTGGTCGGGCTCGCGCACCGGTCCCGCGACAGCATCGCCAGGCTCTCCGGTGGCCAGCAGCAGCGGGTCCTGATCGCCCGGGCGCTGGCGGGTGAGCCGGAGATGCTGCTCCTCGACGAGCCGACCGCAGGCGTCGACCTCGTCAACCAGCAAGCCCTGGCCGCGACCCTGGCCGAGCTCGGGTCCCGGGGATCGACGATCGTCCTGGTCGCCCACGAGCTCGGCCCCTTGGCGCCGCTGGTCTCGCGGGCGGTGCTGATGCGTGACGGCCGGATCGTCCGAGACGGGACGCCGCTGGCCGACCACGGGCTCCCGCCCGCGCACCACCATCACCACGAGCACGCCGACCACCCGCACGACCATGGTCACGCCGTGCGGCTCTCGAGCCCGATCGAGGGAGGCGTGGGGTGAGCCTGCACGAGATCCTGACGCTGCCGTTCATGCAGCGCGCGCTGATCGCCGCGGTCTTCATCGGCCTGGCCGCGCCGGCGGTCGGCACCTACCTGGTGCAGAGACGGCTTGCCCTCATGGGCGACGGCATCGGGCACGTCGCCGTCACCGGCGTCGCGCTCGGCCTGCTGACCGGCACCTCGCCCACCTGGACCGCCGTGGTCGTCGCCGTCCTCGGGGCAGTGGCCATCGAGGTGATCCGAGAGCGCGGCATCACCAACGGCGACGTGGCGCTCGCCCTCCTCTTCTACGGCGGCCTCGCCGGCGGCGTGCTGGTGGCGGGGCTGGCAGGCTCCGGGGCCGCCACGCTGCAGTCCTACCTGTTCGGCTCGATCACCACCATCGACGTGACCGACGTGGTCGTCACGATGGTCCTCGCCGCGATCGTGGTCCTGACCTGTGTGGGCCTGGCACCACAGCTGTTCGCGGTCGCCCAGGACCAGGACTTCGCCCGGGTCGCGGGGCTGCGGGTCCGGGCCTACAACATCCTGATCGCGGTGCTGGCGGCGGTGAGCGTCACCGTCGCGATGCGCACCGTCGGGCTGCTTTTGGTCTCCGCGCTGATGGTGGTGCCCGTCGCGACCGCCCAGCAGCTCACCCGGTCGTTCCGCACGACGCTCACGGCGGCGATGGCCCTGGGGGTGACCGCGTCGCTCGGCGGCCTGCTGGTCGCGGCGTTCGCGCCGCCGGGGGCCGACGTGATGCCGGGGCCGACGATCGTGCTGCTGGCTCTCGCCGGCTTCGTGGTCACCTGGCCGATCGGTGCCTGGCTTCGCCGACGGCAACGTCTGACCGCCCCGTTCCCGGCCGATGCCGGCGTCCCGCCACTCGACCACGTCGACACCGAGGCCCACCCGCACGACCACGGACCGGACTGCGGCCACGTCGCGGTGCGGCACGGCGACCACGTCGACTACGTGCACGGTGCGCACCGGCACGCCGCCCATGGAGAGCACTATGACGAGCACTAGTGGCGGCCTGCGTCCGACCAAGCAACGTCTGGCGGTCGTCGAGGCGATGGACTCCTTCGACGACTTCCGCTCGGCCCAGGAGATCCACGACCTCCTCGGCCGCCGCGGTGAGCCGGTGGGACTGGCCACCGTCTACCGGACCCTCCAGCGGCTCGCCGACGCCGGCGAGGTCGACATGCTGCGCACCGAGGACGGCGAGGCGATCTACCGACGCTGCTCGGACTCGCACCACCACCACCTGGTGTGCCGCGCCTGCGGCCGGACGGTCGAGGTCGAGGGGCCCGCGGTCGAACGGTGGACCCGGGCGATCGCCGACGAGCACGGCTTCGCCGACGTCAGCCACACCCTGGAGATCTTCGGGACCTGCCCGAGCTGTTAGGACGGCCGGCTAGCTGATCCGCAGCCGCTCGATCTCGGCGAGCATCGCCAGGTCCTCCCGCGCCTGCTCGTCCCCCTCGGCGAGGACGAGGTCGAGGGGCAGCCACACCCGGAACGTGCTCCCCTTGTCGCTGCTCTCCACGTCGATCCGCCCGCCGTGCGTCTCGACGATCTTCTTGGTGATCGACAGACCCAGGCCGATGCCCTGGATGGAGCGCTCCTCGGCGTCCCGGGTGCGGAAGAACCTCGTGAAGAGCCGGTCCCGGTCGTTGGGGTCGATGCCGATGCCCGTGTCCGCGACCGCGAGCTCGACGTGGTCGTCGTGCCCGGTGAGGGTGACGGACACGCTTCCACCCGTGGGCGTGTACTTCACCGCGTTGCTCACCAGGTTGTCGATGACCTGCGCGAACCGCTGCGGGTCGACCATGATCCGCAGGTACGTCGGCATCTCGACGCTCAGCGACAGGCCCTTGTCCTCCGCCGCCGGACGCGCCGACTCGACCGATGCTCGGACGATCTCGCAGACGTTGGTGGGGATCCGCTCGAGCTCCATCGGGCGGCCGTCGTGCTGCGCCGAGGACAGCAGGTCGGTCACGAGCCGGTGCAGCCGCTCGGTGTTGCGGGCCACCACCTTGAGGTAGTGGGCGTCGCCGGGGCGCAGCCGATCCTCCTCGTCCAGCAGGAGGCTGACGTAGCCGTGGATCGAGGTGAGCGGCGTCCGGAACTCGTGGGACACCATGGCCACGAAGTCGTCCTTCACCCCCATCGACCGCAGGAAGTCCGTGACGTCGGTGTAGGCCAGCGCGGCACCGACGAAGTTGCCGTCGGCGTCGTGCACGGACCGCGCCGAGACCGAGCAGGCCCGGCGGGTCACGGGGTCCGCCCCCACCCACATCCGGATGTCGTCGAACTCCTCGCCGTGGGCGGCCCGCAGGCTCGGCATCTCGTGCTGGGCCAGGCGACGTACCCCGTCCTCGGCGAACACGTCGCCGAGCTGGCCCGCCTTGCCGGCGTGACCGTCGGGGAAGGCCAGCGCCATGAAGTCGTGGTGCCGACGGTTCATGGCGAGGTAGGCGCCGTCCTTGTCGAGCAGCACCAGCCCCACGTCGACCGAGTCGAAGATCGCGTCCGCGAAGGCGCGGGTGTGCCCGAGCTGCTCGAGCGCGGCTGCGAGCTCCCGGGACCTGCGATCGGCCTCCGCCTCGCGGTCTCGGGCGGTGGTGAGGAGTGCCCAGATGACCCCGCCGGCCAGGGTGGTGACCAACGGGTCGAGGATCGAGCGGGACAGCGACTGGCCGTCGAGCCCGAAGTAGGCGATGCCCGAGACCCCGAGCAGGCCGAAGCAGGCGAGCGTCATGACGACCGCGCCGCGATGGCCGAACTGCCAGACCAGCCAGACGGTGGGGACGACGGCCAGGATCCCGCTGCCGCTCGCCTCCGGGTTGAGCCTGAGCATGCCCAGCCCGAGCAGGTCGAGCACGGGGATCGTGGCGATAGCCCACCCCGGGAGGCGGGACCAGGGCGTGACCGACGCGATGACCTGCGCGACGAGCACGACGATCAGCCCGGCGAGCGACCAGGACTCGGACTGCAGCTCGGCCCGGATGCTGCTCGGTCCACTGCTCCGCAGCGACAGGTCAACGAGCACGAGGAGCAGGAACAACGTCTGCGCCACGCGCGGGTCGGGCGCCTCCCGACCCACGAGCCCACGCCCCAACGCGCGGACCCGGTCCAGCAACGTCGGTCCCATCCAGCCCTCCTGCACGGCCCCCATCACCCCGGCCGACTCCGAAGAGAATGGCACGGTGCAGGGGCGGACGACGGGGTTTTCAGGGGACCTCTAGGGGGCTCCGCCGTAGCGCCGGTCGCGCCGTGCGTAGGTCTCGATCGCGGCCCAGAGGTGGCGCCGGTCGACGTCGGGCCACAGGACGTCGGTGAAGACCATCTCGCTGTACGCCGCCTGCCAGAGCATGAAGTTGGAGAGCCGCTGCTCCCCGGACGTCCGCCAGACCAGGTCGGCGTCGGACTGCTCCGGGACGTAGAGGTGCTTGGCGAACGTGCGCTCGTCGATCTTGTCGGGGTTCAGCCGCCCGGCCGCGACCTCCCGGGCGATCGACCGGGCCGTGTCGGCGAGCTCGGCGCGTCCGCCGTAGTTGACGCACATGGTCAGCGTGAGCACGTCGTTGCGGCGGGTGAGCTCCTCGGCCACCTGGAGCTCGTTGATCACCGAGCGCCACAGCCGGGGCGCGCGTCCGGCCCACCGCACCTTGACCCCCAGCTCGTGCATCTCGTCGCGCCGACGCCGGATCACGTCGCGGTTGAAGCCCATGAGGAACTTGACCTCGTCCGGCGACCGGCTCCAGTTCTCGGTGGAGAACGCATAGGCGGAGATCGCCTTGACCCCGATCTCGATGGCACCCTCGACGACGTCGAAGAGCGAGCTCTCGCCCTCCTCGTGCCCCCTGGTCCGGGGCAGGCCGCGCTGCTTGGCCCACCGGCCGTTGCCGTCCATGACGATCGCGACGTGCCGGGGCACCAGGTCCTTGGGGATCGCTGGTGGCGTCGCCCCCGACGGGTGGGGGGTGGGCGCCCGGACGGCTCGCCTCATGGACGTCTCACGACCGCTCGACGTGCGCCAGCGACCGGAGCCCACGCTCCAGGTGCCACTGGAGGTAGGCCGCGACCAGGCCGCTGGCCTCGCTGAGCTGGCGCGGCGCAGCCGCCTCGACCACCGGCCAGTCGCCGGCGAGCAGGGCGCCGAGGAGGGTGACCGTCTCGGGTGCGGGGCTCGCCGACCCAGGCATCCGGCAGGTCGAGCAGAGCACCCCGCCCATCGACGGGTTGAACCACCGGTGCGGACCTTCCAGGCCGCAGTGCGCGCAGTGCTCGAACGAGGGCGCGTAGCCGGCGACCGACAGGGCGCGCAGGAGGTAGGAGTCGAGGACCTGCGCCGGACGGTGCTCCCCCGCGGCCATCGCCCGCAGGCCGCCGACGAGCAGCAGGAACTGCTGGACCGAGGGCTGGCGCTCCTCCGAGGCGAGCCGCTCGGCGGTCTCGAGCATGACCGTGCCGGCGGTGTAGCGCTCGTAGTCGTTGCCCAGCGTCCCGGAGAACGAGCTCAGGGTCTCGGCCTGGGTCACGGTGTCCAGGTTGCGCCCCTCGGCGAGCATCAGGTCCACGTGGGTGAACGGCTCGAGCCGGGACCCGAACCGCGAGGTGGTGCGGCGTACCCCCTTGGCGACCGCGCGCACCCGACCGTGCTCGCGGGTCAGGAGAGTGACGATCCGGTCGGCCTCGGCCAGCTTGTGGGTGCGCAGGACGACCGCCTCGTCTCGGTAGAGAGGCACGCTGTGGATTCTGCTACGCCGGTGGTGGTGACCGGTGGTCACGCGCCGGTGCGCCGGCGCCCACTCTTGGGCTCGGCCCAGCAGCGCAGCGCGAAGCCTGCGGCGATCCGGTTGAGCCGGTCGGGCGAGAACCGCCACTCGAGGATGTTCTTGGCCTTGACGAAGGTGGCGTCGGGGAGCTCCTCGGCCAGCATCGCGGCGTCGGCGGCCGGGTGGATCGGGTCCGCGGGGTGCCCCACGACAAGGGCGGGCGCGGCGATGGCCCGGCGCCGCCGGGACGACGGGGCGACCCGCCCGAAGAACAGCCCGTGGACCACGGCGGCCACCGAGTCGGGGCGCTGGTCGAGGGTGTCCAAGACGATCCCCGTCCAGAACGGCACGATGCCCCGCGGGATGGGACGGGTCAGCAGCCGGACGCCGTGGATCGTGAAGGGCAAGAACCGCGCGGCGAACAGCAGCGGACCGAAGGCGAGGATCCCCGCCTCCAGTGCGTTGTCGAGCACCGGCATCTCGACGATCAGGCCGCGCACCCGCTCGGGCGCGATGTCGGCGACCTCGAGGCTGACGTTGGCTCCCAGCGAGGTGCCGCCGATGACCGCCTGCTCGGCACCGAGGTGGTCGAGCAGCCCCACGACCTGCTCGGCGAACGCGGTCATCGAGAACACCAGGGGATCCGCGGGCCGGTCCGACCGCCCGTGGCCCAGCAGGTCGAGGGTGACCACGTGCAGGCCCTCCGCGGCCAGCGACCGAGCCAGCGGCTGGTGCATCCGGCGCGGCATCAGCTGCCCGTGGAGCAGCACCACCCAAGAGTCCCCGGAGCCGTACTCGGTGTACTCCAAGCGGTCGCGCCCGTCCTCGGTGTCGAGGAAGAACTGGCCGATGCGCTCGGAGACCAACATGGCGTCACGCTACTACTGGCCGGTAACACGGTCGGAAAACAACCCGGCCGAGTGTGCCGGAAGTGCCTCCGGAGGCGACCCGGCTGCAAGACACTGGGTCCGTGGCCTCCCCCGACCCCAGGAGGAGCTGGGCACTGTCGTTCGCCCTGCTCCTCGGCGCGTACGCCGCCGGCGTGGGCGCGGTGCTGTTCGCACCCGAGGGATCCCCCGTCGCCACGTTCTGGCCGGCCTCCGCCTTCACGGTCCCGGCGCTCGCCCTCGCCACGCGGCGGCGCTGGGTGCTGCTGGTGCCGGCGGTCTTCCTCGTCAGCGTGGCCACGAACCTCACCGGCGGACGAGCCGTGGAGGTCAGCCTCGGGTTCGGCCTGGCCAACACGGCCGAGGGCGTGGTCGCGGCGCTGGTCCTCACCGCCGGGCTCACTCGCCCGCCCCGGCTGTCCTCCCAGGAGGACGTCCTCCGGCTGCTGGCGACGGCGGCGGCCGGCGCGGCCGTGATCGGGCTGATCGCCGCCACGACGGTGGAGCTGGCCGGTACCGGCACCTTCCTGACGACGCTGCGGTCCACGGCCGCCTCGCACGCGGCGGCCCTGGTGACCTTGCTTCCCGTGGCCCTGCTCGTCGGCCAGAAGGTCGGTCGCTGGACGGCCGAGCACAGCGCCCAGCTCATGATGCTGGTGGCCCTGACCCTGCTGATCTTCGCGCCGAGCGGGACGCTGATCATCGCCCTGCCCCCGCTGGTCGCGCTCACGTGGGGTGCGCTGCGGCTCGGCATCCGGGTGCTCTCGTTCGAGCTCGCCGGCTTCGCCCTCGTCGTCTCGCTGCTCAACGCCCAGGGTCGCGGTCCGTTCGCCATCGCGACCAACGGAGGGGCCGAGGACGTGCTCGCCGCCGGTGCCGCGACCCAGCTCTTCCTGCTGTGCGCGGCGGTCATCACGCTCCCCCTGGCGGTGGCCGCGCTGCAGTCGGAGGTGCTGCTCGACCGGGTCCGCGCCGACGAGCTGATCTTCCGCCGCAACTTCACCGAGTCCCTGGTCGGCATGGTGTTCCTCGCCGTCGAGGAGGTCCCGGCCTCCCCTGACGGTGACGACGACGAGGTCGGGCTCGACCTCCGGATCGTCGACCTCAACGACACCGCCGTGGAGATCCTCGGCGGCGACCGCCAGCACCTCGTGGACGCGTCGCTCCTCGACCTGGTCGAGCTCGACGACGACTTCGGCGAGGCGCTCGAGGGCACCCTCGCCGGAGAGCGCGACGGCTGGCAGGCCGACGTCCCCCTGATCGGCAGCCGCGCCGGGCACGTGACGATGGCGCTCTCCCGGCTCTCCGAGGTCTCCGACGAGCCGCTGCTCGCGGCCCAGCTCCTCGACGTCACCTCGGAGCACGAGGCCCGGCGCTCGCTGGAGATCGCCGAGCGGCTCACCAGCACCACCCTCGACACGGCGGCCTGCATCATCATGGTGACGGGCCTGGACGGGACGGTGCTGCGGGTCAACAAGGCGACCAGCGAGATCACCGGCTACCCGGCCAGCCACCTCATCGGGCGGCCCGTGTGGGAGCTCGGGCTCGTCCCGGCCGACGCGGAGGACATCGCGGCCCTCCTCATGTGGCCCAACCGGTCCGGCGTACCGGTGGCCCGAGAGGCCGACGCACTGACCCGGTCGGGCGAGAAGCTGCGGATCGTCTGGAACACCAACATCGTCCACGACGACCAGGGCGCCTCGGCGTTCGCGGTGATGACCGGCATCGACGTGACGGCCGAGCGGGCGACGGCCGGGCTGGTCAACCACCTGATGGAGGCGTCGTTCACGACCGCCCTCGTCGGCGTCGACACCGGTGGCCGGATCAGCGTGGTCAACTCCGGCACCGAGCACCTGCTCGGGTTCGACCGGCACGAGCTGGTCGGGACGCCGTTCGTCGACCTGCTCAAGTCCAGCGAGCTCCTGGAGCGGACCGGCGCGGACAGCCCCGAGGAGGCCTTCGCCATCCTGGTGCGCGGTCTCGGCCACGACGGCGAGACCAAGGCCCGGGACTGGACCTGGGTCAACAAGGACGGCGCCGACCAGCTGGTCTCGATGACGCTCAGCGTCTCCCAGGACGACCTCGCCGCCCGCAGCGGCTACCTCTGCGTGGCCCGCGACGTCAGCGAGCAGCGGCACAGCCAGGAGATGCTGATCGCGGCCCTGGACAAGGAACGGACCGCGGTCGAGCGCCTGCGCGCCCTGGACCAGGCCAAGAACGAGTTCGTGTCGACGGTCTCCCACGAGCTCCGCACCCCGGTGACGAGCATCGTCGGGTACGTCGAGATGCTCCGCGACGGGGAGGTCGCCGAGCCCCTGCCCGCCCAGGTGCCGCTCCTAGACACCATCGACCGCAACGGGCAGCGGCTGATCTCGATGATCAACGACCTGCTGATGCTCAGCGGGTTCGACTCGGACAACGTGCAGTGGAGGCACGACCCCGTCGATCTGGTCGAGACGCTGCGCCCCGTGGAGGACGCCGTCCGGCCGCTGCTCAGGGACCGGGACCTCAAGCTCATCATCCGCCCACCCGGGCGCCCGGTCCGGGTCACCGGCGACCGGGCACAGCTCGAGCGGGTCATGATCAACCTGTTGAGCAACGCGGTGAAGTTCACCGAGGACGGCGGCGAGGTCGAGCTGCTGCTCACCGAGGAGCGCGGCGAGGCGGTCCTGAAGGTGAGCGACACCGGCATCGGCATCCCGATCGACGAGCAGGACGAGCTGTTCCAGCGGTTCTTCCGCGCCTCGACCGCCCAGCACCGGCAGATCCAGGGCACCGGACTCGGCCTGTCCATCGTGGCCGCGATCGTCCAGGGCCACGGCGGCCGGATCGAGGTCGACTCGGCGCACCTCCAGGGCTCGACGTTCACCGTGCGGATCCCGCTGGCGCGGCTGCACCGGCTGACGCACAGCGCGTAGCGGAGTCCTCGCTGGTCGAGGAGGTCGCGCAGCGACCGTCTCGAGACCTCGCACGTGGCGACGGTCAGACCGGGACCGCCCGGTTCACCGCGGAGAGGACCGCCTTGAGCGACGCCGTGACGATGTTCGCGTCGATGCCGACGCCCCAGTAGACGGTGTCGTGCACCAGGCACTCGACGTACGCCGCCGCGACCGCGTCGCCGCCGGAGCTCAGCGCGTGCTCGGCGTAGTCGAGCACCCGCACGTCGTAGTTCTGGTCGAGCCCGTTGATGGCCGTGACGAACGCCGCGATCGGCCCGTTGCCCTCGCCGTGCAGGGTGCGGAGCTCGCCGTCCACGTAGACGTTCACGTCGAGGGCGTCCTTCTCCCCCGCCGCCGACGAGGTGTGCACGGAGTTGAGCTTGAGCGGGGCCTCGCGGTCGAGGTACTCGGCCTTGAAGACCTGCCAGATCTCGTCGGAGGTCATCTCCCCGCCCTCGGCGTCGGTGCGCTCCTGGATGACCCGGCTGAACTCGATCTGCGCCCGGCGGGGCAGGTCGAGCTTGTGCTCGGCCTTCAGCAGGTAGGCGACGCCGCCCTTGCCGGACTGGCTGTTGACCCGGATGACCGCCTCGTAGGACCGGCCGACGTCCTTGGGGTCGATGGGCAGGTACGGCGCCTCCCACGGCATCTCGCCCACGGGGATGCCCTGCTCGGCGGCGCGCTGCTCGAGGTCCTCGAGGCCCTTCTTGATCGCGTCCTGGTGGGAGCCGGAGAAGGCCGTGTAGACCAGGTCGCCGGCGTAGGGGTGGCGCGGGTGGACGGGCAGCTGCGTGCAGTACTCGACGGTGCGGCGTACCTCGTCGATGTCGGAGATGTCGACCTGCGGGTCGATGCCCTGGCTGAACAGGTTCATCGCCAGGGTGACCAGGCAGACGTTGCCGGTGCGCTCGCCGTGACCGAACAGGCAGCCCTCGACCCGATCCGCGCCGGCCATCATCGCCAGCTCGGTCGCCGCGACCGCGGTGCCGCGGTCGTTGTGCGGGTGCAGGCTGATCACCGTGTTGGCGCGCCGGGTGAGCTGCCGGCCGAACCACTCGATCTGGTCGGCGTAGACGTTGGGTGTGGCCACCTCGACCGTGGCCGGCAGGTTGAGGATGATCTCGCGACCGTCCTCGGGCTGCCAGACGTCGGAGACCGCCTCGCACACCTCCAGCGAGAAGGGCAGCTCGGTCGAGGTGAAGATCTCGGGGCTGTACTCGTAGCCGATGACGGTCGGGTCGAGGTAGCTCTCGACGTTCTTCATGACGATCTCGGTCCCGCGGGTGGCGATGTCCTTGATCTCGTCGTTGCTGGCCCGGAAGACCACCCGCCGGAACAGCGGGGCCAGGGCGTTGTAGAGGTGGATGTTGGCCCGGCGTACGCCGACCAGGGACTGCACGCTGCGCTCGATCAGGTCCTCACGGGCCTGGGTCAGCACCGAGATCGTGACGTCGTCGGGGATCCGGTCGCTCTCGACGAGCTGGCGGACGAACGCGAAGTCGGTCTCGCTGGCGGCCGGGAAGCCGACCTCGATCTCCTTGTAGCCCATCTTGACCAGGAGGTCGAACATGGTCATCTTGCGGGCCGGGCTCATCGGGTCGATGAGCGCCTGGTTGCCGTCGCGCAGGTCGGTAGAGAGCCACCGTGGCGCCTGGGTGATGACCTTGTCGGGCCAGGTGCGGTCGGGCAGGTCGATCGGCGGGAACGGCGCGTAGCGGCCGAACGGCATCGGGCTGGGCTGCTGGGGCGGGATCCTCATGGTGCGTCCTCTGGTGAGTCGTTCTCGAGAGGCCGGCGCACACACTCACTCCGCAGCGAGGGGGTCCGGCTCTGGCTCAGACCTCGCTGCGGCGGCGAAGGAGGAGGACAGCAACGTCCTTGAGGCGCATCATGACGGCACCACCTTAGCCCACCGGAACCCCGAGAGGCCCACGGTCCGTCCCATGGCCATGCTGCTCCGCACCGCCGTCGTGCTGTCCGCCTTGGTCGTCGCCGGCTGCGGGGAGGACCCGGGTCCCTCGTCCGCCGACGACCCGAGCACGGCCGAGACCGAAGCCGCCGACCGCCAGGCGCCTTTCGTGGAGAAGGACGGCGAGATCCAGGTGAGCTGCGGCGGCGGCGACGGCTGGTCACCGTCGATCATGGCGTCCGGCATCGAGAGCCCGCTCTCGCAATCGGAGATGACCCAGGTCTTCCGGGAACTGTTGGCGAACCCGAAGTACGCGGGAGAGCTGGAGCTGTCGTTCCTGACGAAGGGCGCCGAGGGCACGCCGTGGCGCCTGCTGGAGATCGACGGCGACGCCTACACGCTCGGACTCGACACCTGGACCGAGGACGGGCCGGTTGACGGAGCGTTCGTCATGGGGATCGAGCGTCGAGGCGACGCGTGGGTGTGGTCCGGTGGAGGCAACTGCCACCTCGCCCCCGTCCTACGTCCTGGGCACACCTGGGTCGAGCTGCACGGGGCGGACCTCGACCGCACGGCAACCGACCCGCGGGTCGACGTCAACGAGCGCACCTGCACCAGCGCGAGGGACCCGTCGCCGTACCTGCACGACCCCTACGTCGTGGAGACCGACGAGTCGGTCACCGTCTACTGGACCTCGACGCCGCCTCAGGGCGGCCAGGACTGTCCGGGCAACCCGAGCGTGAGCCGGCCGCTACCCCTCAGCGAGCCGCTGGGCGACCGCGAGCTGCTCGACGGATCGACCTACCCGCCGTCACCCGTCGGGTGAGACAGTGACGTCGTGAAGACCCGGATCCAGTGCCCGTGTGGCGAGACGATCGTCGGCAAGGACGAGGACGACCTCGTCGAGCGCACCAACGCGCACCTCACCGAGCAGCACGACGGTCGCACCTACGACCGCGACATGATCCTGATGCTGGCCACCTAGGTCCTAGGGAGCCAGTCCCCGCAGGATCTCCGCCGCCGGCCGGTGCTCGGCGCTGCGGTAGCCCGTGCCCGCCCAGACGTTGACGTGCTCCGAGTCACCCGCCGATGCCGCGGCCCGGCGGATCGGCGCGGTCAGGTGGTGCAGCGCCGGGTAGCCGAGCGGCGCTGCTGCGTCGTACGCCGCCAGGAACCCGTTGGGCAGCGCACCGGCCGGTCGGCCGCTGAACGCATGCGTGGTCACCGGCCGGCCCCGGTCTGTCAGCCCGGCTCGGTGGGCCGGGTTGGTGCCCGCCTCCCTGGCGAGCAGCAGCGCCGTACCGACGGCGACCGCCTCGGCTCCGGCTGCCAGCGCGGCCCGGACGTCGTCCCGGCTGCCGACGCCGCCGGCCGCGAGCAGCGGCAGGTCGACGACGGCCGCGACCGCTGACACGAGGTCTGGTAGCACCAGCCGCGGCGGTGGCGCGGCGGGCGTGAGCGTCCCCCAGTGCCCGCCGGCGTCGGGCGACTGCACCACGAGCGCGTCCACGCCGGCCTCGGCGGCCTGCCTAGCCTCGGCGGGCGAGGTGACCGTCTGGACGAGCAGGCTCCCGGACCGGCGGAGCCGGTCCAGCTCCCACGGGCCCGGGATGCCGAACGTGAACGACACCACCGGTGCCCCGGCACTCGCGAGGGCGTCGACCTTAGCGTGCCAGTGGTCGTCGTCCTCGACCGGCTCGGCGGGCAGGTCGACCTGGTAGTGGTCGGCCAGCGGCAGCAGGAGCTCGCGATAGGCGGCGTACGCCGCGGGATCGACGGGCAGCGGGTTGGGTGCGAACACGTTGACGCCGTACGCGTCGGTGCGCGCCCGCACCTCCTCCACCTGGGCGACGAGGGCGTCCGGCGTCTGGTAGCCGGCCGCCAGGAAGCCGGCCGACCCGGCGTCCGAGGCCGCCAGCACCAGGGCGGGGGTCGTCGGCCCGCCCGCCATGGGTGCCGCGAGCACGGGCACCGAGGAGCGGAGACGCTCGACCACCGACCCGGACACGTCTCCTAGCCTGGCACCCATGGCCCGACTGCTCGTGGTCCACCACTCGCCGACGGCCGGCGTCCGGCTGCTCACCGACGAGCACACCGCGGCGGCGTACGAGCTCGAAGCGACGGTCGCGGCGCTGCTGATGGACTGACGGCACGCCGGTAGGCTCGGCACGCTCGGACCAGGTTCGCGGAGGGAGACAGGGTGCGCGTCAGCGGCGTCCGCCTCGCCTCCATCGTCGCCGTCGTCCTGGTGGTCCTCTCCGGATGCGGCAACGACCCCGACGCCGACGCCGACGCGGGTCAGGCCGACTCGGTCGAACCGCCGGAGCTGGGGGCCTGCCGGGTGCTCACCCCGGAGGACGTCGAGCAGCGCAGCAACGCAAGCCCGGCCGTGGACTGCGCCGACCGGCACACGGCGGAGACGTTCGCGGTCGGGGATCTGCCGTCCGAGCTGCACGACGTCGACTACGAGTCCGCGGAGCTCGGGGCGTTCGCCTACGAGACGTGCGGCGAGCGCTTCGAGACCTTCCTCGACGCCGACGAGAGCGTGGTGATGCGCACCGTCGTGAGCTGGGCATGGTTCCGGCCGTCGGAGAAGGCGTGGGAGAAGGGCGCCCGCTGGTACCGCTGCGACGTCGTCGGCGGCGGCGAGCAGAGCAAGCGGTTCGTCGAGCTGCCCCCCACCGCCCGCGGGCCGGTCGGCCCCATCACGCGGGGCGCGTTCTGGGAAGTCACGGCCGTACCCGATA
>NZ_JAEMSS010000201.1 GCF_016462705.1 Nocardioides sp. | reverse complement strand
CTGGTGGAGCTCCAGTACGACGAGTACGGCGTGGGCGACCCGTCCCGGCTCCACAGCCACCTGTTCGCCCGGGGCATGGAGGCCAGCGGACTCCGGCCGGAGCCGGGCGTCTACGTGGACGAGGCCCCCGCCGAGGTGCTCGAGCAGAACAACGTCCTGTCCATGTTCGGGCTCCAGCGACGGCTCCGGGGGGCCGCCGTCGGCCACCTCGCCGCGTTCGAGGCCACCAGCTCGCTGCCGTCGCGACGGATGGCACAAGGACTGCAACGGCTGGGACTGCCGGCGGAGATCGTCAGCTACTACACAGAGCACGTCGAGGCCGACGCGGTACACGAGCAGGTCGCGCTGCGAGACATCTGCGTCGCGCTGGTCGCCGAGACGCCGTCCCTCGAGACGGACGTGTGGTTCGGCGCCTGGGCGTGCCTGGACCTCGAGACCCGTACCGCCCACCGCCTCCTCCGGTCGTGGGGGGTCGCGGCGTGACCGCCGTCCCCGCCCGCCCCGACGTGGAGCTGTGCCCGGGTGGCCCGATGCTGCTGCGCGGGGATCACGTGGTGCGCGACGACGACGGGGTGGAGCACTGCACGACCCGGCCCGTGTCCGCGGTCTGTCGCTGCGGCAAGTCGGCGTCCAAGCCTTGGTGCGACGGCACGCACAAGGTGCTGCCGCGGAAGCTCCGGCCCTAGTCGGTCCTGCCGGCCCCGACCGCGCGGTCGATCCGGACCAGCGCTCCACGCTCCTGAAGCCGGACCTCGCGCACGGTCAACGCGTCGTACGCCGCGACGAGTGCCGTGACGGCGTCCGGCTGGTCGGGGCCGGTCTGGAGCAGGGCGTGGCCGCCCTCGACGAGGTGATCGTCGATGACCTCCAGGCAGGCACGCACCAGGTCGAGTCCGTCCGGCCCCCCGTCGATCGCCAGCAAGGGGTCCTCGGGGTAGCGCCCCACGTCATCGCTGGTGACCCACGGCGGGTCCGCGATGACGACGGCGAACCGCTCGTCGGCGTCGAGGACCTCGTCCATCAGACCCTCGCGGACGTCGACGCGGATCCCCGCGTGCGCGGCGTTGCGGCGCAGGTAGGCGCAGGCGCCGGCGTCCGCGTCGACGCACACGAGCGACCGTGGGGCCAGGCTGACCGCGAGCAGCCCGATGTGCCCGACGCCCGAGCAGAGCTCCAGCACGGGACCGGGCGGTGCGGAGCGGATCAGCTCGGCCGCCCACCGGGACTGCTCGGCGGTCCAGGGACGCGGTTGGAGCACACGATCGTCGTACTCGATCTGGAGGCCGTCGAAGTCGGCCACGCGAGCGGTGCCGTGGGCGGTGGCACTCATGAGGTCTCCTGCTGCCGCCGCTCCACCAGGAAGGCCAGGCGCCGCAACGCCTCCACGTTGCGCCAGGCCAGCATCGGGTCCTGGACCACGCGGGGGACCAGCGCCCCGGGCCCGGCCGTCGCCTGCTCCTCGATCGTCACCTCGGTGTCGGTCCCCACGGGGGACAGGCGCAGGGTGACGGTGGCCCGGCCGGCGGGCCACGCGTGCGCCTGCAGCACCAGGAGCGACCCGGGCGTCTGCTCGACGGACTCGGTGACGTCGTCGATCAGCAGGGGCCAGGTGCCCACCGAGTGGTGCAGCCGGCTGCCCACGGCGGGCCACCCGTCGTCGACCTCGCGCATCCGCGAGGCGCCGACCACCCAGAGGGGGTAGAGCCAGCCGTCGGACAGAACCTCCCAGACCTGGTCAGGGGTCGCGTGCATCAGCCGCTTGTTTGTGCTCACGGGGGACTGGTACCCCGCTGGGCCGGGCACCGCCCTTCGGACGCTCGGCATGGTCGAACGTCACACCGGGCACCGGCAGGCCATGGATGCACAGGACAGTCGCGCCGCTGTGGTGCTGGACGTCGACGGCACGCTGCTCGACTCCAACTACCACCATGCGATCGCGTGGGCGCGCGCCTTCGGGCACGTCGGGGTGGACGTGCCGGTCTGGCGGATCCACCGGGCCATCGGCATGGGCGGCGACAAGCTCGTGGCCGCGGTGGCCGGGGACGAGGTCGAGGAGACCCACGGTGACGAGGTCCGGGACCGGTGGGAGAAGGAGTACGACAGCCTGATCGACGAGACCCGCCTGCTCGATGGAGCCAAGGAGCTGCTCCGGTCCCTGCGCGGCCGCGGGCTGGCGGTCGCCCTGGCCAGCTCGAGCATCCCCCAGCACGCCCAGCACGCCTTCGACCTCCTCGACGCCGACGAGCTCGCCGACACCGCCACGACGGCCGAGGACACCGAGGAGTCCAAGCCCGACCCCGACCTCATCGAGGAGGCCCTGACCCGGTTGGGTGCCGGGAGCGCGTGCGTGGTCGGGGACTCCGTCCACGACATGACCTCGGCGCAGCGTGCCGGTGTGCCGGCGTACGGCGTGCTGACCGGCGGCTACGGTCGCGCGGAGCTGCTCGACGCCGGGGCCCGCAACGTCTACGACGACCTTCAGGACCTCCGGGCCCACGTCGACGAGTGGGCGCCGGTCTGACCCGCTGACGGGGTGGTCCACCCCTGCGGATGAGGGTACGGCCGGTCCGTGCCGGGCACCGGAGAACTCATGAAGGCAGTCACCTGGCAGGGCGCGAAGGACATCCGGGTCGAGAACGTCCCCGACCCCGTGATCGAGGAGCCGACCGACATCGTCATCCGGGTCACGTCGTCGGGCCTGTGCGGTTCCGATCTCCACCTCTACGAGGTGCTGGCACCGTTCATGGAGCCGGGTGACGTCGTGGGCCACGAGCCCATGGGGATCGTCGAGGCCGTGGGTGCCGAGGTCCCGCACCTCGACGTCGGAGACCGGGTGGTGATCCCGTTCAACGTGAGCTGCGGCCACTGCTGGATGTGCGAGCGCGACCTGCAGAGCCAGTGCGAGACCACCCAGAACACCGAGCACGGCACCGGCGCCAGTCTCCTCGGCTACAGCAAGCTCTACGGCCAGGTCCCCGGCGGCCAGGCGGAGTACCTCCGGGTCCCGCACGCCGACTACGGGGCGGTCAAGGTCTCCAAGGAGCGCCCCGACGACCGTTACCTCTTCCTCAGCGACGTGCTGCCGACCGCCTGGCAGGCCGTCGAGTACGCCGACGTGCCCGACGGAGGGACGCTCCTGGTGCTCGGAGCGGGACCGATCGGGGACATGGCCGCCCGGATCGGCATGCACCGGGGCCACCGCACGATCGTCGCGGACCTGGTCGACGAGCGGCTGGCCCGGGTGAGCGGGCGCGGCGCCGAGACGATCGACATCACCGACCTCGACGAGACCGCCGTCGCCGAGCGGGTCCGCGAGCTCACCGCCGGCCGCGGCGCCGACGCGGTCATCGACGCGGTCGGCATGGAGGCGCACGGCTCCGGCGGCGTCAAGGCGGTTCACAAGCTCGTCGGGCTGCTGCCCGATGCGATCGCCGAGCCGCTCATGCTGAAGGCCGGCGTCGACCGGCTGGCAGCGCTGACCACCGCCATCGACGCGGTGCGGCGCGGCGGCACGGTCTCCATCTCCGGCGTCTACGGCGGGGCGGCCGACCCGCTGCCCCTGTTCCAGATGTTCGACAAGCAGATCCAGGTGCGGATGGGTCAGGCCAACGTGCGCCGCTGGACCGGTGACATCCTCGCGCTGCTCGACCAGGACGAGGACGTGCTCGGGGTGGAGTCGTTCGCCACCCACCACCTCTCCCTGGAGGAGGCGCCGGACGCCTACGCGACGTTCCAGAAGAAGCAGGACGGCGCCGTCAAGGTCGTCTTCCGTCCCTAGGTCTCGATCCGGGCGGCACCCGTCGTCCTGGCCCGCAGCCACGACGTCGTCCCGGGGCCATCCCCCGGGACTTCGGTGTCCGGTCGACGGGCGCGACGATGATCTCCGCCCGGTCGGGGAGGGCCCACTTCAGGGCGTGGTAGACCTCCGACAGGGTCTGCTCGCTCTCCAGGAGGAGCAGCCCCGGGGCAATCCGCCTCGCCTCGACCCAGGGGCCGTCCAGGTCCTCCGGCGGCTCCGAGGTCCAGGCCAGGTAGACCCCGTGGTGGCGGTCAGGGAGCGGCGGCACGGAGCTTCTCGAGCAGCGGGCCGGCGGCCTCCTCGAGGAACCGGTCCTGGCCGTCGTCCCCCACCTGGACGACGCAGATGTCGGTGAAGCCGGCGTCCCAGTACTCGCTGACCTTCGCCACGATCGCGTCGAGGTCGGGTCCGCAGGGGATCGAGCCGGCGACGTCATCGGGCCTGACGAACTGGCTGGCGGCGCTGAAGCCCGCCGTCGTGGGCAGGTCCGCGTTGACGTCCCAGCCACCGCCGAACCAGCGGAACTGCTCGTGCGCCCGCGCCACCGCCGCCTTCTCGTCGGGGTCCCAGCAGATCGGCAGCTGGCCGATGGCCCGGGCACCCGCGCCGATCGGCTCGGTCCCGTCGACGGCGTTCCACCCCGTGACGAGCTCGGCGTCGGGCTCGACGGCGACCAGGTCGTCGGCCAGCGGGGCGAACCGCTCCAGGCCGCGCTCGCCGGAGAGGGCGATCGCGATCCGGACCTGATCCTCGGGCAGGTCCCAGAGTCGAGCCGAGTCCACGGCGAAGTGCTCGCCCCGGTAGGTGACCAGGTCGCCACCGAACAGCGCCCGGATGATCTCGACCGCCTCCTCGAGCATCTCCTGACGGGTCTCGACCGCCGGCCAGCCGGCGCCGACGGTGTGCTCGTTGAGGTTCTCGCCACTGCCGAGCCCGAGGGTGAAGCGCCCGCCGCTCAGCAGCGCCATGGTGGCGGCCTTCTGGGCGACCACGGCGGGGTGGTAGCGCAGCGTCGGGCAGGTGACGTAGGTCATCAGCTCGACCCGCTCCGTGGCGTGGGCGACGGCGCCGAGCACGCTCCAGGCGTACGCGGAGTGGCCCTGCTCGGTCAGCCAGGGGGAGTAGTGGTCGCTGGACACCTCGAAGTCGAACCCGGCGTCCTCGGCGGCGACCGCGTAGCGGACCAGGTCCCGCGGGCCGGACTGCTCGGTCATCAGGGTGTAGCCGAAGCGCGTGACCATCGGTCAGCCCAGGACCGAGCCGGCGTCGACCGAGCCGTGCTCCTCCTCGATCGCGGCGGCGAGCCGGTCGACGTGCTCGTCGGCCAGGTCGATGCCGGCCTCGGAAAGCCCCTTGTCGAGCTCGGCGCGGACGGTGCCCTCCGGCGCTCCGTCCTGGTAGCCGCCGACCCGGTCGACCACGATCTGGATGGCCGCGATCTCCTCGTTGCTGCGTCCCTCAGTCATGTCACGCCCAGTACCCACCATCGCGGGAGTGGCACGCTGTTCCCATGACCGATGCACCCGATCGCCCGCAGCCGCTCGAGCCTCTGGACGAGGACTGGGACTCCGCGTTGTGCGTCGTGGCCCACCCCGACGACCTGGAGTTCGGCGCGGCCGCCGCCGTGGCCCGCTGGACCGGGCAGGGCAAGCGGGTCGTCTACTGCATGGTCACCAGTGGCGAGGCCGGCATCGACGGCATGGCGCCCGACGAGTGCCGGGTCGTGCGCGAGGCCGAGCAGGTCGAGTCCGCGCGCATCGTCGGGGTGGACGAGGTCGACTTCCTGGGACTGCCCGACGGCGTCCTGGAGTACGGCGTCCCGCTACGGGCCGCGATCGCCGCCGTGGTCCGCCGGCACCGCCCGGACATCGTCATCACCGGCAACTTCCGGGACACGTGGGGCGGCGCCAACCTCAACCAGGCCGACCACATCGCCGTCGGCAGAGCCGTGGTCGACGCGGTGCGCGACGCCGGGAACCGGTGGGTCTTCCCCGAGCAGCTCACGGACGGGACCGAGCCCTGGGGCGGGGTCCGCGCGGTCTGGGCCTTCGGTTCGCCGCAGGCGACCCATGGCGTCGACACGACCGAGACCTTCGACGCCGGGGTGTCCTCGTTGGAGGCGCACCGTGCCTACATCGACGGGCTGGGCTGGGAGCACTTCGACCCGCGCGAGTTCCTCGAGGGCTTCGCCCGGACGACCGGGCAGCGGCTGGGGGTCGCGTTCGGCGCGGCGTTCGAGGTGTTCCCGATGGGCTGGGGGGACTAGCCCAGGGACCGAGCCGGGGACCGAGTCAGCCCGGACACGGGTCGACCGAGATCGACGCGCTGCGGCGAGCGGTGTTGCCGCGGGTGTCGGTCGCGACGAACGACAGCTGCACCGTGCCCCCGACCGCGAACGGCCCGATCGAGCCGCTCCACTGCCCGCCGGAGGCAGTGAGAGCGGTCGTGCCCGAGGCTGACGGCCCGGCCCAGGCGACCGAGGCCGACGCGACGCCGGACTCGTCGCTGATCGGGACGACGACGTCGACGGGCTGGTCGCACTCGGAGGGCACCACGGAGACGGCACCGATCGTCGGAGGGACCTCCCGTGCGGCGCTGACCGCGATCGGCACGGTGCCTTCGTCCCAGCGCACGGTCAGCCCGCCGGAGGACGTGCCCTCCGGCAGCCCGCCCCGGCGCGCGGAGACGGTCACGGATCGCGACTGCCCCGGCTTGAGGGAGCCGCTCGCGGGGCTGGTCGCCAGCCAGGAGTCCTCGGCCACGACCGAGTAGGTGACCGTGGTCCCGCCCGGGTTCGTGAGGGTCAGGGTCCGGCCTCCCGAGGCCCCCAGGTCGAGAGTCCGCGGTGCGGCGACGAGCCGGCCGGGCGCCGCCGGAGGGTTCGGGTCGTCCGACGCGGAGGGACTCGGCTCGCTGGTCGGGGTGCTGGTCGCAGAACTGGTCGCGGTGCCACTGGGAGTCGCGCTCACCGCCACGCTCGGCTGGTCCGCGGGCGAGAGGCTCGGCGGGGCTACCTGGGTGACCTCCTGGCTGGGCGTCGTCGACCCGCCCGCCGTCACCGGCGCGGTCAGGTCGTCGCCGACGAGATCGGGCTCGCCGGACT
>NZ_JAEMSS010000039.1 GCF_016462705.1 Nocardioides sp. | reverse complement strand
CGCCGCCGTACTCCTCGGGGATGTTGATGCCGAGGTAGCCGTTCTTGCCGATCTCCAGCCACAGGTCGGTGGTCTTGCCGCCGGACCTGGCCTTCTCGGTGAAGTACTCGCGGCCGTACTTGGAGGCGAGCTTCGCCACCTCCTTGCGCAGGGCCTGGCGTTCCTCCGACTCGCTGAACGCGACGGTCATTCGTTCTCCTCAACTACGGCGAGCACTTCCCCGGCAGCGACCTGCTGGCCGGGCTTGACGTCGATCTCGCTCACCACGCCGGCGTACGGCGCGTTGACGCGGTGCTGCATCTTCATGGCCTCCAGGACGAGCACGGTCTGCCCGGCCTCGACCTGCTGGCCGACCTCCGCCGTGACGCTGACGACGGTGCCGGGCATCGGTGCCAGCAGGCTGCCCGTGGCGACCGCGTCGGCGGGGTCGACGAACCGCGGGGTCACCTTCAGGGCGACGTGGCCGCCGGGCCAGTCGACGTCCACCGCGTCGCCGTTCACGCTCACGGCGTACGTCGTGCGGACGCCGTCGGCCTCGAGGGTGACGGTGGCTTCGGGGCGCGTGCCTCGCACCTCGACCACCGTGACTCCGTCGATCGCGTACCCGTCGCGGGTCCCCCACCACTCGACCCGGGTGCCGTCCGCGAACTCGGTGACCTGCGGCTGGGAGACCACGTTGCGCCAGGCGACCGGGATGCCACGCTGGACGGTACGCGCCGCACCCGCCCGCTCCGCCAGCGCGATCGCGGCGGCCACCTGGGGGTCCCCAGCGGAAGAAGCGTGCGTACGTTCTTTCTCCAGGAAGGCCGTGCTGATGGCGCCGGCCAGGAACTCCTCGTCCCGCAGGATGCTGACGAGCAGGTCGCGGTTGGTGACCAGGCCGTGGATCCTCGCCCGCGACAGCACGCCGGCCAGCCGGCGGGCGGCTTGCTCCCGGGTGGGCGCGTGCACGATCACCTTGGCGAGCATCGCGTCGTAGTGCGTGGACACCTGGCTCCCGGACTCGAAGCCGGTGTCCACGCGGATGCCGGGCTCGATGGGGATCTCGAACGTCGTCAGCACGCCGCTCTGCGGCTGGTAGTCCGCCGCCGGGTCCTCGGCGTAGAGCCGCACCTCGATGGCGTGCCCCTCCGCCGGTGGTTGAGCCGCGAGCGCGGCGAGCGTGTCGAAGCCACCCTCCGCCACAGCGATCTGCAGCGCCACCAGGTCGACGCCGTGCACCAGCTCGGTGACCGGGTGCTCGACCTGGAGCCGGGTGTTCATCTCCAGGAAGAAGAACCGCTCGGCCGCGGGGTCGTAGAGGAACTCCACGGTCCCCGCACCCCGGTAGTCGACGGCCGCGGCCGCGGCCCGCGCCGCCTCGAGCAGGGCGGCCCGGACGCTCTCGGGAAGGTGGGGTGCCGGAGCTTCCTCGACGACCTTCTGGTGCCGTCGCTGCACCGAGCAGTCACGCTCGCCGAGCACGAGCACGTCGCCGCGGCCATCGCCGACGACCTGCACCTCCACGTGCCGGCCGCGCTCGACGTACGGCTCGACGAAGACGGTGCCGTCCCCGAAGGCGGAGGCGGCCTCGGCCTCGGCGGCCGCGACCTCCCCCGGCAGGTCGGCCAGTGCGCGCACGACCCGCATGCCGCGGCCGCCGCCCCCGGCCGACGCCTTCACCAGCAGGGGCAGGTCCGCCTCGGTCGGCTCCGCCGGGGCCTCGAGGACCGGCACGCCGGCCGCGCGCATCAGCTCCTTGGCGCCGATCTTGGAACCCATCGCCTCGATGGACTCGGGCGTCGGGCCGACCCAGGTCAGGCCCGCCGCCTCGACGGCGCGCGCGAAGGCCGCGTTCTCCGACAGGAAGCCGTAGCCGGGGTGGATCGCGTCCGCGCCGGACCTCCTCGCCGCAGCCAGCACGGCCTCGACGTCGAGGTAGGTCTCGGCGGGGGTGTTGCCGGGCAGCCGGACCGCCACGTCGGCCTCACGGACGTAGGGCAGCAGCGCGTCGGCGTCGGAGTGGACCGCCACCGTCTCGATGCCGAGCGTGCGGCAGGTGCGGAAGACCCGGGACGCGATCTCGGCCCGGTTGGCGACGAGGAGTCGGGTGATCACGGGCGGAACACCCCGAACCGGTCGGTGCCGGCGTACGGCTTGTTCTCGATCACCGACAGGCAGATGCCCAGCACGGTGCGGGTGTCCCGCGGGTCGATGACGCCGTCGTCGTAGAGCATGCCTGACAGGAAGTACGGCAACGACTGCTCCTCGATTTGGGCCTCCACGATCTCCTTGATGCCCTTGAACTCCTCGGCGTCGAACACCTCGCCCTTGGACTCGGCGGACTGGCGGGCGACGATCTCCAGGACCCCGGCGAGCTGCTGGGGCCCCATCACGGCGGACTTGGCGGACGGCCAGGTGAACAGGAACCGCGGGTCGAACGCGCGGCCGTTCATGCCGTAGTTGCCGGCGCCGTACGACGCGCCCATGATCACGCTGAGGTGCGGGACCGTGGAGTTGCTGATCGCGTTGATCATCATCGCGCCGTGCTTGATGATCCCGCCCTGCTCGTACTCCTTGCCGACCATGTAGCCGGTCGTGTTGTGCAGGAACAGCAGCGGGGTGTCGGTCTGGTTGGCGAGCTGGACGAACTGGGTCGCCTTCTGCGCCTCCTCGCTGAACAGCACGCCCTGCGCGTTGGCGAGGATGCCGATCGGCCGGCCGTGCAGCTTGGCCCAGCCGGTGACCAGCGAGGAGCCGTAGAGCGGCTTGAACTCGTCGAAGACCGTCCCGTTGGTGGGCGAGACGCCGTCGCAGATCCGGGCGATCACCTCGCGCGGGTCGAACGGCTCCTTGAGGTCGGCCGGGATCAGGTCGAGCAGCTCGTCGGGGTCGGCGTCCGGCTCGGCGTACTCCGCGGTGGTCGAGGTCGCCTTGCGCCAGTTGAGGCGGGCCACGATGCGCCGGCCGATCCGGATGGCGTCCCGCTCGTCCTCGGCGAGGTAGTCGGCCAGACCGGACGTGCGGGCGTGCATCTCGGCGCCACCCAGCGACTCGTCGTCGGACTCCTCGCCGGTCGCCATCTTCACCAGCGGCGGACCACCGAGGAACACCTTGGCCTGCTCCCTCACCATCACCGTGTAGTCCGACATGCCCGGCACGTAGGCCCCGCCGGCGGTGGAGTTGCCGAAGACCAGCGCGATGGTCGGCTGCTTGGCCGCCGACGACCGGGTGATGTCGCGGAACAGCTTGCCGCCGGGGATGAAGATCTCCTTCTGGGTCGGCAGGTCGGCGCCACCCGACTCGACCAGCGAGATGCTGGGCAGCCCGTTCTCCTCGGCGATCTGCGAGGCCCGGAAGATCTTCTTCACCGTCCAGGGGTTGCTGGCGCCGCCCTTCACGGTCGGGTCGTTGGCCGTGATCATGCACTCGACGCCCTCGACCACCCCGATGCCGGTCACCACGCTGGCGCCGACGGCGAAGTCGGAGCCCCACCCGGCCAGCGGCGAGAGCTCGAGGAACGCCGAGCCCTCGTCGACGAGCAGCTCGATGCGTTCGCGGGGCAGCAGCTTGCCGCGCTCGTGGTGGCGGGCGGCGTACTTCTCCCCACCGCCCTGCACCGCCTTGGCGTTCTCGACGTCGAGCGCGGCGAGCTTGTCGAGCATCGCCTCGCGGTTGGTCTGGGTGGCCGTCATGCCTCGACGACCGCCTTCATCCGCTCCAACGTCGTGCGCATGCCCTTCTCGTTGGTACGGCCGCGCAGGTGCCCCAGCAGCGCCCAGTAGAGCCGCATCGGCAGCACCGGCTCGAGCCGGAAGTACTCCGTCACCCGGGTGCCGCTGCCTTCGGCCTCCAGCCGGTAGCCCCAGTTGTTGGCGGTCACGCTGTCAGTGCCCACGGCGAACTCGAAGACCTCGTTCGGCACGCACTTGGTGACCTGGCACGGCGCCCAGTAGGTCGGCCCGACACCGTTGCGCTTCACGTGCCCCTTGAACGACGCGCCCACCTCGGGCCCGGTCGACCCACGGGTCCACCTCGCCTCGAAGGTCTCCGGCGAGAACTCACCGATCCGGGTGACGTCGCTGACCAGCGCCCACACCTTCTCCGGCGGCGCCTCCATGTGCAGCGACACCTCGCCGCTCAGCGGTGCGAACAGGCTCATGCCGTGTACCCCATCAGTCGTGCGGCCAGGTCGGTGAGCACCTCGGTCGCGCCCCCGCCGATCGGCAGGATGCGGGCGTCGCGGTAGTGCCGCTCGACCTCGGTGCCGTGCATGTATCCGGTGCCGCCGTGCAGCTGGACTGCTCGGTCGCAGACGTACGTCGCGGCGTCGCAGGCGGTCTGCTTGGCGAGGCAGGCCTCGGCGATCACGCCCTCACCGGCGACGTGCCGATCCACGACCGCCCGGGTGTAGGTCCGCGCCACCTCGACCTGCCGGCGCATCTCGACGAGCTGGTGGCGGACCACCTGGTTGGCGATGAGCGGCTTGCCGAACGTCTCGCGCTCCCGGCAGTAGGCCACCGTCAGATCCAACGACCGCGCCGCGATCCCGTAGGCGTGCACGGCGAGCGCGATCCGCTCGACCACGAACTGCTCGGCGATCTGGTAGAAGCCGGTGTTCTCCTCGCCGACCAGGTTGGCGACCGGGACCCGGACGTCGACGTAGGACAGCTCGGCGGTGTCGGAGCAGTGCCAGCCCATCTTGCGCAGGGACCGGTCGACGGTGAACCCGGGCGTCCCGGCTTCGACCACGAGGAGCGAGACGCCGGCGTGGCCGGGCTCACCGGTGCGCACGGCGGTCGTGACGAAGTCGGCGCGGACGCCGCTGGTGATGAACGTCTTGGCGCCGTTGACGACGTAGTAGTCCCCGTCCCGCACCGCCGTGGTGCGCAGACCGGCCACGTCCGACCCACCACCCGGCTCGGTGATCGCGAGCGAGCCGATCTTGTCGCCGGCCAGGGTCGGCCGCACGAACCGGTCGATCAGATCGGCGCTCTGCCCATTTCTGGCGGAAGCCACGATGTGCGGCAGCGCGATGCCGGAGGTGAACAGCCCGGCCATCAGGCCGCTCGACGCACCCGCGGCGAACATCGCCTCCTGGAGGTCCACGGAGTCCATGGCGGCGCCGCCCTCGCCGCCCACCTCGGCCGGGAAGGTGAGCCCGAGCAGCCCCTGCTTGCCGGCCGCCCGGTGCAGCTCGCGCGGGATCGAGCCGGCGTCCTCCCACTCCTGGAGGTGGGGCGCGACCTCGCGGCGCACGAACTCGGTGCCGAGCTCCCGGATCGGGTTGGTCATGAGAGCAGGTCCTCCTGGATGTGCACGACCCGGGAGCGCAGCCACTCGCCGAGTCCCTTGGCCTGCGGGTCGAACCGGGTGGACGCGGCCACGCCCTGGCCGAGCAGTCCGCGGATGATCACGTTGACCGCGCCGAGGTGCGGCAGCACGTAGACCTCGACGTCGAGGTCGGCCGCCTCGGGCACCAGCTCGCGGACCTTGCGTGGGCTCATGAACTTGGCCAGCCAGGTCACCCGCGCCGCCCGGCGCGGGTCGCCGTCGTTGACGACCCAGAGCCCGACGTTCGCGTCGCCGCCCTTGTCGCCGGACCGGGCGTGCACGAACGTCCCCAGCGGCGCGCGACGGTTGAGCGAGTCCGCGGGGGCGGGGTAGGGCGAGGCCCGCCGCCCGGCCGCCGGATCGGGGTCGGAGAACTCGGTCGGGTCGGCGACGACCTCACGCCTGCCGTCCGGGTGCACCACGGTGTGCTGCACCAGCGCCCGCTCGACGTACTCGGGTCGGTAGATGCCGTACGGCGTGGGCTGCTGCGGCGGCGTGGTCATCGTGAAGCCCGGGTAGGACGCGAGGGCGAGCTCGACGGCCGGCCCGGTGAACGCCTTTCCCACGGCGTCGGGCTGGGGGTCCATCACGGTGCAGCGCAGCAGGGTCGAGGCACCTTCCTCGGTGTCCGCGTCCGGCGTGGGTGCGGCCGCCCGGGACCAGGCGACCTCCCGTGCGGTGAGGGCCGGAGCCAGCTGGCTGCGGACCCACTCCGCCTTCTCCTCGACGTCGAGGCCGGTGAGCACGAACTCGACCTGGTTGCGGAAGCCACCGAGCTCGTTGACGCAGACCTTGAGCCGTTCGGGGGGCGGGTCCCCGTGCACCCCGGTCACCGCGACCCGGTCGACACCGTCCTGGTGCAGCCGGATCGAGCCGAGGTCGACGGTCACGTCGGGGTTGAGGTAGTGGGCCGACTGGATCTCGTAGACCAGCTGGGCGGTGACCGTGTCGACGGTGACCGCGCCACCGGTCCCGTCGTGCTTGGTGATGACGCTCGATCCGTCGGCCGCGACCTCGGCGATCGGGAACCCCAGCGGTCGCGCCGGGTCCATGCCGGCTTGGATCAGCTGGCGGAACCCGGAGAAGTTGCCGCCGGTGGCCTGGGTGCCGCACTCGATGACGTGGCCGGCGACCACCGCGCCGGCCAGCTCGTCGTACGACGCGGTCGTCCAGCCGTGGTGCGCGACCGCCGGCCCGACCACGACGCTCGCGTCGGTCACCCGGCCGGTGACGACGACGTCGGCGCCGGCGGTGAGCGCGGCCGCGATGCCGAACCCCCCGAGGTAGGCGTTGGCGGTGAGCGCCCCCTCGTAGAGGTCGAGCGGCCGCAGGTCGTCGCCCTCCACGTGCGCCACGGCCGGGTCGAGGCCGAGGCCCTTCGCCACCTCCCGGATCCGGTAGGCCAGCCCGGCCGGGTTGAGACCGCCGGCGTTGCTGACGATCTTCACGCCCTGCTCGAGAGCGAGCCCGAGACAGTCCTCGAGCTGGCGCACGAAGGTCCGCGCGTAGCCCAGGGACGCATCCCGCATCGTGTCCTTGCCGAGGATGAGCATGGTGAGCTCGGCCAGGTAGTCGCCGGTGAGGACGTCGAGCCGCCCGCCCTCCAGCTGCTCGCGCATCGCCGAGAGGCGGTCGCCGTAGAAGCCCGAGCAGTTGCCCACGACCAGTGGTTCCGTCACGTCGCGTCCCTCCCCGGTCCGGCGGGACCCGCGAACGCCTGGGCGATCCGCAGCCAGTGCTCGGCGTCGGGGCCGACGGCGACCAGGTCGGTGTCGTCGCGGTGCACCCGCTGGGTCACGAGGAGGCAGAAGTCGTACGCCGACCCGGTGACGGTCTGGGCGGCATCCTCGGGTCCCCACGCCCAGGTCTCGCCGCTGGGCGCGGTCAGCTGGACCCGGGGCTCCTCGGCCGGCGGCGGCTCCTCCCGCACGGAGTAGGCGTAGCTGCGGGTGCGCACCCCGAGGTGCGCGACGTGCTTGATCCGGTCCGTGGGCTCCGGCCGCGAGCCGGCCGCGTCGTAGACGTCCAGCGCGTGCGCCCAGGTCTCCATGAACCGCGCCGTCGCCATCGACGCGGGCGACATCGGGGGCCCGAACCACGGCATCTTGCTGCCCTCGGGCACCTCGGTCAGGGCCTGGCGGAGCGCTGCGCGGCCGGCGCCCCACCGGGCGAGGACCTCGTCGCGGGGCAGGGCGGCCAGCTCGTGCGCGCCGGCGTCGACGAAACCGTGCGGGTCGGCGATGGCGGCGAGGACGACGTCGTCCCACGCGGCCTTGTCCTGGTCACCGCACAGCGAGTGCGCGGCCAGCACCGCCACCTCGTCGGTCCAGAGGAGGTGCGCCACCGAGGTCGCGACGGTCCAGCCCGCCGCGGGAGTGGCGGTGTGCCAGCCGTCCTCGGCGAGCCGGTCCACTGTCTCGCGGAGCTGGTCACCCTCGGCCTCGAGGTCGTCGAGGAGGCTGGTCAGGAGGTCGCTCATGCCGCTGCCTTCTTCAGGGCCGCGTCGAGGGTGCGGGCCCACTGGTCGAGGATCCGGCGACGCCGGCGGGCGTCGTCGGTGATGGTGCTCGCGAGCCCGAGGCCGCGGACCAGGTCGAGGGTGGCCTGCACGAGCTCGCGCACACCGGGTTCGGACTCGTCGGCGCCGAGCAGCTCGACGGTGAGCCGGTGGGTCTCGCGTCCGACCCGCTGCTCCAGCGGGGCGACGGCGGCGAGCAGGGTCTCGTCGGTGCGCGCCGCGACCCACAGCTCGAGGGCGGCGGTGAAGACCGGCGAGGCGAAGTGGTCCCCCAGCATCTGCAGGACCGCGCGGGTCCGCTTCGCCCCGGCCGGCAGGGCCTTCGCCGCGGCCGCGAGCTCGGCCCCCCGGACCTCGGTCAGGTGCTCGACCGCGGCGACCACCAGGTCGTTCTTGGTCGGGAAGTGGTGCAGCTGAGCGCCGCGGCTCACCCCGGCCCGCTCGCTGACCAGGGTCGTCGAGGTCCCGCTGAAGCCACGCTCGACCAGCAGCTCGACGGTGGCCTCCAGGAGCCTGGCGCGCATCGCCCGGGTGCGCTCCTCCTGGCGGACGCGCACCGGTGCCTGGGTCACGGGCACAGCATGGTCGGCCAGCAACAAACAGTCAAGCCTGACTTTAACTGGTCGGGATCAGTCGAGACGGGCCACCAGTGGCAGCCGCGACCTGGCGAACGCCCCCACGACGGCCGCGGTGAGCAGCGGCAGGGCCACCACCAGCCCGAGGATCATCAGCCACGGCACGTCGAGGAAGGGCCCGCTGTTGAACTGGGCCGTGCCGTCCGGGGCGATGTTGCCGTAGTTCTGGGAGGTCAACGGCCTGGAGACCGCGATGCCCGGCACGAACCCGACCGCCGCCCCGAGCAGTGCCCCGACGAAGCCGACCACCACGGCGTACGCCGCCGCGACCCCGCGCCGGGTCCGGGGCGACGCCCCGACCGCCGACAGCGTGGCCAGGTCGGGCCGAGCGTCGGAGAGGGCGAGGAACGTCGCGGTCAGCGTGCCGCCGAGCATCAGCAGGCCCCCGAGGCCCACCAGGATGAGCTGCGCGATCACCGTCTCGTCGTCCGCCTGGTAGCCCCGCTCCACGTAGAGGCTGGCGTTGAGGTCGACACCGCCGAGCGCCTCGTCGATCGCCTCCTCCTGGTCCTTGCTCAGCTGGTCCTTGCCGATCACCAGGGCGACGACGGCGGGCTCGACGCCCAGCTCGGCCGCCGCGGCGGTGGAGACGACGGCGGCCGGTCCGGCCCAGGGCTTCTCCAGCTCCACGAACTCGGTCGGCACCGTCGCCGTGGCCTTCGAGGTGGACTCGCCGCCGTCCGGCGCGTAGGTCTCCCGGACCAGCTTCGCCTCGGTGGCGTCGACCTCGATGCCCGGCGAGGTGAACGCCACCATGCCGCCGGACCGCAACACCTCCTCGGCGCGGGCGACGTCGCCCTCCGCCACACCCAGCAGTCCGTACGGGAGCCGGTCGTCGGACACGAGGATCGTCGCCCCCAGGCTGCTGCCGGAGCTGTCCAGCAGGTAGTCGAGACCCGGGACGCGGACGTCGGTGTCGGAGAAGCCGCCGTCGGGCGCGGTCTCGGCCAGCCCGAGCTGGTCGGTGACCTCGGCGTCCGGAGCCTCCTGCGCGACCACCGCGCGGTACGACGACCAGGCCGGCGTCTCGTAACCGGTGAGCACGCCCACGCCGTCGACCATCGACGCCGTGTAGGTCTCCCGGTTCTCGGCCTCGTCGGACGTCACCCCGATGCCGAGCGCGACCACGCCGGCCACGGTCGCCGCCACCGCCGCCACCGCGGGCACGGTGCGGGTCCGGTGCCGGGCGGCGTCGCGGACGGCGTACCGCAGCACCAGCGGGAGCCGTCCGCCGAGCCTGCCCAGCCCGGCGAGCACCAGCGGGATCAGCAGGATCATGCCCAGCACGGCCGGGATGGCACTGGCCGCGATCATGATCTCGCCGCCACCGGTGGCCCCCACGACCGACCCGGCGATCCCGGCGCCCAGCAGGACCAGCCCGAGCAACGGTGACTTGTAGGAGGGAGCACGGTCACCGCGACGGCCGGCGAGGACCGCCACCACGTCCTGGCGCGAGGCGAGGTACGCCGGCACGACCGCGGCCAGGAAGGCGCTGAGCATCCCGAAGCCGGCCACGCCGGCGAGGTGCTGCCACGGCACCTCGAACGGCCCGAGGTACTCACCCGACCTCGACTGGACGGCGGGGACGAGCAGCCGGCCCAGCACGATCCCGAGGCCGACGCCCAGGACGGCGGCGACGCTGCCCAGGACGACGGCGCTGCCGATCACCACCCGCCGCGACTGCACCGGCGTCCCGCCGGAGGCCGACATCAGGGCCAGGCTGCGTTGCTGCTTGCGGGCGCCCACGGCGAACGCCGGGCCCGCGAGCAGGACGACCTCGATCAGCGCCATGACCACGATGAGAACGAGGACGGCCATGGTGGCGTCGTCCACGCCCGCGCTCGCCTGAACTGAGTCCGGCCACTCGGAGACCGGCGGCGGGTCGGTGATCACGGCTCGGGACGCCACGGTCGCGCCGATCGCGTTGAGCTCGCGCACCGTCTCCCAGGAGACCGGGTCGCCGTCGACCAGCCAGGACCGCGACGTCTCGTCGTCCAGGCCGAAGGCACCCACCGGTCCGGCCGCGACCGGGAAGTCGCGGGTGGTGGTCGACTCCGCGATCCCCACGATGACGGGGTCGACATGGCCGGCGCCGGGGCGGTCCAAGGTCTCCCCGATCTGGTAGCCCCGGGTCACCAGTGCCTCGTTGACCACGACCTCCCCGGCGTCCTGGGGCCAGCGGCCCGACGTCAGGTCGTAGAGACCGCGGGTCAGCGGGTCCTTCAGCTCGACCTCGGTGAGGCCGGCGGTGACCGCCCCCTTGTCGGTGCGCACCTCGGCCTCGCCCTCGCGGATCTCCAGGAGTCTGGCACCGCCCAGGACGGCGGAGACCTGCTCCGCCGTGACCAACGGGCTCTCCCCGTCGCCACCCGAGGTGCCGAACGCCCCGTCGGGGTCCGGGCTCTGCTCGACGTCGTCGACGCCCTGCTGGACCGAGACCAGCGCCTCCGCCGACCCCATCCGCCGGTCGATCGACTCGACGCCCGACACGTTCGACGTCTGCATGAGCACGTCCGCGGTCGTCACCGCCAGCACCGGCAGCGCGATCATGACCAGGGTCAGGAGGCTGCGCCCGCGGTGCCGGAGCGCGTCGCGCCGGGCGATGCGCAGGGGCAGCCGCCAGGCCCCGAGAGGGTTGGTCATCGGGTGGCGCCCGAGTCCACCAGTGCCTCGACCCGGTCAGCGCCGGTCTCGTCGACGATGACGCCGTCGCGCAGGAAGACGACCCGGTCGGCCCAGGCCGCGTGCCGGGCCTCGTGGGTGACCAGCACCCCGGCGGCGCCCGCGTCGCAGCGGGACCGGAGCAGCCGGAGGATCTCCTCGCCGGTCTCGGTGTCGAGCGCCCCGGTCGGCTCGTCGGCCAGGATCAGCCGTCGCTCACCCACGACCGCCCGGGCGATGGCCACGCGCTGCTGCTGGCCGCCGGACATGTTGTCGGGGAACCGGTCGGCGAGCTCGGCGATGCCCACCTCGCCCAGCGCGACCCGGGCCAGTGCCCTCGCCTGCCTGGTGCCGACCCCGTCCAGCTCCAGGGGCAGGGCGACGTTCTCGGCCGCGGTCAGCGCCGGGATCAGGTTGAAGTCCTGGAAGACGTAGCCGATCGACGTACGCCGCATCCGGGCCCGGCCCTTCTGCCCCAGGGTCGCCAGGTCGGTCCCCTCGACCGAGACCGTGCCCGAGGTCGGGGCGTCGAGACCACCGGCGAGCGTGAGCAGCGTCGACTTGCCGGAGCCCGAGGGGCCCATGACGGCCACCAGCTCGCCGTCGTGCGCGGCGAACGTCACCGACTTGAGCGCGTGCACCTCCGTCTCGCCCTCGCCGTGGATGCGGGTGACCGTGTCGAGCTGCAGGACGGCGCTCATCGTGCGGTCCTCTCCTCGGCGTCGGCCGATGTCGTCAGGGGGGCAGCGGGGCTCTCGAGCGCGGCCCGGCGCAGCCGGGCCTCGCAGTGGTCGAGCCAGCGGACCTCGGCCTCGGCGTTGAAGATCAGGGAGTCGAGCACCAGGGTCCAGGCGAGGTCGCCCGGGGTCGTGTCCCGCCGGTCCCGCTTGAGCCGCGTGTAGTCCTGGAGCGCCGAGATCGTCGCGCTGCGCTGTTGCTGGATGACGGTGCCGACGTCGACCCCCGGCACCGTGACGGCGAGCGCGAGCTTGATGGCCAGCTCGTCGCGCGGCGGGGTGGTGCGGGCGACGGGCGTCGTGAACCACGTCGCCACCTCGTCGCGGCCGGCCTCGGTCACCTCGTAGATCACGTGCCCCTCGCCGTCGGCCCCGGACTCGGTGACGAGCCCGTCCCGCTCGAGCCGGGTCAGGGTCGTGTAGACCTGCCCCACGTTGAGCGGCCAGGTGGCCCCTGTCCGCCGCTCGAACTCGCTGCGGAGCTGGTAGCCGTACATCGGCCCCTCCTCCAGCAGCGCCAGCAGCGCCTGTCGCACCGACATGGGCCCTCCTCCGGTCCTGCGGCCGGTTCCGGCCGATAGATACTCGGTATGTATATCGGGTATGCAGTAGTCCGGCAAGGCCATCCCGTCCACCGATCGGTGGGACCGGTACGAATCCGCCACCTCCGGGCGCCTCTCGACCTAGCCTCGATCCATGGCGAGCAGCACGCCGCCCGGCGGCTACCAACCGGGGGACTACGTCCCGTTCCGGGACCGGGACCCCCATGACCCGGACCACCACCGCGCCCCCCTGGCCGGGCCGGAGGACCCGTTCCGGGCGATCTACGGGTACGACGCCCCGGAGCGGATCCGTCTGGCCGGCTGGGGGCGCCGGGTGCTGGCCTACCTGTTCGACACGTTCCTCGCCTGCGTGGCGGGGTCCCCGTTCCTCATCGGCTACTTCCAGTTCGCCGGCACCTTCGAGACCACCACCGACGTCTACGGGGAGCCGACCCTCACCTCGGCAGGCGACGTGCCCGCCACGGCAGGACCGCTGGTGCTGCTCGGCGCGCTGCTCTACCTGGCCTTCTTCATCTACAACTGGTGCATCCGGCAGGGCCGGACGGGCTACACCTTCGGCAAGTCGGTCGTCGGGATCAAGCTGGTGGCCGAACGCAGCAAGCTGCCGATCGGCGGCGGGATGGCGTTCCTCCGTCAGCTCGCGCACGTCGTGGACGGGCTGCTCTGCAACCTGGGCTACCTCTGGCCGATCTGGGACGTCAAGAAGCAGACCTTCGCCGACAAGATCATGGGCACCCTGGTCATCGTCCAGCCCGCCGACCAGCCCTATGACCCGGCCGGGTACCGAGCCCAGGGACAAGCCCCGGGACAAGCCCCGGACTAGCCCCCGCGCGACCCCGGGCGACCGCGGGCGACACTGGGCACATGTCGACGATCCTGATTACCGGCGCGTCCTCCGGCCTGGGGGCCGAGATGGCCCGGCAGCTGGCCGCCCGCGGCCACGACCTGGCGCTCTGCGCGCGGCGGACCGACCGGCTGGACTCGCTGCGCGAGGAGATCCGCGCCGCCGACCCGCGCCGGCGCGTCGAGGTGCGGGCGCTGGACGTCAGCGACGACGACCAGGTCTTCGAGGTGTTCCGGGGGTTCCGCTCCGACTTCCGCACCATCGACCGGATCGTCGTCAACGCCGGGCTGGGCAAGGGCGCACCGCTCGGCACGGGGGGCCACGCCGCCAACCGGGAGACGGCGGTCACGAACTTCCTCGGCGCGCTCGCGCAGTGCGACGCGGCGATGGAGATCTTCCGGGCGCAGGAGCGTGGCCACCTGGTCGTGGTCTCCTCGATGTCGGCCATGCGCGGGCTGCCGAAGACGATGACGACGTACGCGGCGACGAAGGCCGGCGTCGCCCACCTGGCCGAGGGCCTCCGCAACGAGCTCTACGGGACCCCGCTGGGCAGGACCGTCAAGATCACCGTCCTCTACCCCGGCTACATCGCCTCCGAGATGAACGAGCACGTCCGGGACCGGACGCCGCTGATGGTCTCGACCGAGAAGGGCGTCAGGGCGATGGTCGCGGCGATCGAGAGCGAGCAGGCGGACGCCTGCGTCCCGCGGCTGCCCTGGGCCCTGCTCGCGCCGGTGATGCGGCACGCTCCGCTGCCGGTGCTCAAGCGTCTGCTCTGAACCCGCGCAGGCCGGGCTCCCGGTCGGTGATCCGCAGGTCCATGCCCGACAGGACGTGGCTGAGCCCGCGGTGCTCCGTCGTCCGCCACGCGACACCGACGGTGACGACGGCGTACGCCGCGAGCAGCGCCGCCGCCGGGAGGGGGTCCAGCGGAGCCAGCAGGAACAGCGGTCCCACCCCGGTCGCGAGCTTGACCACGCGAGCGGGAACGGTCCACCGGGGCTGGCGAGCCACCGCACGCACCGAGACGACGAGCTCGCCGACCGTGCGCCCCGCGGCGAGGACCAGCAGCGCCTCCGCGGCGAACGGAACCGCCCACTGGAGCAGGCTCTGCGTGTCGACGTCCAGCGCGCCGAGCGGCCGGTCGAGCACGTAGAGCTGCCAGGCGCGGTACCCGAGCCCCGAGGCGGCGCCGACCATCGCGACGAAGAGCACGTCGCAGACGAGGCCGACCAGCCTGCGGCCGAACGAGACGTGGGTGGGCATCACCACGTCGGGCCGCTGCCGGCGTACGAGGAGCAGCGACACCAGCGACCCCACCGTCGTGCCCAGGGTGTTGACCACCAGGTCGTCGACGTCGAAGAGCCGGTAGGCGCAGTCGTAGAGGTTCCACACCCCGGTGCGCTGGGTGAGCTCGATCAGCAGCGACACCCCGAGCCCGAGGGACGTCGCGACCAGCACGCCCCGGTGCAGCACCACCCGGACGAAGTAGCCGAGCGGGACGAACAGCAGGACGTTGAGCGCGATCTGGAGGAAGGCCGGGTCGCGCAGCAGCGCCGCCGGCCCGTCCTCGGGGACCCGGACGTCCCCGAGCGAACCGAAGAGCTGCAGCTGGCTGCCCTGGCAGCGGTAGGTGTCCTCCGCCGGCATCGGGAGCAGCGTGTAGGTCCACAGGGCCAGCGCGTAGACCGCGGCGGTCACGAGGATCGCCAGGTCCTTGGGGCCGAGCCGTCCGTCGAGCCGGTACTGCACGGCCGCGACCGGCATGAGGAGCACGACCGCGAGGACCGAGCCCAGCGCGATCGCGATCAGCGCGTTGGTCGCCTGGTCGTGCACGCGCCGAAGGTAGCCGTCAGCGGTAGGTGACGAGCTCCCGGTCCAGCCACGAGTGCTCGTTGAAGGTGAGCAGGCGCGCTCCGGTCGAGCCGAACACGACCCGGGTGACGGACGCGTTGACCATGACCGTGTTGAACCGCGACCAGGCCGACGCGAGCCGGCGCGGCTCCTCGCCCACCTCGGTGAGCATGGCGCACGCGGCGGCGATCGGTCCGCCCGAGGTGACGACCACGGCCGTCCGCCGCTCGCCGGCGTTGCGGGCCGCGTGACCGATCGCGTCGCGGACCCTGCGGATGAACTCCGCGAACGACTCCGGGTAGTCCGAGTCATACGCTCCGGAGGCCCAGCGGGCGGTGGCGCCGGTGTAGAGGTCGTGGAACGCCCGCACGTCCATGGCCCCCGCCGTGAGCTTGGCCCGTTCGGCGTCGGTCAAGGTCGGGTAGGCGCCCATGACGGCCAGGTGGTCGAGCTCTCGCCACCGTTCGTCCACCTGCGGCTCGACGTCCCACGGGGTGATGTTGAGCATCTCCTCCGCGGTCTCCCGCTGCCGGCGCATCCCGCCGTGGATCAAGGACGTCGGCGAGATGCCGTAGCCCGCCAAGGTCTGTGCGACCTTGCGGCTCTGGCGTACGCCACGTGAGCTCAGCACGTCGTAGTCCTCAGTCCCGAACGACGCCTGGCCATGGCGGACCAGCATCACGACACCCATCGGATCGTCTCCCCGAATCGACTCTCTACCAGCAGACTCTCAGCCAGCAACGGTGGTCACCACCCTGGCTCGCTGGACCGGATCGGTCCAGGAATCACGGGCGTGCAACATCCTGACCAGTGACCAGGTCAGGAACGGCACGGCCACGATCACCGACAGCTCCCACGCATCCACCATCGCCAGGCCGGAGAAGATCAGGCTGGTCAGCGTCGTGGTGACGGCGAGCTTGGTCGAGTAGCCGACCATGACCACCGGCGGGGCGGGCGTGGCCCGGGCCGAACGCAGGTCCACGGCGAAGGGCCGCCGTGAGGACCACCGCATCGCCGCGGACACCACCTGCAGGACGACCACCACCCAGGTGCAGAGCAACGCGGCCAGCTCGGCGGAGGTGGGCGGCCCCGCCCTCAGCCCGGCGAGGACGATCGTGGTGAACGACGCGACCAGCAGGAACTCGGTGAGCACCCAGGCCCGGGCGCCGAAGACCGCGGCCGGTGAGACCGGGAGGCTCTCCCGCCACAGGCTGCCCCGGTGGTCGAGGCACCAGGCGTTGACGCCGAACAGCAGCGCGCCGCCGGAGGCGACCAGGCCCGGCAGGATGGTCATCTGGCTCCAGGTCAGCCCGCCGGCCAGGGCCACGAGGCCCGGACCGATGGCCAGCACGGCGAGGCCTCGGCGCATCGGCACCGCGCGCCAGACCGACCCCCGGTCGGTGCGGACGAGGCCGGCGAACGGCGAGCGCGGTAGGCGCCGGGCCGGGTAGCTGCCGCTCTCGACCTTCAGCTCGTCGCGGGGCTGCCGTCGCGCCGCGAGGTGGGCGGGCACCGCGCCGAGGGCGACCGCCACGACGAGGATGGCGAGCTCCACCCCGACCGACGCGACCCAGCGCAGGTTGAACCCGTCGACGAACCCGACGACGAGCCAGCGGGTCTGCAGGGCGTCCAGCGTCGTCCCGACCCGGCCGGACAGCTGCAGCCCGACCGCCAGGAGGGCCACGGTCGCCCCCACCAGACGGATCGCCACGATGCCGTGGTCGGTGCGTCGGACGGCCTCGACCGACCACGCCACGACCTGGCCCATGGCGGTGGCTGCCGCGATCCAGACGACCATGCCGATCTGGGCCGCGAGCAGCGTGTCCGTATCGAGGCCGTACGCCGTGAGCCCGAGCAGCATCCAGGCCTGGATCAGCCAGGCGATGTTGAGCGGCGCGAGCAGGAGCGCGCCGAGGTGGTCGGTCGTGGGGCTGACCGGGTAGGCCACTCCGTGCTCGCGGCTGAGGAGCTCGCGGCCGCCACCGGAGGCGATCGCCGAGGCCACCGAGAGGAACATCAGCCCGGCCATCGCGGTCGGCAGGAGCAGCACGGCGTCGAGCGCGTAGTCCTCCTGGCTGCCGGCTCCCTCGATGAACGACGGCACCACCGCCGCGGCGATGGTCAGCCCGGCGAACGTCGAGACCACCGATGCGAAGACCAGAGGACGACGCACACCGGAGGCGCGGAAAGCGATGAGGTGCCGGACGTCCTCGGACGCGCGGCGGACCTCAGTCCAGGAGGCTGCGGTAGGCACGAGCCCCCTCCTCGCCGGCCATCTCGCCTGCGGTCGCGATCGCTACCTGAGCGCCTCCACGCAGGACCAGGACCGAGGTGCAGGCCTGGACGGCGAGCTCACGCAGGTGGGTCGACACGAGGACGCACGCGCCGCGCGAGCGGGCGTCGTTGATCACGTCCAGGGTGGCTTCGACGCCGATCGGGTCGACCCCGTCGAACGGCTCGTCGAGGAGCAGGACCTCCGGCTCGTGCAGCGCGGCGAGGCACACCGACAGCCGGCGGCCCATCCCGTGCGAGAAGCCGGTGGTGACCCGGTGCGCGACGTCGCCGAGCTCGAAACGCTCGAGCAGGTCGCGGGCCCGCTCCTCCCACGAGTCGAGCCGGCGCAGCCGGGCGGACAGCTGGAGGTGCTCCCACGGCGTCGCGCGCGGAACGAGCCCGCCGACATCAGGGCAGTAGCCGACCGCGCGCTTGACCTCGAGCGGGTGCGTCCGGACGTCCCACCCGGCCACGTGCACGCTGCCCGCGGTCGGCGGCACCACGCCGGCGAGCACCCGCATGGTCGTGGACTTCCCCGCGCCGTTGCGTCCGAGCAGCGCCGTCGAGTGGCCCGCCTGGGCCTGGAGGTCGACTCCGGCCACCGCCTCCACCTCGCCGAAGCGCACGTGCAGGCTCCGGACGTCGACGACGGGGGAAGGGGTCACGGGGCCAATCCTCCCTTGGAGGCGGGCAGTCCGTCTCAGGAACGGGCCACATCACGGGGAGGCGGCCCCCCTCTCACTCCGGGAACGCGCCTCCCGAGGCTGCGAGGTCGCGGAGGTACGCCGTGGGGGCGAACCGGTCCCCGTAGGCGGCGGCG
Organism: Nocardioides sp.; assembly: GCF_016462705.1. GTDB lineage: Bacteria > Actinomycetota > Actinomycetes > Propionibacteriales > Nocardioidaceae > Nocardioides. Next base: position 8,879 of record NZ_JAEMSS010000039.1, on the reverse strand, counting down.
AGCTCGTCGGCACGCTTGACGAACGCCTGGAGGCCGATCTCGCCGGTCTCCGGGTCCTCGTAGCCGGTCATGAACTGCGCGGCGCCGCCGGTCATCGGCGGGAAGCCGATGCCCATGATCGAGCCGATGTTGGCCGCGGCCGCCGACTCGATGACGCCCTCCTCGAAGCACTTGGCGGTCTCGAGCGCCTCCGCGAAGAGCATCCGGTCCTGCACGTCCCGGAACGGGATCTGCTGCTCCGCCACCGGGAAGAGCTCGGCGAGCCCGGCCCACAGGGAGCCGCGCTTCCCGGACTCGTCGTAGTCGTAGAAGCCCGCCCCGCGCAGGCGGCCGGCCCGGCCGGCCTCGAGCATCCGGTCCACGACGGCGGTGCCGGGGTGGCCGTACTCCTTGCCCTCACGCTCGGCGGCCTCCTTGGTGGCCTTGGCGATCTTGGCCATCAGCTCCAGGTTGAGCTCGTCGGAGAGCTGCAGGACCGGGGCCGGGTAGCCCGCCTGCGTGGTGGCCCGCTCGATGCTCCAGGGCTGCACGCCCTCGGCGAGCATCGCCATGCCCTCGTTGACCATGAAGCCGATGACCCGCGAGGTGTAGAAGCCGCGGCTGTCGTTGACCACGATCGGTGTCTTGCGGATCTGCTGCACGACGTCGTAGGCCTTGGCCAGGGCGACGTCGGAGGTCTCCTTGCCCTTGATGATCTCGACCAGCGGCATCTTGTCGACCGGGCTGAAGAAGTGCAGGCCGATGAAGTCCGCCGGGCGGTCGACCCCGGTCGCCAGCTCGGTGATCGGCAGGGTGCTGGTGTTGGAGCAGAGCAAGGCGTCCGGGTTGACGTGCTCGGCGATCTCGGCGAAGACCTGGTGCTTGAGGGCCGGGTCCTCGAAGACGGCCTCGATGACCAGGTCGCAGCCCTTGAGGTCGGACGGGTCCGTGGTCGCGGTGATCCGGCCGAGCAGCTCGGCCTTCTTCTCCTCGGTGCTCTTGCCGCGGGAGATCGCCTTGTCGAGGATCTTCTCCGAGTAGGACTTGCCCTTCTCGGCGCTCTCCTGGGCGACGTCCTTGAGGACGACCTCCATCCCGGACTTGGCGCACACGTAGGCGATCCCGGCACCCATCATCCCGGCGCCGAGGACCCCGACCTTGGTGGCCTTCCAGGGCTCGATGCCCTGGGGACGCAGCGAGCCGGAGTTGATCGCCTGCAGGTCGAAGAAGAACGCCTGGATCATGTTCTTGGAACCCTGGTTGACGATCAGGTTCGTCAGGTAGCGCGACTCGATGCGCGAGGCGGTCTCGAAGTCGACCTGCGCGCCCTCGACCGCTGCCGACAGGATCGCCTTCTGCGCCGGGTAGTCCGCGCCCTTGAGCTGCTTGCGCAGGAGCGCCGGGAAGGCCGGGAGGAACGCCGCCAGCGCGGGTGACCTCGGGGTGCCCCCGGGCATCTTGTAGCCCGGCGCGTCCCACGGGTTCTGGACGGAGTCGGGGTTGGCCTTGATCCAGGCCTTCGCGGCCGGGACCAGGTCCTCCCGGGTCGCGACCAGCTCGTCGACCAGCTTGTTCTTCAGCGCGTCGGCCGGGCGGAAGCGGGTGCCCTGGAGCAGGACGTTCATCAGGCCGTCCTGGATGCCGAGCAGCCGGACCACGCGGGTGACGCCGCCGCCGCCGGGCAGCAGGCCCAGGCTCGCCTCGGGGAGCCCGATCTCGACCTTGGGGTCGTCGACCAGGATCCGGTGGTTGCACGCCAGGGTGATCTCGTAGCCGCCGCCCAGCGCCGCGCCGTTGATGGCGGCGACGACCGGCTTCGGGAAGGTCTCCAGGCGGCGCAGGCCGGCCTTGACCCGCTCGGCCAGCGCGAACACCGCCGGCGCGTCCTCCTTGGTCGCCTGCACCATGTTCTTGAGGTTGCCGCCGGCGAAGAAGGTCTTCTTCGCGCTGGTGACCACGACGCCCGTCACCGTCTCGGCCTCGTCGTACAGGCGGTCGACGGCCGCGGCCATCGACTCGATGTAGAGGTCGTTCATGGTGTTGGCGCTGGCCGTCGGGTCGTCGAGGGTCAGCGTGACGATGCCGTCCGCGTCCTTCTCGTAGTGGACGGCGGTCTGCTCTGCGGTGGTGCTGGTCATCTGGTCAAAGTCCTTCGTACGTCGGTGGTTGAGGTGCGAGGAGCGCTGGCGACGAGCCTCGACACCTCGCAAGCCGGTGCTGGGACGCGGCTGCGTCAGACGAGCTCGACGATGGTGGCGATCCCCATGCCGCCGCCGACGCAGAGCGTGGCGAGGCCGCGGCGCAGGTCGCGGCGCTCGAGCTCGTCGATCAGGGTGCCGAGGATCATCGCGCCGGTCGCGCCGAGCGGGTGACCCATCGCGATGGCGCCGCCGTTGACGTTGGTGATCTCGTCGGTGATGCCCATGTCGCGCATGAAGCGCATCGCGACGGCGGCGAACGCCTCGTTGATCTCGAACAGGTCGATGTCGGAGACCTCGAGACCCGCCTTGGCCAGCGCTTTGCGGGCGGCGGGCGCGGGACCGGTGAGCATGATCGTCGGGTCGGCGCCGGACACCGCGGCGCTGATGATCCGCGCCCGCGGGTCGAGGCCGAGGTCGGTGCCGGCCTGCTCGGTGCCGATCAGCACCAGCGCGGAGCCGTCGACGATCCCGGAGCTGTTGCCGGCGTGGTGGACGTGGTTGATCTTCTCGACCCAGTGGTACTTCTCGAGCGCGACGTCGTCGAAGCCGGCGTCCGCGCCGATCTGCGCGAAGCTCGGCTTGAGGCCGGCGAGGCCCTCGGGCGAGGTGTCGGGGCGGATCGTCTCGTCGTGGTCGAGGATCGTGATGCCGTTGATGTCCTTGACCGGGACGACCGAGCGGGCGTTGTAGCCGTTGGCCCACGCCTTGGCGGCCCGGTGGTGCGACTCGGCGGCGTAGGCGTCGACGTCGTCGCGGGTCCAGCCCTCGATCGTGGCGATCAGGTCGGCACCGATGCCCTGCGGCACGAAGCCGGTCGTCAGCGCGGTGGCCGGGTCAGAGGCCCAGGCTCCGCCGTCGGAGCCCATCGGCACCCGGCTCATCGACTCGACCCCGCCCGCGAGGATCAGGTCCTCGAACCCGCCGCGGACCCGGGACGCCGCCTGGTTGACGGCCTCGAGCCCGCTGGCGCAGAAGCGGTTGAGCTGGACACCGGCCGTGGTCTCGGGCAGTCCCGCGGCCAGGGCCGCGGTCTTGGCGATGTCACCGCCCTGGTCCCCCACCGGGGACACGACCCCCAGGACGACGTCGTCGATCCGGTTGGTGTCCAGGCCGGGGTTGCGGGTGCGCAGCTCGTCGATCAGCCCGACGACGAGGTCGACCGGCTTGACCTCGTGGAGGGAGCCGGCGGCCTTGCCCTTGCCGCGGGGGGTCCGGAGGTGGTCGTACACGAATGCTTCTGCCATAGGCCCGATTGTGACAGCAACGCTGTCACGGTCAAGGGATCCGGGATGTGACATAGCCCGTTCTGGGCATTGCTGGCAGGCCCAGGTGCGTCGAGACTTCAGGAGCCGTCGTCTCGAGGAGCCGTCCATGCTGTCGATCCCCCGCCGCGCCGCGCTCGCGAGCGCACTCGTCTGCCTGCTCGCCGGGCTGCTCCCGGCGCTGGCTGCCGCCCCGGCCGACGCAGAGGCGGGCAACGGCGTGCCGGGCGTGCCCCGGGCCGACGCAGCAGGCGTCGCCATCGGTCACTACTTCGGCTGCGTGATCGTGGGAGACGGCTCCGTGCGCTGCTGGGGCGACAACACCAACGGCGCGATGGTCACCGGCAACACCGAGCACCTGGGCGACTCCCCGGGGGAGTCCACCACCCGGATACCCCTCCCCGGTCCGGCGAGGAGCATCAGCGCCGGCCAGTACCACGCCTGCGCGGTGCTGGAGTCCGGCGAGCTCCGGTGCTGGGGCTCCAGCGGGTCGGGGCAGCTCGGGCAGGGCAACGAGGAGGACATCGGTGACGGACCGGGCGAGGTGCCCGTGGTCGTGGACCTGGGCGCCGGGCGCACCGCGGTCGCCGTCGCCGCAGGGCAGTCGTTCACCTGCGCTCTCCTGGACAACGGCGACGTGCGCTGCTTCGGCGACAACGACGACGGACAGCTGGCCCAGGGCCACGACTCGGACTGGGGGGACGGCCTGGGCGAGCGCACCGTCCGGGTCCCGCTGAGCCGACCGGCCGTGGCGATCGCTGCGGCCGATGAGAGCGCGTGCGCGATCCTGGACACCGGCGAGACGCGCTGCTGGGGGAGCGGGAGCCGCGGCCAGCTGATGCAGGGCAACTTCGACGACGTCGGCGACGACGCCGGCGAGAGCACGGTCGCCGTCGCCGCCGGGCGTCGCATGCTCGCGATCAGCGGCGGCTCGGACCACTACTGCGCCATCTACGACGACCGCACCCTGCACTGCTGGGGGGAGAGCGAGCACGGGCAGCTCGGCCTGGGTCGCACGACGGCCTTCGGCGACGAGGCAGGTGAGACGAACGTCGGTGCGGTCGACCTCCCACCCGGCCGTACCGCGATGTCGGTGACCACGGGCTCATCGCACTCGTGCGTGGTCCTGGACACCGCCGAGCTGCGCTGCTTCGGCTACAACAGCTCGGGCCAGCTCGGTCAGGGGAACACCGCCTCCGTCGGGGACGACCCCGGCGAGTACACCGCCGGCGTGGACATCGGCCGGCCGGTGAGCGCGGTGGGGGCCGGCTTCAGCCAGACGTGTGCCGTCACAGGTCCGGAGCTGCGGTGCTGGGGCAACGGCTACTACCTCGGCCAGGGGACGACGATCGACTACGGAACCGCCCCGGGCGAGGTACCCCGGCTCCTGCCTCCTGTCAGCCTGGGTGGCCAGTCGGTGGCTCGCGACCGCGACAGCGACGGGGTGCGCGACGCCGTCGACGCCTGCCCCACCGCCGCGGGCACCCTGGCCGACGGGTGCCCGGCCCCCAAGCCTGAGGCACTCCTCAAGGGCAAGAAGGTCGTGCTCGACACCGTCGTGACGAAGACCAAGACGTCCGCGAAGTGCCCCGCCAAGGCCACCGTGAAGGTCACGACCAAGACCACGAAGGGCAAGCTCACCGTCACCAAGCCGCTCAAGACCAAGCCCGTGAACGGCGGCTGCGCCGTCAAGGGCACCGTGAAGCTCGGCGCCAAGCCGAAGAAGAGCGCCAAGACCAAGGTCACGATCACCGGAAAGAAGCTGAGGACGAAGCGGCTCGTCGCCGTACGACTCTGACAGCAGTACTGTCAGGGACGTGACCGAGCCTGGGACGTCCGAGGAGCTGCTGACCCTCGACGAGCTGTGCGAGCGGGTCGGGATGAGCGTGCGCAACGTGCGCTTCTACACCAGCAAGGGCCTGGTCCCGCCGCCGATCCGGCGCGGCCGGTCCGGCTACTACTCGCGGGTCCACGTGGGGCGGCTGGAGCTGGTCCAGGAGCTGCAGAGCCATGGCTTCACCCTGTCGGCCATCGAGAAGTACGTCGCCGGCATCCCCGCGGACGCCACCCCTGAGGACCTCGCACTGGCCCGGACCATGCTGGCTCCGTGGGACGTGGAGCGGCCGATCGAGATGTCCCGTGCGGAGCTCTCGGCGCGGGCCGGCCACGACCTGACCGACGAGGAGCTGCGCACGCTGGCCGCGCTCGGCGTGGTGTTCCCCCTCAAGCGCGGGCAGTACCAGGTGGCGGTCTCGCAGCTCTCCGTCGGGCTCGGCCTGCTCGACCTCGGCTTCCCCACCGAGGCGGCGCTCGCGGCCGCAGACGTCTACGCCCGGCACGGCCGCGAGGTGGCCAAGGAGCTCTACGACGTGTTCCGCACCCTGGTCTGGCCGGTCTACCGCGACCAGGGCGCCTCCCCCGAGACCGTCCGGCAGGTGGTGGAGAAGATCAAGCCGCTGTCGATCGCGGCGCTGGTGTCGGCGTACGAGGCCGCCATGGACGAGACCAAGCGCGAGGGCATCGCCAAGCGGTCCCGGTGACCGCCCTCACGGCGGGGTACCTACTCTCGTGACCATGACCGACGAATCGCTCTGCGTGCTGGTGACCGGAGCGACCGGGTTCGTCGGCAGGCGACTCGTGCCCGCCCTCGTCGAGGCCGGCCACGACGTCAAGGCGATGACCCGCCGGCCCCAGGAGTACGACGGCCCCGGCACGCCGGTCGGCGGTGACGTCTCCGACCCCGGCTCCCTCGGAGATGCGGTCTCGGGCGTCGACGTCGCCATCTACCTGGTGCACTCCCTCGACGACGACGACTTCGAGAAGAAGGACGCCGAGGCCGCGCGGTCCTTCGCGCTGGCCGCGGCGGCCGCCGGGGTGGACCAGATCGTCTACCTCGGCGGGCTGGGCAAGGACGGCGAGGAGCTGTCCGCGCACCTGCGCTCCCGGCGCGAGGTCGAGAAGCTGCTCGGCACCAGCGGGGTCCCCGTGACGGTCCTCCGCGCGGCGATCGTGGTCGGCGCCGGCGGCATCTCCTGGGAGATGACTAGGCAGCTGGTCAAGAACCTGCCGGCGATGGTCGTGCCGAAGTGGGCCGCGACCCGGACCCAGCCGATCGCCCTCGACGACGTGATCCGCTACCTCGCCGGCGTGGTCGGCGTCGAGAAGACCTACGGCCAGGTCTACGAGATCGGCGGCAGTGACCGGCTGACCTACGTCGAGATGCTCCAGCAGGCCGCCGAGGTCATCAACGGCCGCCGGGTCCCGATCGTGACCGTCCCCGTCCTGACCCCGGGCCTGTCCGCGCGCTGGATCCGGTTCGTCACCGATGTCGACACGACCACGGCGGTCAACCTCATCCACTCGATGAGCACCGAGGTGCTGCAGACCGACTACTCGATCCGCGACATCGTGCCGGGCGAGCCGATGTCGTACCTGGAGGCGGTCAAGATCGCGATAGCGGAGAGCCGTCAGTAGAAGACCACCGGCAGCACCAGCAGCATCGCCAGCGACCACGTGCAGTGCGTGAGGATCGGGGCGAGGATTCCACCGGAGGCCCGGCGCTCCAGGCCGCACACGAAGCCGAGCAGCACCGCCGCGAAGGACAGCATCACGTTGCCGGTCGCGAGCGTGGCGACGGCGTAGGCCAGGGTCGTCCACAGCACCGGTGACCGGGTGATCGCGGCGTACGCCCCACCCCGGAAGAAGAGCTCCTCGGCGATGCCGTTGACCGTGGTGATGACGATGAGGATCGGTAGGGAGCCCTGGTCGGCGTAGTCGATCACCGAGACCACCTGGTCCTCGAGCGGTTCCAGCAGCTCGATGCTGCGCACCAGCAGGGCCCCGAGCACGAACACCCCCGCCAGCAGCGCCCCGATCCCGATCGGCGTCAGGATCGGGCGGGCGTGGCCGTCCCGGAAGGCGATCCGGCCCAGGTGCAGCCGTCCCGACGCCAGCGCGCCGACGGCCCACACCGCGGCCAGGCCGAACGTGAAGGCGTAGAACCAGCGGTTGCCCGGCTCGATCCGCAGCGACAGGCCGAGGACCAGGGCGCCCAGCAGGACGAACCCGATGGTGACCGCCTGGCGACGGCGCAGCTCACGGGGGGTGTCCCGCTGGTCGCGGGGGACGACGTCCCACAGCGCCCGGCGGACCCACGCCTGCAGCTGGCTCACCATGTCAATCGTACGGAGAGACGTGGGTCACGCCGGCCTCGGCCAGGGTCTGCGGTCAGCGGCGGCCGCTGAACGACGCGGCGTTGTGCGGACGGCCGGCGGACGAGGACTGTCCGCCCTGGCCGCCCTGGCCGCCGCGACGGCGGGAGCGGTTGCCACCACCGGAGGGCTTCTGTCCACCTGCCGGCTTCGGTCCGCCCGAGCCGGCCGAGCGCGGCTGCCCGCCGGAGCGGCCGCGACCGCCGCCACCGGACCGGCCGCGGTTGCCACCGCTGCCGCCGGAGCGCGGACCGGAGTCGTCAGCGGGGACGCCGAGCCCGCCGGCGACCAGGACCCGCTCACCGGGGGCGAGGGTGGTCAGCATCGGGTGCCGCGGACCGTCGATCCGGGTGATCGTCGGCTTGATGCCGGCCGCCTTGGTCAGCGCCCGGACGTCGCCGGTCTGCTCCTGGGTCATCAGCGTAATGACGGTGCCGGACGCGCCGGCGCGCGCGGTGCGGCCCGAGCGGTGCAGGTAGGCCTTGTGCTCCGACGGCGGGTCGGCGTGCACGACGAGCGCGACGTCGTCGACGTGGATGCCGCGGGCCGCGATGTCGGTCGCGACGAGAGTGCTCGCCCGGCCCGAGTGGAAGGCGTCCATGTTGCGGGTGCGAGCACCCTGGCTCAGGTTGCCGTGCAGCTCGACGGCGGTCACGCCGCTGCGGTTGAGCTGGCGGGCCAGCGCCTTGGCGCCGTGCTTGGTGCGGGTGAACACGACGGTCCGGCCCGGGGCGCTGGTCAGGTCGACCAGCACCGGCACCCGGTGCTCGCGGGCGACGTGCAGGACGTGGTGGTCCATCGACGAGATCGGCGACTGCGCCGAGTCGGCCTCGTGGGTCACGGGCTGCTGGAGGAACTGCTTGACCAGGACGTTGACGCCGTTGTCGAGCGTCGCCGAGAACAGCAGCCGCTGGCTCTGCTTCGGAGTGGCCGCGAGCAGGCGGCGGACGGCGGGCAGGAAGCCGAGGTCGGCCATGTGGTCGGCCTCGTCGAGCACGGTGACCTCGATGGCGCCGAGGTCGCAGTGCCCCTGCTTGATGAGGTCCTCGAGTCGTCCGGGGCAGGCGAGGACGATGTCGACGCCCTTGCGCAGCCCCTGGACCTGCGGGTGCTGGCCGACGCCACCGAACACGGTCCGGGTGGTCAGGCCCTTCGCGGCCGCGAGGGGGGCGAGGGCCTGCTCGATCTGGCCGACCAGCTCGCGGGTCGGCGCGAGGATCAGGGCG
>NZ_JAEMSS010000200.1 GCF_016462705.1 Nocardioides sp. | reverse complement strand
CCTGCATGCCGTCCTTGACCGCGTCGATCGACACGATCTTGATGTCCTCGCCGGGCGTGCCGCCCGCGGCCTCGATCGCCTCGATGGCACCCAGCGCCATGTCGTCGTTGTGGGCGTAGACCAGGTCGATGCCGTCGACGCCGTACTTCTGGAGGAAGCCCTCCATGACCGTCTTGCCACCGTCGCGGGTGAACTCACCGGTCTGCGAGTCGATGGTCTCGATCGGGGCGTCGCCGATGCCCTCGGTGAAGCCCTCGGCGCGGTCGTTGGCCGGCGCCGAGCCCGTGGTGCCCTCGAGCACGACCATGTTGGTCGGCTCGGTGAAGTTCTCGGCGGCCCACTCGCCGGCGGTGACGCCCTCCTGCTTGAAGTCCAGGCCCACCCAGCTGGCGTAGAGGTCCTCGGAGGCGGTGACCGTGCGGTCCTCGAGGATCACCGGGATGTCGGCGTCCTTGGCCTCCTGCAGCACGTCGTCCCAGCCGTCCTCGACGATCGGGGCGATCACGATGGCGTCGACGCCCTGGCTGATGAAGCTGCGCACCGCACTGATCTGCGCGGCGGGGTCGTTGTCGGCGGCGTTGAACACCAGCTCGAAGCCGTTGTCCTCGGAGAACGCCTCCTTCATCGACTCGGTGTTGGCGCTGCGCCAGCCGGACTCCGAGCCCGTCTGCGCGAAACCGACCTTGATCGTGTCGTCGCCGCCCGAGCCGCCTCCCGAGTCTGAGTCGTCGCCACAGCCTGCAGCGACGAACGCCAAGGCGCACAGCATCGCGATACCGGTACGGAACTTGGTCATCACTTCGAACCTCCCTCGATGGACCGGTAGTGCGTCGGCCGACGAGTGTGCCGGGCGCTCCGGGGACCTGCGAACTCCTGCGGATGTGAGGTGAATGTGAACCCTCACATCCAGAGAATTGCGAGGAGGCTAGCCGTAACACCCAGGTAACGCAAGAGGCACTTTTCCACGCTGTCGAGAGGGCTTACGCAGGGGTTGCGCTGCGGATTGTTATCGGTAACATTCACGGCCAGCCGCCGGGAAGGCGGACCGCTGAGCACGGGAGGTGCCCGCGTGGACCGCTCCGAGCAGTTCACCGTCGGGGTCGACTTCGGCACCCTGTCCGGCCGCGCCGTGGTGGTCCGGGTGGCCGACGGAGCCGAGCTGGGCAGCGCCGTGCACGAGTACGCCCACGGGGTGCTGGACGCCCGGCTGCCGTCCGGGCCCGGGCTACCTCCGGACTGGGCGCTGCAGGTGCCGGGCGACTACGTCGACGTGCTGGCCCACGCCGTGCCGGAAGCGGTGCGCGCGGCCGGCATCGACCCGGGTCAGGTGGTCGGGCTCGGCACGGACTTCACCGCGTGCACGGTGCTGCCGGTCCTCGCGGACGGGACGCCGCTGTGCCAGCTGCCGGGTCTGGCCGACCGCCCGCACGCCTACGTCAAGCTCTGGAAGCACCACGCCGCCCAGCCCCAGGCGGACCGGATCAACGAGCTCGCGCACGAGCGCGGGGAGCCGTGGATCGGCCGCTACGGCGGGTTGATCTCCAGCGAGTGGGAGTTCGCCAAGGGGCTCCAGCTGCTCGAGGAGGACCCCGAGCTCTACGACCGGGCCGACCTCCTCGTCGAGGCGGCGGACTGGATCATCTGGCAGCTGACCGGCCGCTACGTCCGCAACGCGTGCACCGCCGGCTACAAGGGGATCTACCAGGACGGCCGCTACCCGAGCCGCGACTTCCTGGGCGCGCTCAACCCGTCGTTCGCCGGCTTCGCCGAGGCGAAGCTCGCGGGCGAGATCGGCCAGCTGGGCGACCTCGCGGGCCGGCTCACCGAGGAGGCGGCCGCCCTCACCGGGCTGCCCGTGGGCACGGCGGTCGCGGTCGGCAACGTCGACGCGCACGTCACCGCCCCCGCCGCGCGGGCCACCGGACCCGGCCAGATGGTCGCCATCATGGGCACCTCGACCTGCCACGTGATGAGCCACGACGCCCTGGTCGAGGTGCCGGGCATGTGCGGCGTCGTCGACGGCGGCATCGTGGCCGGCAGCTGGGGCTACGAGGCCGGCCAGAGCGGCGTCGGTGACATCTTCGGCTGGTTCACGCGCACCTCCGTGCCGGCGGCGTACGCCGAGGCGGCGGCCGCGGCGGGGGTGTCGGTGCACGAGCACCTGACCCGGCTGGCGGCCGAGCAGCAGGTGGGGGAGCACGGCCTCGTCGCCCTCGACTGGCACAGCGGCAACCGCTCGGTGCTGGTCGACCACGAGCTCAGCGGCGCGGTCGTCGGCCTCACCCTGAGCACCAGGCCCGAGGACGTCTACCGGGCGCTGCTGGAGGCCACGGCGTTCGGCACCCGGGTGATCGTGGAGACCTTCCGCGGCAGCGGGGTGCCGGTCGAGGAGCTCATCGTGGCGGGCGGTCTCGCCAAGAACGCGCTGCTCATGCAGATCTACACCGACGTGACCCGGCTGCCCCTCTCGGTCATCGACTCCGAGCAGGGACCCGCCCTGGGGTCGGCGATCCACGCGGCTGTGGCGGCGGGGGCCTATCCCGACGTGCCCACCGCGGCGAAGGCCATGGGCAAGGTCCGCAAGGACGTCTTCGTGCCCGACGAGGGCCGCGCCCAGGCCTACGACCAGCTGTTCGAGCAGTACGTCGCGCTGCACGACCACTTCGGCCGGGCCACCACCACCATGCGCCGGCTCAAGGCGATCCGCCGCGCCGCCGTCGCCGCCCGGACAGGAAGCCCCTCATGACCCTCGCCGCCGACGTCGCCGAGACCATCGTCGGCCTGCGCCGGGAGGTGTGTGGCCTGCACGCCGAGCTGACCCGCTACCAGCTCGTGGTGTGGACGGCCGGCAACGTCTCCGCCCGCGTCCCCGGTCACGACCTGCTGGTGATCAAGCCCAGCGGCGTCTCGTACGACGACCTGACGCCGGACAACATGGTCGTCTGCGACCTCCACGGCCGGGTCGTCGAGGGCGAGCACGCGCCCTCGTCGGACACCGAGGCCCAGGCCTACGTCTACCGGGAGATGCCCGAGGTCGGCGGGGTCGTGCACACCCACTCGACGTACGCCACCGCCTGGGCGGCGCGCGGCGAGCCGGTGCCGTGCGTGCTGACCATGTGCGCCGACGAGTTCGGCGGGGACATCCCGGTCGGGCCGTTCGCGATCATCGGCGACGACTCGATCGGCCGCGGCATCGTCGAGACGCTCCGCGGCAGCCGGTCGTCGGCCGTCCTGATGCGCAACCACGGCGTCTTCGCGATCGGCCCGACCGCGCGGGCCGCCGTCAAGGCCGCGGTGATGTGCGAGGACGTGGCCCGCACCGTGCACGTCTCCCGCCAGCTCGGGGAGCCGCTCGTCATCGAGCCGGCGGACGTCGACTCGCTCTTCGACCGCTACCAGAACGTCTACGGACAGCCCCAGGAAAGGCAGTGATGACGACGTCCGCACCCGGACCGGAGGTCTGGTTCCTGACCGGCAGCCAGGAGATGTACGGCCCCGAGACCCTCGCACAGGTCGCGACGCAGTCGCAGGGCATCGCCGCCCGGCTCGCCGAGTCCGCGGAGCTGCCGGTCCGGGTCGTGTGGAAGCCGGTGCTGGTCGACTCGGCGTCGATCCACCGGGTCGTCCTGGAGGCGAACAGCGCCCCCGGCTGCGTCGGCGTCATCGCCTGGATGCACACCTTCTCGCCGGCGAAGATGTGGATCACCGGGCTGGACGCGCTGCAGCAGCCGCTGCTGCACCTGCACACGCAGTCGGGCATGGCCCTGCCGTGGTCGACGATCGACATGGACTTCATGAACCTCAACCAGTCCGCGCACGGCGACCGCGAGTTCGGCCACATCCAGGCCCGGCTGCGGGTCGCCCGCAAGACGGTGGCCGGCCACGTGGACTCGCCGGGCGTGGTCTCGCGGATCGGGGACTGGGCGCGGGCCGCGGTCGGGCGCGCCGACCTGCGGCACCTGCGGCTGGCCCGGTTCGGCGACAACATGCGCGACGTGGCGGTCACGGAGGGTGACAAGGTCGAGGCCGAGCTGCGGTTCGGCGCGTCGGTCAACACCTACGGCGTCAACGACCTGGTCGCCGTGGTGGACCAGGTCGGTGACGCGGACGTCGACGCCCTGGTGACGGAGTACGCCGACACCTACCGGGTCGCCCCGGAGCTGCTGCCGGACGGGGACCGGCACGACTCCCTGCGTTACGGCGCCCGGGTCGAGGCGGGTCTGCGCAGCTTCCTGGCGGAGGGTGGCTTCGGCGCCTTCACCACCAACTTCGAGGACCTCGGCGGCCTGCGCCAGCTCCCGGGCCTGGCCGTGCAGCGGCTGATGGCCGACGGCTTCGGGTTCGGCGCCGAGGGCGACTGGAAGACCGCGGTGCTGCTGCGCGGCATGAAGGCGATGGCCGCCGGGCTGCCGGGCGGCACGTCGTTCATGGAGGACTACACGTACCACCTGGTCCCCGGGGAGGAGAAGATCCTCGGCGCACACATGCTCGAGGTCTGCCCGACCCTCACAGCAGGCCAGGCATCCCTGGAGATCCACCCGCTGAGCATCGGTGGCCGCGAGGACCCGGTGCGGCTGCGCTTCACCGCGGACCCGGGTCCAGCGGTCGTCGCAGGGCTGTCCGACATGGGGGAGCGGTTCCGGCTCACCGTCAACGAGGTCGACGTGGTCGAGCCCGACGAGGACCTGCCGCAGCTGCCCGTGGCGTGCGCCGTCTGGCGGCCCCGGCCGTCGCTGTCCACGTCGGCCGAGGCGTGGCTGATGGCCGGGGCGCCGCACCACACCGTGCTGTCCCAGGCGCTCGGCGTCGAGGTGCTCGCGGACTTCGCCGAGATGACCGGCACCGAGCTGGTCGTCATCGACGCCGAGACCACACCGCGCTCGGTCGGCCGCGAGCTGCGCTGGAACGCGGCCTACTACCGGCTGGCGCAGCGGCTCTGAGACCGGCCCGCGACCGGGCACTAGACGACCGGGCACTAGGCACTGCCGGCTCCCTGGACACCGAGTGGTGGGTGGCCTGCTGGCACCTCCGTCGGCGGGTGCGCCAACGCCGGGTCCAGCTCCGGCAGCAGCCGGTCCAGCCAGCCGGGCAGCCACCAGTTCGCGTGGCCGAGGAGCTTCATGGTGGCCGGGACGAGGATCATCCGGACCACGGTCGCGTCGAGGAAGATGGCCGTGGCCAGTCCCACTCCCATCATCTTGATCGCCGGGTCACTGCCCAGGACGAAGCCCGAGAAGACCGCCACCATGATCAACGCGGCCGCGGTGATGGTGCGCCCGGTGCCGGCGATCCCGTCGATGACCGCGCGGGTGTTGTCGCCGTGGCGGCGGTACTCCTCGCGGACCCGCGACAGCAGGAACACCTCGTAGTCCATGGAGAGCCCGAACAGGATCGCGAACATGAACAGCGGGATGAACGACACGATCGGCACCGTCGACTCCACGCCGATGAGGCCGGCCGCCCAGCCCCACTGGAAGACCATGACGAGCACGCCGTACGCCGCGGCGACGCTCAGCAGGTTCAGCACGACCGCCTTCAGCGGCACCAGGACCGACCGGAACAGCACGGTGAGCAGCAGGAACGACAGCAGCAGCACCGCCGCTACGAAGCGGGGCATCCGCTCCTGCACCCGGTCACCGAGGTCGGCGAAGGTGGCGGTCTGCCCGCCCACGTGGGCGGTCGCCGCGGTGCCGTCGAGCACCGCGGGGAAGACCTCGCTCCGCAACCTCGTCACGGTCTCCTGGGTGGCCTCGTCCTGGGGCGACGTCGTGGGCTGCGCCACCAGGGTCGCCACCCCCGCGGTGAGGTCGACGGCAGGTTCGGCGACCGACGAGATGCCGGGGTCGGCGGCGACGGCCTCGGCCAGCGGCGCCACCACGGACGGGTTCTCCGAGACGTCGACCGCGATCACCAGGGGCCCGTTGGCCCCGGGGCCGAACCCCTCGGCGATCAGGTCGTAGGCCCGGCGTTCGGTCGTCGACTCGGGCTTCGTCCCGTCGTCGGGGAAGCCCAGGTTGAGCGCGAGGACCGGCGCGGCCAGGGCCAGCATCAGGGCCCCCCCGCCGACGAGGTAGGCCGTCGCGTTGCGGGTCACGTGGCGGCCCCAGCGGGACCAGCCGGTGCTCGGCCGGTGCGGCCCATCGTCGGCCCGCCGCCGGCGTCCGTTGATTCGGTGCCCCGCCAGCCCGAGCAGCGCCGGCAGCAGCGTGACCGATGCCAGCACCATGACCAGCACCATCGCGGAGATGGCGACCCCACCACCGGTCACGAACGGGATCCCCGCGACGAGCAGCCCGAGGATCGCGACGACCACCGTGCCGCCGGCGAAGATCACCGCCTGTCCGGCCGTCGCCAGGGCTCTGCCGACCGCTTCCGTGACCGGCAGCCCCTGGGCCAGGTGCTCGCGGTGCCGGGTGACCAGGAAGAGCGCGTAGTCGATGCCGACCCCGAGGCCGACCATGGCGGCGAGCTGCGGCGCCCATGCCGGGATGTCGACCAGGTAGGTCACGAGGTTCATCGCCGTGGCGCCGACGACGAGGCCGAACAGCGCCATCCCGATCGGCAGCCCCATCGCGACGAGGGAGCCGAACGCGACCAGCAGGACGACCATCGCGACGACGAGACCCGCGACCTCGCCCACGCCGGTGGGTGCCTCCTCGAACGCGAAGAAGAGGTCGCCTCCCGCCTCCAGCGTCAGCGACGACTCGTCGCGCAGGTCGGCGACGACCTCCTTGAGGTTGTCCAGGTCGGAGGCCTCGAGGCGCTCGACCGCGGGGTACTGCACGCGCACGAGCGCGATGTCCCCCTCGGGCGAGACGCTGCTCGCCGTGCTCACCACGTGGGGGAGCTCCGCCAGAGCGGACTCGACCGGGGCCAGCTGTGTGGCCGCGTCCTGGGCCTCGAGCACGACGTGGGCGGTGATCCCGCCCTCGTCGGCCTGGGCCTCGGCGAGCAGCTCCGCAGCCTGGTAGGAGTCGAGGCCGGGTGCCTCG
>NZ_JAEMSS010000038.1 GCF_016462705.1 Nocardioides sp. | reverse complement strand
GCCCTGCCGCTGAGCGCGCCGCCAGCAGGCCGGGAGAGGCTCCGGGTCAAGGACGCGCGAAGCGCGCCGCGCAGCGGCGGAGCGAAGCGACGTCCTTGACGCGGAGACCCGGCCTGCTACGCGCGCGGGCACCACCCCCAGCCCCAAGAACGGCCACGCGCGCGCCCGCCAACTCCGGCCGCGGAACGCCCGGCACTAGGGCCGCTCAGCCATAGGCCCAGCCCGAGGCCCGAGCCAGAGGCCCCGTCCCTAGGACCGGCCGGCCTCCCGGAACGCGCGGTCCACGTCGGCGGTCGTGAGCACGCCGTAGACCGAGCCGTCCGGCTCGACCAGCAGGTACTCGCTCGCAGGGGTGCGGCTGATGGCCCGGACCAGCTCCTCGCCGGCGAGGTCGGCAGGCAGACGCAGGCCCTCGGCGAGCTCGCGCGCCACGGTGGAGGTGGCGACCCAGGGACGGCGGTCCGCGGGCGTGGCGAGCAGCGCCGCCTCGTTGACGACCCCGACGGGGGCGCCGGCGCTCGTGACGGTGACGATGCCGCCGGCCTCGGCGTCCTGCGCACGGCGTACGGCTTCGGCGAGCGGCAGGTCGGCCGGGACCGCCAGGGTGCGCCGAGCCAGGTTGCGGGCGACCAGCACCGGGAGCCGGCGCCGGACCCGGGCGGAGCTGATCGCGGCGGTCGCCCCGGTCCACAGGAACATCGCGATGATGAACGCAAGGATGTAGTCGATGACGTCGGGTGCGACGCCGAGGATGCGCTCCTGGGCCACCGGCCAGAACAGGACGAGCCCCGCCACGCCGCGGCCGGTCCAGCCCGCGACGATGGCGCCTCGGTACTGGTCGCCGGTAGCCCCCCAGACCGCCGCCTTGAGCACCCGGCCGCCATCCAGTGGCAGCCCAGGGACCAGGTTGAGCGCGCCGACGAGCAGGTTGGCCCCGGCCAGGCCCTCCACGGCGACCAGCAGCAGGCCGTCGGGAGTGACGAACCAGAGGCCGATCGCGCCCGCGCCCACGGCGAGGGAGGTGAACGGCCCGACCACGGCGATCCAGAACTCCTGGCGGGCCTTGCGGGCCTCGGAGTCGATCGCGGTCATCCCGCCGAGGAAGTGGAGCGTGATCGAGGTGACCCGGTAGCCGTAGTGACGGGCCACGTAGGCGTGCGAGGCCTCGTGCAGCAGCACCGACAGGTAGAGGATCACCGCGAAGGCGACACCCGCGACGTACTTCAGGGCGCCGAGGTCCGGCTCGACCTGCTCGATCCGGGGTGCCACGAGCACCGCGATCAGGCCGGCGACGATGAACCAGGTCGACGAGACCAGGACGTCGGCCCCGGCGAGCGAGCCGATCCGGAACGTCCCCGGCGGCCGCGGCGCGGGGGACGACGCGGGCTCGGACACGTCCTCAATCTACTTGCCGGCTGCTTGCCGGCTGCTGGCCGACACCGTGTCGGCGCCTCGGCCTACGCTCGGCGCCATGAGCGCGGTCGAGACTCCCGTCGTGGTGGGTTCGCTGTCGCCCAGCCGCGCGGCGGACTTCCTGAGCTGCGCCCTGATGTACCGGTTCCGCACGGTCGACCGGCTTCCCGAGCCGTCCTCACCCGATGCGGTTCGCGGCAGCCTGGTGCACAAGGTCCTGGAGGACATCTTCGACCTGCCCGCCGCCGAGCGCACCCGCGAGCGGGCGCACGCCATGATCGTGCCCGCCTGGGCCGCCCTCCAGGAGGCGGAGCCGCGGGCGGCGGGCATCCTCGACGGCCTCGACGAGGACGCCTGGCTGCGGTCGGCCCGGGAGGCGGTGGACCGGTGGTTCGAGCTCGAGGACCCCACCCGGCTCGAGCCGGCCGAGCGGGAGGCGTTCGTCGAGTGCCTCCTCGACTCCGGGCTGATGCTGCGCGGCATCATCGACCGGATCGACGTGGCCCCCGACGGCGCCATCCGGATCACCGACTACAAGTCCGGCAACGCCGTGGCCGAGGGGTACGAGGCCCGCGCGCTGTTCCAGCTGCGGTTCTACGGCCTGATGATCTGGCGGACCCGGGGGGTGATCCCCAAGGTCATCCGCTTGGTCTACCTCGGTGACAGCCAGATCGTCTCCTACGCGCCCGACGAGGCCGACCTGCGTGCGACCGAGCGCAAGGTCCAGGCCATCTGGGCAGCGATCACGCAGGCGCGGGCGACCGGCGACTACCAGCCGAGTCCGGGCCGCAACTGCGACTGGTGCGCCCACCACGCGCTCTGTCCCGTCTTCGGCGGCACCCCGCCGCCGATCCCGCCGCGCCGGCCGCGCCCGCCGCTGTCGCGCTGGGCACGCCTGCGGGCTCGGCTGCGTCAGGTCTTCTCGTTCTCCCGCTCGTCCGGGTAGAGCACGCACGCCACCTCGACGCCACCGGCCGGCCGGAGCGCCGGGTCGTGGGGCTGGTGGAACTCGAGGCGGACCCCGTTCCCGTCGTCCTCGATGCCGGCGACGCCCCGCCAGAACGGCTCGTCCGGGTTCTCCGCCCGGATCCGGTTGAGCAGGGCCAGGGTGCCCTGGCTGTCCGTGACGCCCAGATGCGCTGACAGCTCCGGCTTGTCGAGCTTGCCCAGGTCGCCGACCATGTCCCGCTCCGCGTCGTACGTCGCCCCGGGGTTGCGGGTCCAGTGCTCCTCCAGGAGCGTCCTGAGGTCGCGGGACTCCCAGCCACACTCCTGCACCGCGACCGGACAGCGCGGATGGAACGAGCAGCCGAGCGGAGGTACGGCGGCGTCAGGGATCTCCCCGCGCGGGAGATCGCGGGGCAGCATCCGGTCCGGGTCCGGCTCCGGGATCGCCTTGAGCAGCGCCTTCGTGTAGGGGTGCCGGGGGTTGGCGAAGATCTCGTCGCTCGGGCCGATCTCGACGATCCGCCCGAGGTACATGATGGCGATCCGGTCGCAGATGTACTTCGCGCTGGCCAGGTCGTGGGTGATGTACACGTAGCTGAGATCGAGCTGGTCCTTGAGATCCAGCATCAGCTGCAGGATCTTGGCCCGGACGCTCATGTCGAGCATGGACACCGGCTCGTCGGCGATCAGGACCTCGGGCTCCAGGATGATCGCGCGGGCGATCACCGCGCGCTGCTTCTGGCCCCCGGAGAGGTCGGCCGGGTACTTGCCGAGGTAGCGCTCGACGGGAGACAGACCGACCCGCTCGAGCGCGTCGCACACCCGGGTTCGCAGCTCGGCACCCTTGAGCTTGCGGTGGATGACGAGCGGATGGCCGATGGCCTCCTCGATGGTCATGCCCGGGTTGAGAGCGGCCCCGGGGTCCTGGAAGACCATCTGCATGCTGGTGCGCAGCGCACGCAGATCGCGACTGCCGAGCTCGGAGACGACGACGTCCCCTCGGTCCCGGCCGTGGTAGGTGATGCTGCCCGCGGTCGCCGGCACCAGCCCGAGGATGGCGCGGCCCAGCGTGGTCTTGCCGCTGCCGGACTCCCCCACCAGGCCGAGCACCTCACCCCTGCGGAGCGCGACGTTGACGCCGTCGATCGCCTTGACGGTGCGGCCGCGGCGGCCGAGGAGCCGCGCCAGCGCGCTGCCCTGGAGCGCGAAGTGGACCTCGAGGTCGTGGGCCTCGACGACCGCGTCGGTGCTGGTCACAGGGCCGGTGGGCGCGGGGGTCTCAGGCTTCGTCGGCAAGTGCGATCACCTCCTTCGCGAGTGGGATGCGTTCGTCCTCGGTGAGCGTGACCAGTCCGTTGGCGTGGTCGGCGGCCCAGCACTCCGTGCGCGAGCCGCTCGGCTGCACCCGCGGGACCGGGGCCCGGCGCTCGCACACCTGCATCGCGTCGGGGCACCGCGGGTGGAACCGGCAGCCCGGCGGCGGGTCGCTCAGGTCCGGCGGCGCGCCCTCGATGTAGTTGAGGCCGGTCGTGGACAGCGAGATGGTCGAGCGCAGCAGCTCGCGGGTGTAGGGGTGCTGCGGCGCCCGGAAGACCGTGTGCGCGTCCCCGATCTCGACGATCCGCCCGGCGTACATGACGGCCACCCGGTCGCAGGCCTCGGCGATGATCCCGAGGTTGTGGGTGATGAGGAGCAGTGAGGTCTCGTAGGTGTCGCGGAGGTCGTGCAGCATCCGGATGATCTGTGCCTCGACCAGCACGTCCAGCGCGGTCGTCGGCTCGTCCGCGACGACGAACGCCGGCCGGAGGACCAGGGTGAGGGCGATCATCAGCCGCTGCCGCATACCGCCCGAGAACTCGTGCGGGTAGGCGCGGAAACGGGTCGGCGGGATGCCCATGACCCGCAGTGCCTCGAGCGACCGGCTCTCGATCTCGTCCTTGCCGATCCCCCGGTGGTGGGTCTTGAGCGTCTCGGAGAAGTGCTCCGAGATCCGCATCAGCGGGTTGAGCCGGGTCAGGGGCTCCTGGAAGATCAGCCCGAGCTCGCGCCCGCGCAGCGCGTGCTGCTCGCGGCGCTTGAGCCGGAGCATGTCGCGCTCGCGGAAGAAGAGCTCGCCGTCCCGGGCCGCGCCGTCCGGGAGCAGGCCGAGCAGGCCGCGGCCCAGGGTGGACTTGCCGCACCCGGACTCCCCCACCAGCCCCAGGATCTCACCGGACCGGATCTCGAAGCTGACCCCGTCGACGGCGCGCACGGGGAGTCCGGCGGTGCCGTACCAGACCCGCAGGTCGCGGGCCGAGATCACCACGTCGTCGCTCTTCACACGTTCCTCGCGTCGATCGCGTCGTCGGCTCGCATCGCGGGCATCTGGACCGGGATGAGGCGCCGGCGGCGTAGGGCGGGGTTGAGAGTCTCGTTCAGCCCTTCGCCCACCAGGGTGAGACCGGTGATCAGCAGGATGATCGCCAGGCCGGGGAAGAGCGCCGGCCACCAGGTGCCGGCCTGCGCGTCGTCCAGGGCCCGGCTGAGGTCGTAGCCCCACTCGGACGCCTCCGTCGGCTGGATGCCGAACCCGAGGAAGCCCAGGGCGGCGAGGGTGCTGAGGGCGTCGGCGGCGTTGAGGGTGCCGATCACTGGCACCGACTGGACGACGTTGCCGAACAGGTACTTGCGCATGATCGTCCGCGGCGGGGCGCCGATCGCCCGGGCAGCCTCGACGTAGACGGCCTCCTTGGTGGAGACCGTCGTGTTGCGGACCACCCGGAAGTACTGGGGGATGTAGATGCAGGTCAGCGACAGCGCGGCGGCGACGATCCCACCGCCCAGCGGACCACGCAGCAGGAAGGAGAAGACGATCGCCAGCAGCAGCGACGGCAGCGCGTAGAGGGAGTCCATGACGAAGACCAGGGCGCGGTCGACCCACCCGCCGACGAACCCCGACACCAGGCCCAGGGGTACTCCGAGCACGATCGAGAACGCCACGGACAGGAAGATGACCTCGAGGGCGGTCCGGGCGCCCCAGATGACCCGCGACCAGATGTCGTAGAACTGGTCGTTGGTCCCGAGCCAGTAGTCGCCGGAGGGGTGCGCCAGCTTCGGGAGCTTCTCCCCGTCGACCTTGGACTGGTTGAACTCGTAGGGCGCCACCCAGGGCGCGAGCAGCGCCAGGACCACGAACGCGACCACGATGACCAGGCCGGCGACCAGGATCCACCGGGCGAGGCCGCGGGTGTTCCAGATGGTGTTGAACCAGTGGCGCATCTCAGTACCTCACCCTCGGGTCCACGAGGGCGTTCAGCACGTCGACGAGAAGGCTGACGATCACCACGACCAGCGCGAAGAACGTCACCAGGCCCTGCACGGCGACGTAGTCGCGCGCGGTGACGTACTGCACCAGCTCCGTGCCGAGGCCGGGCCAGTTGAACGTGCGCTCCGTGAGGATCGCCCCGGACAGGGTGAGCGCCACCTGGAGGCCGATGACCGTGATCACCGGGACCAGGGCGTTGCGGAACGCGTGCCGGCGCACGACCTGGCGCTCGGGGATCCCCCGGGCCCGCGCGGCCTCGACGTAGTCGCCCTGCATCGCCTGGATGACGTTGACCCTGACCAGCCGGATGATGACACCGGACAGCAGCAGCCCCAGCGCGAAGCACGGCAGCACGTGGTGCTTGAGGACGTCCTGCACGGCCGCGCCGTCGCCGGCCAGGATCGTGTCGACCAGCAGGATGTGCGTCCTCGGCTCGGTGGTGAACTTGGTGGTGACGCTGGCGATGTCGTACGTCGGCCAGCCGGGGAACAGCTTGACGACCAGGATCACCAGCATGATGCCGACCCAGAAGATCGGCGCCGCGTAGCTGACCACGCCGAAGACCCGGATCCCGGCATCGAGCGCGGTGTCCCGGCGGCGCCCGGCCAGGCGGCCCAGCGGGAGCCCGATCAGGAGCGCGAACAGGAAGGCGCCGATCGTCAGCGTCAGGGTCGCGCCGCCCTGGTCGCGGATGATGTCGAGCACCGGGCGGTTGTCGCTGATGGTGGCGCCGAAGTCGAGACGGACGACGTCGCCGAGGTAGTCGAGGTACTGGACGATGAGCGGCCGGTCGAGACCGAGGGCGGCGCGTCTGGTGTCCAGCGCCTCCTCACTGAGCTTGCCTCCCACGGCGGCGGACACCGGGTCGCCCGGCGCCACGCGCAGCAGGAAGAAGACGATGGTGAGGAGCACCCAGATCATCGGGATCACCAGCAGGAGCCGGACCGCGATGTAGCGGGCCAGCGATCCTGACGAGGAGCTCACGGACGGTCCTCCGTTCCGGGTGGCAGGGGCAGCGGGCGGTGGACGCCGGAACCCGGTCTACCAGGTCCGACGCCCACCGCCGTCACGTCACTCGGACTTGCTGATCCCCCAGAACCGGAAGATGTACGTCGGGTCCAGGGTCTCCTGGACGCCCTCGACCTGGTCGGTCGTGATGGCGACGTTCTGCCCGTTCCACGAGGGGATGAGCGGGACGTCCTCCGCCACGATGTCCTGGAGCTGGCCGATCTGGTCCTCGCGGGCGGCCTCGTCGGTCTCGGCGAGCTCTGCGTCGAGCAGGGCGTTGACCTCCTCGTTGCTGTAGCCGTTCTCGAAGAAGCCACCGTCCCGGATGAACGGGGTCAGGTAGTTGTCCGCGTCCAGGATGTCGGGGTACCAGCCGAGGATGAAGAGGTCGTACGCGCCCTCCTTGTAGAGGGTCTGGTACTCCTCCCACTCCGCGTCCGCGAGCTCCACCTCGAAGAGACCGCTCGAGGTGAGCTGGTCGGCGAACTCGTTGGCCTCGTCCACCGCATTGGGACCGTAGTGCGTCGGCGTGTAGCCGAGCGTGATGCTGACCGGGGTCTGCACGCCGGCCTCGTCGAGGATGGCCTTGGCCTTCTCGACGTCGGGAGCGCCGTACTTCTCCTGGAACGAGTCCTTCTGGCCGCCGAAGCCCGGGGGCACGATCGAGTACGACGGTGCCGTCGTCCCGTCATAGGCGTTCTGCGTGATGGCGTCGCGGTCGATGATCTGCGCGGCTGCCTGGCGGACCGCCTTGTCCTTGGGCACCTCGTTGTTGAGCTGCCAGACCCAGTAGCGGAACTCCGAACCCTCGCCGCGGAGCACCTCGACCTCGCCACCCTGCTCGAGGTCGTTGATGTCGGTCGGGCTCAGCGTGCGCCAGGCGATGTCGACCTGGCCGGTCTCGATCGCGGTCTTCAGCGGCGCGGGGTCGGCGAAGTACTGCACCGCGACCTGGTCCGCCTTCGGGGTCCGCGGCCCGTCGTACTCCGGGTTGGCCTCGAAGACCGCCTGCTCGCCGGCCTTGTACTGGCTGAGCATGTAGGGGCCGGACCCGATGATGGCGTCGTCGGCCATCAGCTCGTCAGCGGGGAACGTCTCCTCGTCGACGATCGACGTGGTCGCGGTCGACAGCAGCTTGAGGAAGGTCGTGTCCGCGGCGTTGAGGTTGAAGACCACCGTCAGGTCGTCGGGGGTCTCGATGGCGCCGTCGGCCAGGGCCGGGGCCTCCTCGTCACCGTTGCTGATGTTGTAGAGGAGGACCGAGGAGCCGTTGGGGTCGGCGATCTCGATGTTGCGCTGCAGCGAGAAGAGCACGTCGGACGACGTGAGGTCGTTGCCGTTGGAGAACTTGAGGCCCTCGCGCAGTGTGCAGGTGATGGTCTGCGGGTCGTCGTAGGCGCAGGACTCGGCTGCGTCGCCGACCGGCTCCTCGGCTCCCGCCGGAATGGTGAGCAGCTGCTCGAAGACCTGGTACTGCACGTTCCAGGAACCGAAGTCGTAGGACCCTGCCGGGTCCATCGCGGTCACCGACTCGGTCGTGCCGAGGACCCAGGGCGCGCTGGCACCGGTGTCGCCGCCCCCACCGCCTCCGCTGCCGCCGTCGTCGCCGCCGTCGTCATCGCTGCCGCAGGCGGCGAGCGTGAGGATCAGCCCGCTCACGCCTGCCAGGGCCAGGGTCCGTCGTGCTCGAAACACGTGTGTACCTCCCGATAGGGGTGCGAATTGCCCATGGAACCTAACCCCGCCGGTGGGCGGGCCGCCATAGCGGGTGCGGTGCGGGGAGGTCGCGATCCGGCAACGATTCCGCGATGAATTCGCTCGGGTCAGACCAGTTCCGCGAGAGATTCCACGGTCACGTCGGTGAGCGACGCGGCGAAGGTCCGGCGCGGAGCCGCCGTGACGGCGACGTGGTTCTCCACCACCAGGACCGGGCACCCGGCGGTCTCGGCCGAGGTCGCGCCGGTGTTGGAGTCCTCGATCGCGACGCATTCCTCCGGCCTGAGGCCGAGGGCCGCGGCGGCGGTCAGGTAGGGCTCCGGGTGGGGCTTGCCCTTCTCGACCTCGTCACCGGTGACGATCACCCGGAAGGTCTCCGGCGGGAGGTGGGCCACGACCGGTGCGACCAGCCGCTGGTAGGACATCGTGACCAGGCCGCAAGGGACGCCGGCGGCCCGCAGCGCCGCCAGCAGCTCCACCGCGCCGGGCCGCCACGGGACGGCCTCCTGGGCCTGGGCCACGACCCGGTCGAGGAGGTAGTCCACGATGTCCGCGGCGCTCATCTCGAGCCCCAGCACCTCGCGGATGTAGTGGCCCGAGTCGACCAGGTCGTTGCCGACCAGCTGGAGGGCGTGCTCCTGGCTCCAGGTGCCGCCGTGCTCCTCGGCCAGGGCGTACTCGGCAGCGATCCAGTACGGCTCGGTGTCGACCAACGTCCCGTCGAGGTCCCAGAGGACGGCACGTGGTGTCGCGGCACGCGGCGCTCGCACGTCAGCCACCGACCTAGTCCTCCGGGTCGTAGCCGAGGTTGGGCGAGAGCCAGCGCTCCGCCTCGGTCAGCGTCCAGCCCTTGCGCTCGGCGTAGTCGGCGACCTGGTCGCGGCCCAGCCGGCCGACCACGAAGTACTGCGACTCGGGGTGGCTGAAGTACCAGCCGGACACCGACGCCCCCGGCCACATGGCCATCGACTCGGTGAGCGTGATCCCGGTCGCGGCCTCGGCGTCGAGGAGCTGCCAGAGGGTGAGCTTCTCGGTGTGGTCGGGGCAGGCGGGGTAGCCCGGCGCCGGTCGGATCCCGGTGTACCTCTCGGCGACGAGGTCGTCCTTGGTCAGGGACTCGTCGGGCTGGTGGCCCCAGAACTCGGTGCGCACCCGCTCGTGGAGCCGCTCGGCGAACGCCTCGGCGAGCCGGTCCGCGAGCGACTCCAGCAGGATGGCGTTGTAGTCGTCGTGCTCGTCCTTGAACGCCTTGACCCGGTCGGGCAGCCCGATCCCCGCCGTCACCGCGAAGCCACCCACATGGTCGGCCGCGCCGGTCTCGTGGGGTGCCACGTAGTCGGCGAGCGACCGGTTGGGCACTCCCTCGCGGTGGACTCCCTGCTGCCGGAGGTGGTGCAGCGTCGCCACGACCTCGGTCCGGTCCTCGGTGTAGACGAGGGTGTCGTCGCCGTGGCCGGCCGCGGGGAAGATGCCGAACACGCCCCGCGCCGTCAGCCACTTCTCGGCGACGATCACGTCGAGCATCGCCTGGGCGTCGTCGTAGAGCTTGCGGGCGGTCTCGCCGCTGGTGGGGTTGTTGAGGATGTCCGGGAACTTGCCCTTCATCTCCCAGGCGTTGAAGAACGGCTGCCAGTCGATGTAGTCGCGCAGCTCACCGATGTCGTAGTCGTCGAGCACGTGCACGCCCGGCGCCTTCGGAGCGGGCGGGACGTAGCCCTCCCACTCGATGGGGGTGGCCGCGGCCTTGGCCTGCTCGTAGGTCAGCAGCTTGCGGTCGCCCTTGCCGGCGTGCCGGGTCCGCAGCGAGTCGTAGTCGGCCTTGATGTCCGCGAGCAGCTTGGGACGCTGGGCGTCGCTCAGCAGCGCGGCCAGCGTCGGCACCGAGCGGGAGGCGTCCTTGACCCAGACCACGGGTCCGTCGTACTTGCCGTCCACCTTGACCGCAGTGTGGGCGCGGGAGGTGGTGGCGCCCCCGATCATCAGGGGGATCTCGAAGCCGCGACGCTGCATCTCGGTGGCCACACCCACCATCTCGTCCAGCGACGGCGTGATCAGGCCGGACAGCCCGACGGCGTCGGCGCCGATCTCCTGCGCGGTGTCCAGGATCTTCTGGGTGGGCACCATCACCCCGAGGTCGATGACCTCGTAGTTGTTGCACTGGAGCACCACGCCCACGATGTTCTTCCCGATGTCGTGGACGTCGCCCTTGACCGTCGCCATCACGATCGTGCCGTTGGTGTCCTTGGCAGTGGCGTACTCGGGGTTGTCGAGCTTCTCCTGCTCGATGAAGGGGATGAGGTAGGCGACCGCCTTCTTCATCACGCGGGCCGACTTGACGACCTGGGGCAGGAACATCTTGCCGGCCCCGAACAGGTCGCCGACGACGTTCATGCCGTCCATCAGCGGGCCCTCGATCACCTCGATCGGACGACCGCCGCGCGCGGCGATCTCCTGCCGCAGCTCCTCGGTGTCGCTCTCCGCGTAGGCGTCGATGCCCTTCACGAGGGCGTGGGTGATCCGCTCACCGACGGGCAGCGAGCGCCACTCCTCGGCCTCCGCCTCGACGGCCTCGCCCTGCAGGTTGTGCGCCTCGGCGATCTCGAGGAGCCGCTCGGCGGCGTCCGGGCGGCGGTTGAGGATGACGTCCTCGATGCGCTCGCGCAGCTCGGGCTCGACCTGGTCGTAGACGACCAGGGCGCCGGCGTTGACGATGCCCATGTCCAGGCCGGCCTCGATCGCGTGGTAGAGGAACACCGCGTGGATCGCCTCGCGGACCGGGTTGTTGCCGCGGAAGGAGAAGCTCACGTTGGAGATGCCGCCCGAGACCTTGGCCCCCGGCAGGTTCTCCTTGATCCAGCGGGTCGCCTCGATGAAGTCCAGGCCGTAGGACGCGTGCTCCTCGATGCCCGTCGCGACGGCGAAGACGTTGGGGTCGAAGATGATGTCCTCGGGCGGGAAGCCGACCTCGTCGACGAGGATCCGGTAGGCCCGCTCGCAGATGGCCTTGCGCCGCTCGAGGTTGTCGGCCTGGCCGTCCTCGTCGAAGGCCATGACGACCGCGGCCGCGCCGTACTTGCGGCACAGCCGAGCCTGCTCGCGGAACTTCTCCTCGCCCTCCTTCATGGAGATCGAGTTGACGATCGGCTTGCCCTGGATGTTCTTGAGCCCGGCCTCGATGACCTCCCACTTCGAGGAGTCGACCATCACCGGCACCCGGCTGATGTCCGGCTCGCTCGCGACCAGCTTGGTGAACCGGTCCATGGCGGCGACGCCGTCGATCATCCCCTCGTCCATGTTGATGTCGATGACCTGCGCACCGTTCTCGACCTGCTGCGCGGCGACGGCCAGGGCGGCGTCGTAGTCGCCGTCCTTGATCAGGTTGCGGAACCGCGCGGAGCCGGTGATGTTGGTCCGCTCGCCGACGTTGACGAAGAGGCTGTCCTCGGTGATGGTGAACGGCTCGAGGCCGGCCAGGCGCATGGCGGGCTCGAGACCTTGCGGCTCCCGCCGCTCGCGGCCCTCGACGGCCTGGGCGATGGCGGCGATGTGGTCCGGCGTCGTGCCGCAGCAGCCCCCGACCAGGTTGACGAAGCCGGACTCGGCGAACTCGCGGATGAACGCCGCGGTCTCCTCGGGCGCCTCGTCGTACTCGCCGAAGGCGTTGGGCAGTCCGGCGTTGGGGTAGCAGGAGACGAACGAGTCGGCGATCCGGGACATCTCGGCGATGTACGGACGCATCTCCTTGGCGCCGAGCGCGCAGTTGAGACCGACGGCCAGGGGGTTGACGTGGCGGACCGAGTCCCAGAACGCCTCGGTGACCTGGCCCGACAGCGTGCGGCCGGAGGCGTCGGTGATGGTGCCGGAGATGACGACCGGCCAGCGCCGGCCGTACTCCTCGAAGACGGTCTCGACGGCGAAGATGGCGGCCTTGGCGTTGAGCGTGTCGAAGATCGTCTCGATGAACAGCAGGTCCGAGCCGCCCTCCAGGAGGCCGCGGGTGGCCTCGGCGTACGCCGCCACCAGCTGGTCGTAGGAGACGTTGCGGGCACCCGGGTCGTTGACGTCGGGCGAGATCGACGCGGTCCGGGTGGTCGGCCCGAGCGCCCCGGCGACGTACCTGGGCCGCTCCGCCGTCGAGAACTCGTCGGCGACATTCCGGGCCAGCCGAGCGGCCTCCAGGTTGAGCTCGTGGGCGAGCTCCTGCATGCCGTAGTCGGACAGGGAGATCGCGTTGGCGTTGAACGTGTTCGTCTCGAGGATGTCCGCACCGGCCTCGAGGTACTCCCGGTGGATGCCCGCGATGATGTCGGGCTGGGTGAGCGTCAGCAGGTCGTTGTTGCCCTGGAGGTCGCTCGGCCAGTCCGCGAACCGGTCGCCCCGGTAGCCCTCCTCGGACGGTCGGTCACGCTGGATCGCGGTGCCCATGGCGCCGTCGATGACCATGATCCGCTCGCGCAGGGTGGCCGTCAGCGCCTCGGTGGCGTCCGGCCTGAACGACGTGCTCACGATGGTCCCCTTCTCCTGCGCTCCTCGGGCGTTCTTCGAGACTAAGAACAGCGTCCGCGGACCGGACAGGATTCCCGAATGGTGACACCCGCCCGTGGCCCGATCTAAATCCTCGGTGCCACCACCACCGTCCCTAGACTTGCTGGGTGATCGAGATCGAGGACGTGCCCGGGCTGGTGGATCCCGTCGTGATCGCGGCGTTCGAGGGCTGGAACGACGCGGCGGACGCCGCCTCCTCGGTGGTCGACCACCTGATGACGGTCTGGTCGGCGCGGGTGGTCGGCACGATCGACCCCGACGAGTTCTACGACTTCCAGGTCAACCGTCCCTACGTCGGTGCCGACGCCTCCGGCCACCGCCGGATCCAGTGGCCCGGTACCCAGATCGCCGTCGCGTCGCCTCCGGACCTCGACCGGGACGTGATCCTCATCCGCGGCATCGAGCCGAACATGCGCTGGCGGCTGTTCTGTGCCGAGCTGCTGGCGGCCTGCGACGACCTCGGCGGCAACCTCGTGGTGACCCTGGGGGCGCTCCTCGCCGACACCCCGCACACCCGGCCGATCCCCGTCACCGGGACCGCGTCCGAGCCGGAGCTGGTCGACCGGCTCAAGCTCGAGCAGTCGACCTACGAGGGCCCGACCGGCATCGTCGGCGTGTTCCAGGACGCGTGCCTGCGACTCGACATCCCGGCGGTCTCCTACTGGGCGGCCGTCCCCCACTACGTCGCCCAGCCGCCCTGCCCGAAGGCGACGCTGGCGCTGCTGGGCCAGCTCGAGGACCTGCTCGAGTGCAGCATCCCGCTCGGCGACCTCCCCGAGGACGCCCGCGCCTGGGAGCGCGGCGTCGACGAGCTGGCCGAGGAGGACGAGGACGTCGCCGACTACGTGCGCTCCCTGGAGGAGACCCGCGACACCGCCGACCTCCCCGAGGCGTCCGGTGAGGCCATCGCGCGGGAGTTCGAGCGGTTCCTGAAGCGGCGCGAGGGCGAGGAGTAGCCAGGACACGCCCTAGAGCGCCAGCCCCAGCGCCGCGTCCAGCAGCGAGTGCATCGTGAGCGCCGCGTCCGGGTCGGAGTTGTCCGCCAGGTGCCCGGTGGCGCCCAGGGTCGCGTCGACCCACGCCTGGACGGCGGCGACCGCTCTCGGTGCGTCCAGGTCGGCGGCCATCGCGGCCAGCACCTCGGTCACGACCGGCGCCGCGGGGGCCCCGGAGCCGAGGGACAAGGCGCGGCGCCAGGACGCCAGGGTGTCGACGGCGTCCCAGAGGTCGGCGTCGAGCCACTCCCAGTCCGACCGGTAGTGGTGGCGCAGCAGGGCCAGCCGGATCGCCATCGGGTCGACGTCGCTGTTGCGAAGCGCGGACACGAAGACCAGGTTGCCGAGCGACTTGGACATCTTCTCGCCGTCGTAGGCGACCATCCCGGCGTGCGCGTAGACCTTGGCGAACCGGGCGGTCGGGTCCGCGACGTGCGCGTGCCCGGCGCACATCTCGTGGTGCGGGAAGACCAGGTCGCTGCCGCCTGCCTGGACGTCGAAGGTCGCCCCCAGGTACTCCTGCGCGATCGCCGTGCACTCGATGTGCCAGCCCGGGCGCCCAGGCCCGAACGGGCTGTCCCAGCTCGGCTCGCCGTCCCGCGGTCCGCGCCAGACGACGCAGTCCAACGGGTCCTTCTTGCCGGGCCGGTCCGGGTCGCCACCACGCTCCGGGTAGATCTCGAGCATCCGGTCCCTGGTGAGACCGGACTCCGCGCCGAACGCCGGGTCCGCGGTCACCGAGAAGTAGAGGTCGTCCTCGACCTTGTAGACCGAGCCGGCGGCCTGCAGCCGCTCGATGAGGGTGACGACCAGCGGGATCGACTCGACGGCGCCGATGTAGTTGTCCGGTGCGAGCACCCGTAGCGCCGCCATGTCCTGGCGGAACAGCTCGGTCTCCCGCTCGGCGAGCTCGCGCCAGTCCACGTGCACCCGCTCGGCGCGCTCGAGGAGCGGGTCGTCGACGTCGGTGACGTTCTGGACGTACGAGACCTCGTGGCCCGCGTTGCGCCACGCCCGGTTGAGCAGGTCGAAGGCGACGTAGGTGGCCGCGTGACCCATGTGGGTGGCGTCGTACGGCGTGATGCCGCAAACGTAGAGCCGCGCGGGACCGTCGGGCTCGGTGGTGACCAGTCCCCCGGTCGGCGTGTCGTGCAGCGCGACGGGCGGGCCCGTCTCGGTCAGTCCCGGGACGTCCGGAGAGGGCCAGGCACGCATGAAAGCGAGCCTAGTGGGGGCTGGTCAAAAGGGTGGCCACGGGATCGCTGGGTAGTCGCCCCGCGGGTGCGGGAGAACCCCGTGGTCGGCAAGCCGGGCGCACCGGCGAGCCAGGGCGTCCACCTCGCGCGGCGTGAGGTGCTGAGCAAGGGTCTCGCCCAGCTCGGCGAGGACGGCGGCGCGGAGGTCGGCCAGGACCACGACCTCGTCGTTGGTCAGCGGCTCGCCCGCCCAGCCCCACAGGACGGTGCGGAGCTTGGCCTCGGCGTGCAGCGACACGCCGTGGTCGACGCCGTACCGGTGTCCGTCGGGCATCTCCAGGACGTGCCCGCCCTTGCGGTCGGCGTTGTTGACGACCGCGTCGAAGACGGCCATCCGGCGCAGCGGGGCGGTGTCCTCGTGGATCAGCGAGATGGGGCGGTCGTGGCCGTCGATGCCGTCGAAGACGTGCCGCCAGCCGTCCGGGACCTGGCCCTCCGGCACCAGGGTGACCGCCTCCTGCTCGGGATCCGGCTCCTGCCAGACCTGCACCATGCCGACGCCGTGCGGCCCGTCCCGGAGCCAGGTCTGCGGGACCACGTCCCAGCCCATCGCCTCCGAGACCAGGTAGGCCGCCACCTCGCGGTCCGCGAGGGTGCCGTGCGGGAAGTCCCACAGCGGCCTCTCGCCCGACACCGGCTTGTAGACGACCCGCACCTCACCGATCTGGCCGAGGAACGTCGCGTTGGAGGCCGGCATGATCCGCCCGTGCAGGACGAGCTCGTCCTCGAGCAGGGCGCCGGTGGGGGCCATCGGTGCGCCTAGGGATCCCGGCGGCGGAACCCGTTGGCCCGCACGCAGAGGTGGCCGTCGGGGTCGATCGGGCCACCGCAGAAGGGGCAGGTCGGACGGCCGGCCTCGACCACCCGCTCGGCGCGCTTGACGAACGCCCGGGCGGTGCCGGCGTCCAGGCGGACTAGGAGGATCTCGTCGGGCTCGGGCTCCTCGAAGTCCTCCTCGACCTGCTCGGGCGAGACGACGGCCGCCTCGGTGAACGGGAACACCTCGATCACCACCCGCTCGTCGTCGGGGTCCCACGACAGGGTCATCGTCCCGGCCCGGAACTCCTCCTCGATCGGCTGCTCGAGCGGGTCGGAGTCCTCGAGGTCCAGCGGCGCGAGCGCGGGCACGATCCCCTCGGTGCTGCGGCTGCTCATGACCTCGTCCAGCAGCTGGTCGACCCGTTCGGCCAGCGCGACCACCTGCTGCTTCTCCAGGGAGACGCTGACGATGCGGCTGCCGCTGCGGGCCTGGAGGAAGAAGGTGCGCTGTCCGGGCGGGCCGACGGTGCCGGTGACGAAGCGCTCCGGCGGGTCGAAGCCGTGGATCAGCGGTGCCATGTGGTTCACCCTATGAGGCGGCTGGGGACGGGCCCGCTCCCCCGCCCACCGCTGCGTCGGCGGCGGCCTTGCGGGAGCGCCGCCTCTTCGCCGGGGGTGGCGCGAGCCAGGACAGGTCGCCGGCGTGGGTGTTGCTGGCCAGCACGAACGGCCGGGTCGACGTGTAGCGGATGATCGAGACGGACCCCGGGTCCACGTGCAGGCGCTGGAAGAGGTCGAGGTGCATGCCCAGCGCGTCGGCCAGCACCGCCTTGATGATGTCGCCGTGGCTCACGGCGACCCACACCGCGCCGGCGCCGTGCTCCGCCTCGATGACGGCGTCGCGGCGGCGTACCGCGGCGACGGCGCGCGCCTGCATCGCCGTCAGGGACTCGCCCCCGGGGAAGACGGCCGCCGACGGCTGCGTCTGGACGGTCTTCCACAGGGGTTCCTTGGCCAGCGCCGCGAGGGTGCGCCCCTGCCACTCGCCGTAGTCGCACTCGGTGAGGCCCTTGTCCGTGAGCCGGGCGGGCCTGCCCTGCTGGGCGGCGGCGACCGCGGCGGCCGTCTGCTTGCAGCGCTCCAGCGGGCTGCTGACGACGGCGACCAGTGGGACGGCAGCGAGCCGCTCGCCCGTGGCGGCGGCCTGGGTCCGACCCGCGTCGTCGAGCGAGACGCCCGCGGTGCGCCCGGCCAGGACCCCGGAGGCGTTGGCGGTCGTCCGGCCGTGCCGCACCAGGATCACCGTCGCCATGCCGGGAACAGTAACGATCCGGGCCAGCCTCGCCTCTACTCTCGGTGGTGTGATCGTCGACGGCGCGCTCTACCGCCAGGGGCAGCGGCTCGAGGTCGACTGCGAGATCTCGGACTTCGACACCCTGCGCTCGCACGCCACGGAGGCCGGCGACTTCGTCTGGGTCGGTCTCTACAAGCCGACCGAGGACGAGCTGGCCGAGGTCGCCAAGTCGTTCGGCCTCCACCACCTCGCGGTGGAGGACGCCGTCCAGGCCCACCAGCGGCCGAAGCTGGAGCGGTACGACGACAACCTCTTCCTGGTGCTCAAGACGCTCTGGTACGTCGACGAGCAGGACGCGGTCGAGACCGGCGAGATCAGCATGTTCCTCGGACAGGACTTCGTGGTCACCGTCCGGCACGGCCAGGGATCCCAGCTCCAGACGGCCAGGTCCTTCCTCGAGTCCCGGGAGAGCGTGCTCACCCACGGCCCCTCGGCCGTCGTCTACGCGGTGTGCGACACGGTGGTCGACGGTTACGTCGCGGTGGTCGACGAGCTCCAGGTCGACGTGGACGAGGTGGAGGAGTCGGTGTTCTCCCCGGCCCGCACCAACGACTCGATCCGGATCTACACCCTCAAGCGCGAGATCGCCGAGGTCCGCCGGGCCGTGATGCCGCTCCGGGAACCGATGCGGCGGTTCGCCGAGGGCCGGGTCGGCGGCGTCGAGAAGGAGGCGGCGCCGTTCTTCCGCGACGTCTACGACCACCTCAACCAGGCCGCGGACGTCGTCGAGACCCTCGACAGCCTGTTGTCCACGGCGTTCGACGCCCACCTGGCCCGGATCTCGGTGCAGCAGAACGACGACATGCGCAAGATCTCCGCCGGCATCGGCCTGGTCGCGACCCCGACCCTGATCGCCGGCGTCTACGGCATGAACTTCGACCACATGCCCGAGCTCGGGTGGCTGCTCGGCTACCCGTTCGCGGTGCTCCTCATGGTGCTGTCGTCGACGGCGCTCTGGGTGGTGTTCAAGAAGTCGGGCTGGTTGTAGGCGAGGTTTCTTGGGGTGGGCGTGGCGGCCGCGGGCATACCACCCCGGTGCTCGCGACACAGTTCGCACGATCCAGCCACGGCTCCAGGCTCAGCCCCGGCCCGGCCAGCGCGAACAGTGTCGCGAAGCTGGTCCCAGCCACCTCAGTCGTCCCCGCCGTCTCACCGGTCACCGCTTCAGTCACCGGTGGTGCCCGCGCATGTGGGCGCGCCTGCTACGCGCGCGGGCACCACGCCCAACGCCAAGAACGTCTACGCGCTGAGGACACCCAGGCCCAGCAGCACGAACGTCCCGGCACCCAGCGCCACCCGGTAGAGGACGAACGGCGTGTAGGACCTCGTGGAGACGTAGCGCAGCAGCCAGGCGATGGCGGCGTACCCGACGACGAACGACACGACGGTCGCGATGATCGTGGGTCCCCAGCCGTAGTCGTTGTCCCCGGAGCTGATCTCCGGGAGCTCGAAGAGACCGGCGCCGACGACCGCCGGGATGGCCAGGAGGAACGCGTAGCGGGTGGCGGCCTCGCGGTCGTAGCCGAGGAAGCGGCCCATCGACAGGGTCGCGCCGGACCGCGAGACCCCGGGCACCAGGGCGCACGCCTGCGCCAGACCCATGAGGACCGCGTGCTGGAGGTGCATCTCCTTGATCTGCCGCTCGGTGGAGCCCACTCGGTCGGCGACCCCGAGGACGACCCCGAAGACGACCAGGGTGCCGGCGATCAGCCAGAGGCTGCGGAAGTCGCGCTCGATGACGTCCTTGAGCAGGACGCCCAGCACCACGATGGGCAGCGACCCGACGATCACGTACCAGCCCATCCGGGCGTCGAGATGCCCCCGGTACTCCGGACGGAACAAGGACCGCGTCCACGTCGACACGATCCGCCAGATGTCGTTGCGGAAGTAGATCAGCACCGCGAGCTCGGTGCCGATCTGGATCACCGCGGTGAACGCCGCGCCCGGGTCGCCCCAGCCGAACAGCTCCGGGTAGATCCGCAGGTGGGCGCTGCTGGAGATCGGCAGGAACTCCGTCAGGCCCTGGATGAGACCCAGCACCACGGCCTTCAGCACGTCCTCCACGAGTCTGAACACTAGGGCGGTTACGGTTTCCGCCATGCAGCGGAGGGCTCTCGGACGGACCGGCCTGCGGGTCTCACGGCTGGGGCTCGGCACGATGACCTGGGGTGGGGACACCGACGAGCACGAGGCGCGCGAGCAGCTGACGGCCTTCCTGGGGGCCGGGGGAAACCTGGTCGACACCGCGGCCGGCTACACCGACGGCCGCTCGGAGGAGCTGCTGGGATCGCTGCTCGGGTCGGCCGTCCCCCGCGACGAGGTCGTGGTCGCCACCAAGGCCGGCATCTCGCGGCGGACCGGGACCCGGGTGCTCGACACCTCACGCGGGAGCCTGCTCGCCACGCTGGACGCGTCGCTGAAGCGGCTCGGGGTCGACCACGTCGACCTGTGGCAGGTCCACGTCTGGTCCGACGAGACGCCCGTCGAGGAGACCCTCGGCGCGATCGACTTCGCGGTGAGCACCGGTCGGACGGCGTACGCCGGCATCTCCAACTACAACGGGTGGCAGACCGGCCAGGCCGCGACCTGGCAGCGAGCCGTGCCGGGACGCGCGCCGCTGGCGTCGACCCAGGTGGAGTACTCGCTGGTCAACCGCAAGGTGGAGCAGGAGGTGCTGCCTGCGGCCCGG
The DNA here is from genome assembly GCF_016462705.1 of Nocardioides sp. Lineage (GTDB taxonomy): Bacteria > Actinomycetota > Actinomycetes > Propionibacteriales > Nocardioidaceae > Nocardioides. The sequence continues at coordinate 7,353 of NZ_JAEMSS010000038.1, read as the reverse complement.
GCGCTCGGTCTCGGCGTGCTGCCCTGGTCCCCCCTCGGCCGCGGTGTCCTCACCGGCAAGTACCGAGCCGGCACGCCGTCGGACTCCCGTGGGGCGTCGCGGATCTTCGGGAACTTCGTCGACGCCTACCTCGACGACCGGGGTCGTGGGATCGTCGAGGCGACCGCCAAAGCCGCCGACGGTCTCGGCTGGACCCCGCTCCAGGTCGCCCTCGTCTGGGTGCGCGACCGGCCCGGGGTGACCTCACCGATCGTCGGTGCCCGCACCTCGGCGCAGCTCACCGACGCGCTCGAGATCGAGGACAAGACGCTGCCGGAGGAGATCGCCTCGGCGCTCGATGACGTGTCAGGAGGCTCGTGGTGAGCAGCCGCGCGAGCGTCTCCCGTACTCCCCGGGTCGAGTGGGAGTTCGACAAGGTCGTCTTCGACCGTGAGTTCCCCCGCAACGTGGTCACCAAGCTGCTCGTCGAGCGCGCCGAGCACGGCGGCTGGGAGCTCGACCGGGTCCGGATCGGCAACGACGGCGTCCGCCGGGTGGTGCTGCGCCGGAAGATCATCCGGGCCGTCAGGACCGCTTGACCCGGTCCACGCGGGGTCTTCTCAGATCTCATCCAGGAAGCGGTCGAGCACCCGTGCGCCGAACTCCAGCGCGTCGGTCGGCACCCGCTCGTCGACGCCGTGGAACAGCGCCGTGAAGTCGAGGTCGGCGGGGAGCCGCAACGGGGCGAAGCCGTAGGACCGCAGCCCCGGCAGGTCCCGGAAGTGCTTGGCGTCGGTCCCGCCGCTCATCAGGTAGGGCGCGACGATGCCGTCGGGGTCCTCGGCGAGGATGCTGCGCTCCATCGACGCGACCAGCGCACCGTCGTACGGCGTCTCCCACGGCTGCTGCCAGCTCAGGGCGTCGATGGTGATCCCCTCGCCGACCAGCTCCTCGAGGGTGGCCCGGAACTCGTCCTCGTAGCCCGGCAGGAACCGGCCGTCGACGTACGCCGACGCCTCGGTCGGGACGACGTTGACCTTGTAGCCGGCCTGCAGCATCGTCGGCTGGAGGGTGTTGCTGATGACCGCGCCGAGCATCCGGGCGGCGCCGCCGAACTCCTGGACCAGGTCGGGGGCGTTGTCCGGGGTGACCTCCGTGCCGGCGAGATCGCCGACCGTCGCCAGCAGGACCTCCATCGTCGGCGTGAGCCGCACCGGCCACTCGTAGGCGCCGATCCTGGCCACCGCCGCACCGAGGCGGGCCACGGCGTTGTCCGGGTTGATCATCGAACCGTGCCCGGCGGTGCCGCGGGCGGTGAGCTTGAGCCAGGCCATGCCCTTCTCGGCCGCCTCGATCAGGTAGAGCCGGCGGCCGCGGACCGTCGTGCTGAAGCCGCCGACCTCGCCGACGGCCTCGGTGCAGCCCTCGAGCTCCTCACGGTGCCGCCTGACCAGGACCTCGGCGCCGAGGTGGCCGCCCGCCTCCTCGTCGGCGGTGAAGCAGAGGACCACCGGCCGGTCAGGGACCCGGCCGGTGCGCTGGCGGTGCCGCACCACCGAGAGCAGCATCGCGTCGAAGTCCTTCATGTCGACGGTGCCCCGGCCCCACAGATAGCCGTCCTGGATCTCACCGGCGAAGGGGTCGACCTGCCAGTCCTCCGCGGCGGCCGGCACCACGTCGAGGTGACCGTGCAGCAGCAGGGCGTCGCCGTCGGACGGTCCCCAGTGCGCCACGAGTGACGTGCGGCCAGGCTCGGACTCGTACAGCCGGGACTCGATGCCCACCTCGTCGAGGAGGGCGGCGACGTACTCGGCCGCCTTGCGCTCCCCCGGCCCCGAGTCGTCCCCGTAGTTGCTGGTGTCGATGCGGATGAGCTCGCGGCAGAGGTCCACGACCTCGGCGTCGACGCTCCCGGCAGCGCTCCCGTCGGCGGTCCCGGCGGCGGTCTCGGACATACGGCCCAGCATGTCATCCGCCCTTGTCGGGGCCGCCATCCCGGCCGGTCCACCGATGCGAGGATCGCCCCTCTGCTTTGCTAGGGTTTCGGCGCACTCGTCCGGGTGGCGGAATTGGCAGACGCGCTAGCTTGAGGTGCTAGTGCCCTTTAACGGGCGTGGGGGTTCAAGTCCCCCCTCGGACACCGAACCGGACCCGCAGGCCTCATGACCTGCGGGTTCTTGGCTGCACGACGGAGACCTGACGAAGAGCTGACGACGACCGGCGGGGAGTGGAGCGCACGTGGCGAGGGGACGGTCGGCCGCGCTCGGGCTCGTGGTGCTGGCGGTCCTCCTCGCGCTGGTCGGCGGCACCCACTGGCCCGGCGTGGCTGCGCTCCAGTCGGCGGTGGAGTCCCCCGATCCCACGGAGCGGGCGGCCCGGCCCAACGTCGTGATGATCGTGGCCGACGACCTGGACAAGAAGCTGCTCCGGTGGATGCCCCAGACCCGGAGGCTGGTCGCGGACCAGGGCGCGTCCTTCGACCGCTACTACGTCGAGCAGTCGACCTGCTGCACCTCGCGGGCGAGCATCCTGTCCGGGGAGTACACCCACAACCACGGCGTGCGCGGCAACCACCACCCGGCGGGCGGGTTCTTCCGGTGGCACGAGGGACGCGAGTCGGAGGCGTTGCCCACCTGGCTGGAGTCCAACGGCTACCGCAGCGCCCTCCTCGGCAAGTACCTCAACGAGTACCCCTACCCGGGCGGCTACGACGGCACGGACGCCGAGAAGAGGGCGCTCGAGGAGTTCGTCCCGCCCGGCTGGCAGTCCTGGTTCAGCCCCGTGGGCGGGACGCCGTACCGCCAGCGTGACGCCGTCGTCAACGTCAACGGTGTCGTGGACGAGGCGCCGCGCACCGAGTTCCTCGACCAGGTCATGGGAGACAGGTTGCTCGACCTGGTCGACGGCCTGGACGGGATGGACCTGCGCGACGGCGGCAGGTTCGTCTACTACTCGTCCTACGCCCCCCACGCCCCGTACGCCGCGCCTGAGGACCTCGCCAGCCAGTTCAGCGACGTCCGCTACCCCCGGACTCCGGGCTTCGACGAGGCCGACGTCGGCGACAAGTACGGCGTGAGCGGCACCCGCCCGCGACTCACCGCCGCGAAGAAGGCCGAGATCGACGAGGCCTTCCGGCAGCGGATCCGGGCGGTGCAGGTCCTCGACGCCAACGTCGGAGCCCTGGTCCGGCGGTTGGAGGCGCAGGGCACCCTCGACGACACCTACATCGTGTTCACGTCCGACAACGGCTACAACATGGGCGAGCACCGCCTCGACATCGCCAAGTACAACCACTTCGAGGAGACCGTCAGCGTGCCGCTCCTGGTGCGCGGCCCGGGCATCGAGCCCGGCACCCGGATCAGCGAGCTGGCCGGCAACATCGACCTCGCGCCGACCGTCGCCGACATGACCGGCACGACGGCACCCGCCCGGGTCGACGGCGTGTCGCTCCTGCCGCTGCTCCGGGGCGAGGCGACCCGCCTCCCCCGCGAGCACCTCCTCCTCAGCCGAGGTCTGATCCCGCTGGAGAAGGAGGCGCTCAGCGCGGTCGAGGAGTACCCCGAGACCGTCGTCGAGAGCCCACGCCGCGCGCGGCTGTCGGACTTCAACGCCGTGGTCACCGAACGCTGGAAGCTGGTCGACTACATCAACAGCGACCGCGAGGAGCTCTACGACCTGAGGCACGACCCGGACGAGCTCACCAACCTGATGGTCGGTGGGTGGCAGTCGCTGCGGCTGATGCCGCCCTGGCAGCGGGACCTGGTCCGCGACCTGCGCCGGACGCTCCGCGAGCTGCTGGACTGCGAAGCAGCCGGCTGCCGCCTGTAACACTCCAGTGCCCCGGGGTAGGGCTGCGAGTGCGCTTCGCGCACTCATGACACGCCCCTCGCTGCGTGCCGTCGCTCGATGATGAGCCGACAGCGTCGTCGCTCCGGCGCCTTACGATGCACGCACCCTGAACACGCCAAGTCCACCCGTACCCCTACCCCGGGACACTGCCATGACCTTCACCCTCGGCTTCGTCACCGGGGCGACGCCCGACAAGTGGGCCCGGGTGTGGCGGGAGCGGTCGCGGGAGCGGCTCGAGCTGGTGCCCGTCACCGAGCATGACCAGCTCGACGGCGTGCGCGACGGGACGCAGTCGATGGCCCTGGTGCGCCTGCCCGTCGACCGCGAGGGGCTGCACCTCATCCCGCTCTACGAGGAGCTGCCGGTCGCCGTCATGAGCATCGACAACACCCTGACGCTCCTCGACGAGGTGACCGAGGCCGATCTCGAGGACGAGCACCAGGCCTGGGGCGACCTCGCGATGGCCGATGTCGTCGCAACGATCGCCGCGGGCACGGGCGTCGTGGTGGTGCCGATGTCGGTGGCCCGCCTGCACCACCGCAAGGACGTGACCTACCGGACGGTGACCGACCTGCCGCCGACGACCATCGGTCTGGCCTGGCGGGTGGACGACGAGGACGAGCGGGTCCAGACGTTCATCGGCATCGTCCGCGGCCGCAGCGAGCGCAGCTCCCGATGACGTACGTCGCCCCCGGGGATCCGCACGAGCTCGCCAGGTCCGTCCGGGCCGGGTTCGCCGACCACTACGGGCGCGAGGCGAGCGTGGTCGGCCGGGCGCCGGGGCGGGTGAACCTGATGGGCGAGCACACCGACTACAACCACGGCCTCGTCCTGCCGGTCGCCCTGCCGCACGCGACGTACGCCGCGGCGCGGCTCCGCGACGACCCGGCGGACGGGCTGGTGCGCGTCGCCAGCGCCCAGCAGGCCGAGCCCTGGGAGGGGCAGCTCGCCGCGGTCGGGCCCGGCACGGTCGATGGCTGGGCGGCGTACGCCGCGGGCATGGTCTGGGCGCTGCACGAGCGCGGGCACGAGATCCCGGGGGTGGACCTCTACGTCGACAGCACCGTCCCCCTGGGCGCGGGGCTCTCGAGCTCGGCCGCGCTCGAGTGCTCGGTCGGGGTCGCCGTGGCCGTCGCGCTCGGTCTCCCGCTGACCCCGGAGCTCCGGCGCGACCTGGTGTCCGCCGGCATGGCCGCCGAGACCGAGATCGTGGGCGCGCCGACCGGAGGCATGGACCAGACCATCGCCATGCTCGGCGAGGCGGGCGCCGCGCTCGTCATCGACTTCGACCTGCCCGAGGACCGGGGCCGGAGCACCCAGGTCCGGCTGGGTCTTGCCAGACACAGCCTCCTGGTGACCGACACCCGCGTCTCGCACGCTCTGGTCGACGGCGGCTACGGGCAGCGGCGCGCCGACTGCGAGGAGGCGGCGGCGGTGCTGGGCCTCTCCTCGCTCAGGGACGCCGACCTCGACGCGGTCGCGCGCATCGCCGACGACCGGGTCCGCCGGCGCGCCCGGCACGTCGTCACCGAGATCGCGCGGGTCAGGGAGTGCGTCGACGCGCTGGCCGCAGGTGACCTCGACTCCCTGGGGAGGCTCTTCGCCGACTCGCACCTCTCCATGCGCGACGACTTCGAGATCTCGTGTCCGGAGCTCGACGTCGCGGTGGCGGTCGCGGTCGAGGCCGGCGCCGTGGCCGCCAGGATGACCGGCGGCGGCTTCGGCGGCTCCAGCGTCGCCGTCGTTCCCGACGAACGGGTCGACGCGGTCGCCCGGGCGATCGACGCGGCGTTCGCCCTCGAGGGCTTCACGCCGCCGGGACACCTGCGTGCCGAGCCGTCGCCAGGAGCCGGTCTCGAGGGCTGAGGTCTAGGTCGCCGTGATCCCCACGTGGCCGGCCCGGAACGCGTCCACGAACAGGGCATGGTCGGTGCGGACCTGCTCCGCGTAGGTGATGCCGAACTCCGTCACCCACGCCACCAGGTCCTCGTCGCTGCCCGCCAGTGACTCGGTGATCGCGTGCTCGACCTGGAAGTCCACCAGGTCCTGGTCGCTGTCCTCGTCGGAGGCACAGTGGATCTTCGCGGTCGCCTTGCCTAGGAGCCCGACGACGTGGTCGATGTCGTCCGGGTGCGTGAGCCCGCTCCAGTCGAGGTCGACCTCGTAGGGGGACACCTCCGACACGACGTAGCCGACGCCGTCCAGCTCGGTGTAGCCGAGCAACGGGTCCGTGTGCACCTGGAGGGCCCGCTGGCTGACCACGGTCCGGTGGCCCTCGTTGCGGAAGTAGCCCTCGACCGTCCCGCTGTCCACGAAGCGGCTCACGGCGGGCACGTTGGCCTGCTTCATCGAGAGGACCACGTCGTTGTCGAGGGCCTGGCTGACGCCCTCGATGAGGATGTTGTACGCCGGCAGCCCGGCCGAGCCGATGCCGAAGCCGCTCTTGCCGACGACGTCGCGCAGGTCGTAGAACAGGTCGCGGTTCCACCGCTTCTGCTCCGGGATCGTGTCCAGGTACTCCTCGTACGCGGCCACGACCTTCCTGCGCTCGCGCCGGCCGAGCCGGCGCATGCTCGGGTCCTCGCGGAACATCCGGGTGCCGTCGACCCGGTGGGTCACCGCATCGAGCTGCTCCGCCCTGGTCCGCTGCCGGGCGTGCACGAGCGCGTCGTGGACGGGGCCGTCGGTGTTGTGGAGCTGCAGCGCGAAGTCGTCGACGTCGGTGCCGCAGTACTCGTCCACCTGTGCCAGGTAGGCCTCGAGGTAACGACGCAGCAGTGCGCGGACGACCGGCTCCGGCAGGGCCTTCTGCCACCCCGTGAGCGCCAGCGAGGCCGCGAACCGCTGCAGGTCCCACGTGTAGCGGCCCAGGTAGGCCTCGTCGAAGTCGTTCACGTCGAAGACGAGCCTCCCGTCGGCGTTGAGGTAGGTGCCGAAGTTCTCCACGTGCAGGTCCCCATGGATCCAGATCCGGCCGCTCCGCTCGTCGGTGAACGGGTCGTCATGCCCGGTGACATCGGCGTAGAACAGGCAGGCGCTACCCCGGTAGAAGGCATGGGGGTCGGCGGCCATGGTGCGGAACTTGTGGCGGAACGCGTCGGCGTCAGCCTCCATGAGCGGCGCGAAGGCGTCCTCGAGCGTCCGCACGATGACCTCGGTGCGCTCCGCTCCCCCGCCGTCAGGCTCCATCGGGACACCCCGCTTGCCCGTTCCGGTTGCCGCGCACGATGGTGGGGTACCCCGTGAGGGGCCGACGCACCGAGCCGACCGGCCCGACGTGCTTCCGGACCGAAAGGACCCACCCGTGCCCAAGAACCCCCTCGGGAAGATCAAGAACGCCGCCGACGCCGCCGTCAGCACCGCCGTCAGCACGGCGGTCGGCACCGCTGTGTCCGCGGCCGGAGCGGTGGGCGCGGTGGCCGCCAAGGTGCCCGTCCCCGGCCGGGGCAAGCAGGCACCGGCGCCCGAGCCGCCGAGCCCCCGGGCCGTCCGCCAGGAGGCGGAGATCAAGGTCCACGGCGATCC
>NZ_JAEMSS010000199.1:3528-7108 GCF_016462705.1 Nocardioides sp. | reverse complement strand
CCTGCCTGCTCGTGGGCGCCCAGCCGACCATCTCGCGGGCCCTCCGACGCCGGCTGCCCGACGGACACGAGTCGGCCGCGCGCACCCACATGTCCCCCGTGACGACCGGGTTCTCGACCCTGGTCGGTGTCTACGGCGGCTACTTCGGGGCCGGGTCGGGCGTGATGATGGTGGCCGTCCTCGGCTTCGGGCTCGACCTCGAGCTGCGCGTCGTCAACGGCCTGAAGACGCTGGCGATCCTCTCGGGCAACGTGATCGCCGCGCTGATCTTCGTCGTCGTGGCCGAGGTCGACTGGCGCGCGGTCGCGCTGCTCGCGGCCGGCTCGGTGGTCGGAGGCTACGTCGGCGCCCGCGTGGGACGACGCCTACCGCCGACCCTGTTCCGCGTGCTGATCGTGCTGGCCGGCATCACCGCTGCGGTCACCATGCTCGCCTGAGCCCGCCCCTGATGCTGCCCCTGAGACCGCCGCTGACGCCGCCCGCGAGTCGCCGAACGCCCGGTCGAAGCGGTGGAAGAGCGCGTCGCTCAGCCGAGGTGCCACCAGGTTGAGCACCTCCCCCACCTGGCCCGCGACCGTGTCGACCGTGATCGGCCGGTCCTCCAGCGCCCGCACCACCCGGGCGGCCGCCTGCTCGGCGGTCTCGCCGCGACCGGCGTAGGCCTCGGTCGGCGCGGTCATCGCCGTCTGCACCAGGGCGAAGCGCATGTTGGTGAAGGTGACGTTGTCGCCGTAGGTCTCGCGACCGGCGATGCGCGACCAGGTGTCCAGCGCTGCCTTGGAGCCGAGGTAGGCGGAGAACTTCGGCGCCTTCATCTGCACCCCCCAGCTGAGGATGTTGACCACGTGCCCGAAGCGTTGCGCGCGCATCGCCGGCAGCAGGCCGAGGGTCAGCCGCACCGGCGCCAGGTAGTTGATCGCGGTGGTGCGCTCGACGTCGTGGAAGCGGTCGTAGGACAGGTGCAGCGAGCGCCGGATCGAGCGGCCGGCGTTGTTGACGAGGTAGTCGACCGCACCGTGCTCGGCCAGCACCCGCACCACCAGGGCGTCGACGGCGTCGCCGTCCACCAGGTCGCAGACGTACGCCGTCGCGCTACCACCACGTGCCTCGACCTCCGCCCGCACCCGCTCGAGCTCGTCGGCGCGGCGGGCCACGAGCAGGACGTGGCCGCCCCGCGCGGCGACCGCCAGCGCGGTGGCCTCGCCGATGCCGGACGAGGCGCCCGTGACGAGGACGGTGCGCCCCGCGAGCGGGCTGGGCGCGCCGGGCCGCAGGACCCGTCGTACGAGCGCGCGAGGAGTCTGGAGCAGCAGTCCCACGGGAGGAACCTTTCAGTCCTGCGAGCCCGAGGTCTGCGCCTCGGCCTCGGCGATGAGCGGCTTGACGACGTCGATCGACCGGATCCGACCGGAGACCACCGACGACCCCTGCTGGGAGAAGGTGGCCGACGGGATGCCGACGATCTCGGCCTCGTTGTCGATCGCCGCTCCCCCGGAGTTGCCGGGGGCGATGCGGGCATCGGTGTCGATCTCGGAGCGGGGGCCGAGGCGGTCGTCGTCGAGGAAGGTCGAGATGACGCCCCGGGTGACCGAGACCCCGGCCGAGCCCGAGATGCCCGGGAAGCCGAGGACGGTCACGTCCTCCCCGGTGCTCAGGTCGGCCGAGGAGCCGATCGGGATCGTGGGCAGGTCGAGCTCGCCCTCGAGCGGGCCACCGTCGATCGTGGCGTAGATCTGGATCACCGAGGCGTCCATGAAGCCGTCGCTGACGACGACGCGGGCCCGGAAGGCGGGCGCGGCGGCCGAGTCGTCGGCGTCCTCGATGAGGGCGATCTCGAGGTAGTCGGGGTTGGCCTCGTCGGTCGGGCCGTACTGCTGGGCGAGCCCGTCGGCCTGGGGCTCGGCGACGTGGGCGTTGGTCAGGATCATCCCGTCGGAGCTGATGATGGACCCGGAGCCCGACCACGACACCGTGTTGCCGTCGCTGTCGGTGGACTCGGCGCCGATCAGCACGGTGGCGATCTTGGCGCTGTCGAGCTCCTCACCGGTCAGCAGCCCCGGGGTCGACGACGAGGTGGACGAGCGGACGACCTGGGCCGGGTCGGACCGGTCGAGCAGCACGGCCGCGGTCACCCCGGACGCGACGATCACGAGGAGCACCGCGGCGGCACCGCCGATCACCGCGAGGCGGCGCGCCCAGCGGGCACGGGCCAGGCGGCGCTCCTCCTCCTGCGCGGAGAGGATCGGGACGAGCGACACCTCGGGGCCCGCGACCGGGTGACCGAGCCGCAGCGCGACCCGCTCCTTGACGACCAGCCGGTCGATCCGGCGGCCGTCGACGAAGGTGCCCTCGCGCGAGGAGTTGGTGTAGAGCCAGCCCTCGGCGACGGCGTCGACCCGACCGTGCAGACGGGAGCAGACCGGGTCGGTCAGCACCACGGAGCAGTCGGGGAGCCGCCCGATCGTGACCCCGGTCGGGTGCGAGAAGCGGTGCTCGCGCCCCTCGGCGGAGACCAGCAGGGCCGGGCCGCTGCGGGCCGCCGGGGCACCGGGCACCGGGCCCGGGCGGACGGCCGGCGCGACGACCATGGTGTTCTCGAAGCCGGTGTCCGGTGGCGTCTGCGCGGGTGCGCGCACCGCGGTCGGGCGCTCCTGCTGCACAGGGACGCCCCCCTCGCCCGACGCCACCTCGGGCGTCACCGTGAAGACGCCGCCGCCGCCCTCGGGGCCGCAGCGCACCTCGGTCTCCCGGGTGAGCCGGAGCTCGGTGACGCGCTCGCCGTCGACGAAGGTGCCGTGGGCGCTCGCGACGTCGACCAGCACCCACCCGGCCCGGGTGGGACGCAGCTCGGCGTGCACCCGCGAGACCGAGTCGCCGGCCAGCAGGACGTCGGACTCGACGGCACGACCGATGCGCAGGAGCCGGGGCGGGTCGACGAGGATCGTGCGGCCGTCGACCACGACCCGCAGTGCGCTCATGCTCCCTGCCAGCGGGTGGCCAGGACCGTGGCCGAGTCGACGGCGATGCGCATGCCGTCGGAGATCTCCATGGTGCGGTCCGGCTCGAGCCGCACGACCTGCCCGGCGCCGTACGTCGCCTCCCAGGGACGCGTCGACAGGTTGTGCAGGCCCCAGCGGGTGGCGTCCTGGGGGTGGGCGCGCACCTGGCCCACCACGACCGAGTCGTCGACGCCCGAGGCGAGATGGTCGGTGCGCAGGGTCGCGAGGGGGCTGACCGCGACGGTGCGGCGGCCGATCTTGAGGACGTACGGCGGCGCGAGCGAGGTGCCGCAGGCACGACAGGTCCGGTCGGGCTCGGCGAGGTCCCAGAACCCGGTCGCGCCACAACCGCGGCACGTGACCATGCCGTCGCGGAGCCGGTCCATCGCCTTGATCCACTGCCCCTCGGTGACCCGCTGCCCGGGGTGGTGGGCACCGGCGACGAAGGCCTGCACGAAGAGGTCCTGGAGGAAGCGGGGATAGATCGCCCAGTACTGCTGGACGATCGCGGACGGCCGGTTGTCGTCGCGGGAGGGGTCCATGCAGAACACGGGCTCGGTGCCGAAGTAGGTGAGCAGCCA
>NZ_JAEMSS010000199.1:2953-3518 GCF_016462705.1 Nocardioides sp. | reverse complement strand
GAGGAAGAGCGTGTAGAAGAGCAGCACCGCCAGCGAGTGCCGGTCGGTGTCGGTGCTCGGGAGGGTCTGGTAGGTCAGGTCGCGCACGACCTCGGGGGCCATGAAGAACGGCGTCCCGAGCACGCGGCTGGTGCCGTCGTCGACCCCCACGTTGTCGTTGTCGCAGATCAGCACGTCGCCGTGCTCGGGCTCGAAGAAGACGTTGCCGAAGGAGATGTCGCGGTAGCACATGCCACGCGCGTGCAGGCGCAGGAAGCTGTAGCTCAGCTGGCGGCACATCGCGATGGTCGAGGCGAAGGACACCGAGAGCGGGTGGCCGTCGCGGTCGGTGTTGGACAGGAGATAGCTGAGCTCGAGGAAGCGGCTCTCCCGCAGGCGCATGACGTAGCCGAACGACGGCTGGTCGGCCACGCGCGCCATGCTGATCGGCCACAGGAACCGCTCGTGCGGCGAGCCGGACTCGACCAGGCGCTGCATCTCGTCGAACTGCTCCACGGAGGCGCACTCGGGTCGGTACCCCTTGAGCGCGAGGGCCTCGCCGTTGGCGAGCCGGACCTCGTAGACG
>NZ_JAEMSS010000199.1:0-2943 GCF_016462705.1 Nocardioides sp. | reverse complement strand
TGCCCGAGGAGCTCGGTGATGTGGGCGCGACCCAGCGGTCCCAGGTCGACCTCGGTCCCGTTGGAGAGGCTCATGGGCGCCGGTCACCTCCGCTCACAGCCGTGGATCACGAGACGAGGAAAGCCCCCCGCTGGGAGCGGCAACAGGGTATATCCTCGCCACGGCCGCGGCATCGAAGGCAGGTGGAGCATGAGTGATCGCTTGGGTGGTGCCCTCGGGCGCAAGCCCCTGCACTTCATCTTCGTGCTCGACGTCTCCGGCTCCATGCTCCGCGGCGGCCGCATCCAGGCCCTCAACAACGCGATGGCCGAGGTCGTGCCCCACCTGCGCGACGAGGCCCGCGCCAATCCCCACGCCGAGCTGCTGGTGCGGGTCCTGGCCTTTGCCACGGAGACGACCTGGGTCGTCGAGGAGCCGACGCCGATCGAGCAGTTCCACTGGGAGCGGCTGCCGGCGACGCCCAAGGGCTTCACCGAGCTCGGCAGCGCCCTCTCGGTCCTCGCCGAGAGCCTGCACGAGATGGACAACGCCAGCGGCTATCCGCCCGCGATCATCCTCGTCTCCGACGGTCGTCCCACCGACAGCACCGGCATCAGCTTCGCCGACGGCCTCCAGCAGGTCCTCGACGAGCGGTGGGGCGCGGCCGCGATCCGGTTGGCGCTCGGCGTCGGCCGCGACGCCGACATGCACTCGCTGCGACGCTTCATCGGCAACGAGGACGTGCCTCTGCTTCGCGCCGACAACCCCCAGCAGCTGGTGGAATACATCGTCTGGGCGTCCAAGGCCGCCAGCCGCGGCGCCTCGCGGCCGGTCATCGGATCGGCCCCCGTGACCTACACCCCGCCGTCCGCCGCCGGGGGCGACCCGATCTGGAGCACGCTCGCATGAGCCGCCGCTGGACGGCCCTGTCCGGCACCCAGATCGGCTCGGTCCACGTCCGCGACGGCCTGCCCCTCCAGGACGCCCACACCGTCCTGGTCACCGACGGCACGGCGGTCGTCGCGGTGGCCGACGGCCACGGCCACCGGCTGCACTTCCGCAGCGACGTGGGGTCCGCTCTCGCCGTACGGATCTCCGCGGAGCTCCTCACCGCGGCGCTCCCCCACCTCACCGACCCGGCCACCGCGCCGGGCGTGCTGCGCGAGGTCGGCACCCAGCTCATCTCGCGGTGGACCGAGGCCGTCCACGACCACGTCGCCCAGCAGCCCTTCGCCGGTGACGACCTGCTGCTCGTCGACCCGGCCGACCCGGGACAGCGCACCCGCCCCTACGGCAGCACGGTCCTGGCCATGGTCGCGACCGACGCACTGCTGGGGGTCGTGCAGATCGGTGACGGCGACGCGGTCGTCGTGACGTCCGCGGGCACCGCGCTGCGCCCTGTCCCCGAGGACCCCGACCTCGACGGGAGCCGCACGACGTCGCTGTGCCAGCCCGACCCGGGAGCCTCGCTGCGCGTCGGGGCGCTCGACGTGCGTGCCGAGGACCTGGTGCTGGGCTACCTCTGCACCGACGGCTTCAGCACCTCGCGCGTCGACGCCGACGGCTGGTGGCGCCAGACCGGCGAGGAGCTGGTCGGCTTCGCCCGCCAGCACGGCTTCGCGTGGATCGAGGAGCGGCTGCCCGGGTGGCTGGAGGAGCCGGCGGCCATCGGCGGCGACGACACCACCTTGGCGCTGGTCGCCCTGACCTCGCTCGACCCGGGCGCCGATCCCGGCGCTACTGCTTCGGCGACTCCCACCACGCGATGAGGGCGTCCTGGTCGTTGGTCGGGTAGTAGGCCTCCATGTAGCACAGGCACGCGGTCTGGTCCCAGTAGCGCAGGACCCGGTCGCCGTCGGCGTAGGAGTCGGCGACCCGGCCCTCGACGGCACCCGTGCCGAACATCCAGTCGGGCGGGCTGAGGATCAGCCCGTCGCGCCGGGAGTCGCGCAGGCGGACCTGGCGATAGTCGATCAGGTCCTTCTTGCTGGCCATCTTGGCGACGTAGACGACGATCTGTCGACGCGCCTTGCACCGGCTCTCCTCCAGCTCCCCCGGCGACAGCGTCTGGATCCGCTCGCACTGGTTGGGGCGCAGCCAGAACTGGGCGAAGTCGATGAGGTCGGGGTCGCTCATCCGCGACGGGTAGTCGACGAAGCTCCCCACGCTGCCGTAGACCTGTGCCAGCTCGTCGACCTCGACATCGGCGCTGCCGCCCTTGTAGAGACCGCTCTGCAGCGACCCTTCGCTGTCCCAGTAGAGCGTCGGGCTCGTCGACTCGGTGTCGAAGCTGAAGATCACCCCGAAGGAGCCCTCGGCGTAGCGGCCGCCCACGTCGGTGTTGACGGCGCGTGACCGGGCCGCCTGGAGCTCGTCGAGCGTGTCGTAGGTCGTGAGCTCGAGCGTGCCGCGCGGGAAGGTGCAGGAGATCGCCTCCGCCTGCCCGGACAGTGCCGCGCCCTCGACGCAGTCCGACTGCCCCGTCGTGACGCGGGTGCCGAGGGCGGAGTAGCGCTGGTTGATCGCGTCAAAGGCCAGGTCCGGCCCTTCGGTCACCCCGTCGGTGGTGCCGTCCGTCGGCCCGTCGGTGGGTCCGCTGCTGGAGGATCCGGCGCTCGGGCCGTCGGGGCCGACCTCGGGCTCGTCGTCGCCTCCGGTGAGCCGCAGGACGCCGAAGACGACCGCGAGGATCACCAGCCCGATCCCGGCGCCGATCAGCAGGGGCAGCAGGCCCTTGCCCTTCGCCTTCCCCCCACCCGTGCCCGGACCGGGCTGTGCGGGCGGAGGTGGACTGGACCACTGCCCCCCGGGTTGGGGCATCTGCTGGGGCATCTGCTGGGGCATGAACGTGGGCATCGCCGGTGGAGCCGTCGGGGGCGGACCGGCGGGCGACATCATCGGTGGCACCGGGCTCGTGGGCGGCGGCACCTGGTTGGGCGGCGGGGGCATGGCACCCTGCGTGCG
>NZ_JAEMSS010000198.1 GCF_016462705.1 Nocardioides sp. | reverse complement strand
TCGACGCCAAGCGCGGCAAGATGTTCGCCAAGCTGATCAAGAACATCGAGGTCGCCGCGCGGATGGGTGGCGGCGACCCGGGCGGCAACCCGACCCTCTACGACGCCATCCAGAAGGCGAAGAAGTCGTCGGTCCCCAACGACAACATTGACCGTGCCGTCAAGCGCGGGTCCGGAGCCGAGACCGGCGGCGCCGACTACCAGACGATCATGTACGAGGGCTACGGCCCCGCCGGCGTGGCGATGCTCATCGAGTGCCTCACCGACAACAAGAACCGCGCGGCCATGGAGGTGCGCACGGTGATGAGCCGCAACGGCGGGTCGCTGGCCGACCCCGGGTCGGTCTCGTTCCTGTTCAACCGCAAGGGCGTGGTCGTCGTCCCCACCGACCAGGAGACCAGGACGGTGACCGAGGACGACGTCCTCGAGGCGACGCTCGACGCCGGCGCCGACGCGGTCAACGACCTCGGTGACAGCTTCGAGGTGGTCTCGGAGGCCTCCGACCTGGTCGCCGTGCGCACCGCGCTGCAGGCAGCCGGGATCGACTACGACTCCGCCGAGGCCTCGTTCGTCCCCGACATGCAGGTCGAGCTCGACAAGGACGCAGCAGCGAAGATGTTCCGGCTCGTCGACGCGCTCGAGGACCTCGACGACGTCCAGAACATCTTCGCCAACTACGACGTCCCCGACGCGGTCATGGAGGAGCTCGAGGGCGCAGACGCCTGAGTGCGCGTGTCGTCCGCCGATCCGGCGGTGGACGCCGTTAGCGTTCGTACGAACATCTGTTCGGACGTTCCCCTGGCGAGAGGCTCCCATGCGCGTGCTCGGCATCGACCCCGGCCTGACCCGGTGCGGGGTCGGCGTGGTCGAGGGCGAGGTCGGCCGCCCGTTGACGCTGGTCGACGTCGGCGTGATCCGCACGTCGTCGTCGCTCGCCGTCCCGGAACGGCTGGTCAGCATCGAACGAGGCATCGAGGCCTGGCTGGAGGAGCACCAGCCGGACGCGGTGGCGATCGAACGGGTCTTCGCGCGGTCCGACGTCAGCACCGTGATGGGCACCGCGCAGGCCAGCGGCATCGCCATGGTGGTCGCGGCCCGGCGCGGGCTCCGGGTGGCGCTGCACACGCCCAGCGAGGTCAAGGCCGCGGTCTCCGGCAGCGGTCGCGCCGACAAGTCCCAGGTGGGCCTGATGGTCACCCGGATCCTGCGGCTCGACGCCCCGCCCAAGCCGGCGGATGCCGCCGACGCCCTCGCCCTGGCCATCACCCAGATCTGGCGCGGCGGTGCCCAGGCCAGGCTCGACGCTGCGCTGGCCGCGGCCGGAAGGAACCGGTAGTCGTGATCGCGTTCGTGCGTGGCCAGGTGGCCGCCGTGACCCTGTCCAGTGCCGTCCTCGAGGTGAGCGGCGTGGGCCTCGAGCTGATGTGCACCCCCAACACCCTCGCCACGCTCCGGGCCGGTCAGAGCGCGACCCTGCCCACGAGCATGGTCGTCCGTGAGGACTCCCTGACGTTGTTCGGCTTCGTCGACGAGGACGAGAAGCAGGTCTTCGAGCTGGTGCAGACCGCCTCCGGCGTCGGCCCCAAGGTGGCGCAGGCGATCACCGCCGTGCTCGCGCCCGACGACCTGCGCCGGGCGATCGCCACCGACGACGTCAAGACACTGACCCGCGTGCCGGGCATCGGCCAGAAGGGCGCCCAGCGCATCATCCTCGAGCTCAAGGACCGGATCGGACCACCCGTGGGCGAGCGGCCGGCCTCGATGCCGCCGGCCGGTGCCTGGCGCGAGCAGGTGCACCAGGGCCTGGTGGGCCTCGGCTGGCCCGTGCGCGAGGCCGAGCGGGCCGTCGACGCCGTGGCGGACCAGGCCGGTGACGCCCCCGACGTGGCCGCCCTGCTCCGGGCCGCGCTGCGGGCGCTGTCGAAGGCGTGACGGGCGCGTGACAGGAGACCCGATGCACGAGGACGAGCTGCTCGAGGCGGAGGCGGCGCACCTGCGCGACCTCCAGGTGTCGATCACCGCCGTCGAGGCCGACGTCGACGAGCGGACCGTCGAGGCCGCGCTGCGGCCCCGGTCCCTCGACGAGGTGGTGGGTCAGGCCCGGGTCCGGACCCAGCTCGGCCTGGTCCTCGAGGCCGCCCGTCGCCGCGAGCGGCCACCGGACCACGTCCTGCTGTCCGGACCCCCCGGGCTCGGCAAGACGACGCTCGCGATGATCATCGCCGCCGAGATGGGGGCCCCGCTGCGGCTGACCAGCGGTCCGGCCATCACCCACGCCGGCGACCTGGCCGCCATCCTGTCGGGGCTCAACCACGGGGACGTCCTGTTCGTGGACGAGCTGCATCGGATGTCGCGGCCCGCCGAGGAGATGCTCTACCTCGCCATGGAGGACTTCCGGGTCGACGTGGTCATCGGCAAGGGACCGGGTGCCACCGCGATCCCGCTCGACATCCCGCCGTTCACGCTGGTCGGCGCCACGACCCGGGCGGGGCTGCTGCCGGGGCCGCTCCGCGACCGGTTCGGGTTCACCGGGCAGCTCGAGTTCTACGAGGCCGCCGAGCTCGACCTGATCGTGCACCGGTCCGCGGGGCTGCTCGGGCTCCCCCTGGAGGCCGACGGCGCGGCCGAGATCGCCTCGCGGTCCCGCGGCACCCCCCGGGTGGCCAACCGGCTGCTGCGCCGGGTCCGCGACTACGCCCAGGTGCGGGCCGACGGCGTCATCACCCTGGAGGTCGCCCGAGCTGCCCTGGAGCTCTACGAGGTCGACGAGCTCGGTCTCGACCGGCTCGACCGAGCGGTGCTCGACGCGCTCTGTGTGCGGTTCGACGGCGGGCCGGTCGGCGTCTCGACGCTGGCGGTCGCCGTGGGCGAGGAACGCGAGACCGTCGAGGAGGTCGCCGAGCCGTTCCTGGTGCGCCGCGGGTTCCTCGCCAGGACGCCGCGCGGACGCGTGGCGACGCCCGCCGCCTGGGCACACCTCGGGCTGGGCACCCCCAGCGGCTCGCTGGGTCCGGGCGGCGATGCGACTCTGTTCGAGGACTGATCTAGACTCACCGGTCGGCCCGTCGCGGCTGTTCCAACTCCGTGACACTCAAGTCCTCGACCGCTGTTCGTGAGGTCCCTCGTGCAAGACCTGGCATCGACCGTGCTGCCGCTGATCGCCATCGCGCTGGTCTTCTGGCTCCTCATCATCCGGCCACAGAGCCGCCGACAGCGGGAACTCCGGGACATGCAGGCCTCGTTGACTGTCGGTGACGAGGTGGTGCTCACCTCGGGCATCCACGGGGTGGTCCGCGGCGTCGACGACGCGGTGGCCCAGGTCGAGGTGGCCACCGGTGTGACCATCCGGGTCGCGCGGGCAGCGATCGGCATCGTGATCCCCACCGACAACGACGACGTGCCTGGCACGGGCGAACAGGAGAACCAGTAGTGGCTGCGAAGTCGGCACGCCCCGGACGCACGCTGATCGCGTTCTTCGTGGGCCTGGGCATCTCCTACGGCCTGGTGGCCCTCGCGGGCAGCTGGACCCCGGAGCTCGGCCTGGACCTCCAGGGCGGCACCCGGATCACCATGGTCGCCAAGGACGACCCGTCGGCGGAGAACCTCGAGCAGGCCCGCCGGATCATCGACCAGCGGGTCAACGGCTCGGGTGTCACCGAGGCCGAGGTCGTCTCCCAGGGCAGCAACATCATCGTCGTCGAGGTCCCGGGGGAGAGCCGGCGCGAGCTCCGCGAGACCGTCGAACGGCAGGCGCAGCTGCGGTTCCGGCTGGTGGCCTGCATCGACGACGGCGTCACCCCTTGCGGCACCTCGGCGGTCACTCCGGAGATCCCGACCGACGAGCAGCCCGGCGACGGCGTCGTGGCGCCCACGGAGTCGCCGGCGGCTCCCGAGGAGTCGCCCGCACCGTCCGACACCGCCGCTCCCTCCGACACCGCCTCTCCCTCCGGCGCCGAGTCGCCGTCCGGCACCGCCAACCGGGGACCGGCGAGCTACCAGGACGAGACGCCGTCGCCGACGGCCGAGCCGACCGACGCGGCGTCAGACGAGCCCACCGCCGAGCCCACCGGGACGCCCACCGACGGCACGTCCGAGGCTCCTGCGCCGATCCAGCCGCCCGAGGGCGGTGAGGGCGTCGACGACCCGCTGACCTGGATCGACAACCCCAACCAGGAGGCGGTCGACGCCTACAACGCGTTCACCTGTCCGGCCGACGGGTCACCGGCCAACGTGGTCGACGACCCGGAGAAGCCGCTCGTCACCTGTGGCACCGGCCGGTTCGAGGGCGTGAAGTACCTGCTGTCGGCCTCCATGATCGAGGGCACCGACCTCGACGACGCCGCGGCTGCCATCCCGCAGCAGGACGTCAACTACGTGGTGACCCTCGACTTCAACGGCGAGGGCACCGACGTCTTCGCCGAGATCTCCCGCGCCCTGGTCGGCACCGAGAAGCAGTTCGCGATCGTGCTCGACGGCCAGGTCCTGTCCGCGCCGACCATGGACGGCCTGATCCTGGACGGCAACGCCCAGATCTCGGGCGACTTCACCCAGGCGAGCGCTGAGAGCCTGGCCACCAGCCTCAAGTACGGCGCCCTGCCGATCGCGTTCGAGAAGCCGTCCGTCGAGACGATCGGTCCCTCGCTGGCGGGTGACCAGCTCAACGCCGGCCTCATCGCCGGCGCCTTCGGCCTCGGGCTCGTGCTGATCTACTGCATGTTCTACTACCGCGGCCTCGGCATCGTGGTCGTGAGCTCGCTGCTGGCGGCGGCGGCCGTCGTCTACGCACTGGTGCTGCTGCTCAGCGAGACGGCCGGCTTCACGCTGACCCTGCCCGGCATCGCGGGGCTGATCATCGCGGTCGGCGTCACCGCCGACTCGTTCATCATCTTCTTCGAGCGGATCCGTGACGAGATGCGCGAGGGCAAGTCGATGCGGGTCGCCGTCGAGGTCGGCTGGAAGCGGGCGAAGGTGACCCGGCTCGCGGCCCAGGTCGTGTCGCTGCTCTCCGCCGCCGTGCTCTACATCTTCGCGACGGGAGCGGTGAAGGGCTTCGGGTTCGCCCTCGGCCTCACCTCGATCGTCGACCTCGCGATCCTGTTCTGGTTCACCAAGCCGATGGTGACCTGGCTGGGCCGGTTCACGTTCTTCAACAGCGGGCACCGGTGGTCCGGCCTGAGCCGCGAGACGCTCGGCATGGACGGTCCACCACCCCAGCGAGCTGCCGTCCCGGCAGGAGGTAAGGCCTGATGGGCAGGTTCTCCCGGCTCGGCAACGAGCTCTACGGCGGCCGCCGGTCGATCGACTTCGTCGAGCACCGGGGTCGCTGGTACCTCCTCTCGGGGACGCTCGTCGCGATCGCCGTCGCCATCGTGCTGGTCAAGGGGCTGGCCTTCGGGATCGAGTTCACCGGCGGCACCCAGTACCGCGTGCCGGTCGCGGCCAGCGACGTGACGCAGGAGAACGCCGACAAGGTCCGCGAGGCCATCGCCGACGCCGGCATCGAGGCGACCGGTGCGCCGATCGTCACGACGGCCGGGCAGGCGCTGCTGGTGCAGACCGAGGAGCTCACCCCCGAGGAGAGCGACCAGGTGGCCGCGGTCATCACCGAGACGGTCCCGGTGACCGACGAGATGTCCCAGGACGAGATCAGCGCCAGCTGGGGCAAGGAGGTCGGTCAGCGCGCCGTGCTCGGTGTCGGGGTGTTCCTGGTCCTGGTCATGCTGTTCATCGCCGTCTACTTCCGCGAGTGGAAGATGTCGCTGGCCGCGTTCGTCGCCCTCGTGCACGACATCGCCATCACCATCGGCGTCTACTCCCTGTCCGGGTTCCCGGTCACCCCCGCCGCGGTGACGGGGCTCCTCGCGATCCTCGGCTTCTCGCTCTACGACACGGTGGTGGTGTTCGACAAGGTCCGGGAGAACACCCACCAGCTGCGCCAGTCCCGGCAGACCTACGCCCAGGCGGCCAACCTGGCCGTCAACCAGACCCTGGTGCGCTCGGTCAACACCGGCATCGTGGCGCTGATCCCCATCGGCGCGATCCTGTTCGCGAGCACGGCCCTCCTGGGCGCGAGCTCGCTCAAGGACCTCGCGCTGTCCCAGTTCGTCGGCATGGCCGTCGGCGTCTACTCGTCGGTGTTCCTGGCGCCTCGCGTGCTGGTGCACCTCAAGTCCAACGAGAGCGACGTCGTGCTCGCCGAACGGCGGGCGAAGGCCCGGGCGCGGCGGGAGGCCGACAAGTACCACACGGTGCCGTCGTTCAAGGAGGACATGCCGGTCCTCGACGAGCCCGACGACCTGCCCGAGGGTCTCGAGGACGACGACGAGCCGGAGACCCGGCCGACGCCGACCCGGGCCAGCGAGGCGGTCGGGCGCGGGCGGGTCGCTCCGGCCCCGGCTCGGCCGGTCGGCAACAGCCCTGCCGCGGGCCGGCAGCAGCCGAGCCGGCAGCCGAAGTCCAAGCGCGGCAAGAAGTAGCGCCCGGATGAGCGTCGTCGCGCGAGAGGCCCTGGACCGGCTCGTCCTCGACGTGCCGGACTATCCCGAGCCCGGGATCGTCTTCAAGGACATCACCCCGCTGCTCGCCGACCACGACGCGTTCACCGCGGTCGTGGGAGCCCTGGCCGCGGCCGGCCAGGACTCGTCGGGGGCCACGGTCGTCGACAAGGTCGTGGGCATGGAGGCGCGCGGGTTCATCCTCGCGGCGCCAGTCGCGCTCGCGCTCGGCGCCGGCTTCGTGCCGGTGCGCAAGGCGGGCAAGCTGCCCCGCGTGACGCACGCGGTGTCCTACGCCCTCGAGTACGGCGAGGCCACCCTCGAGCTGCACCGCGACGCCATCGCACCGGGGGAGCGGGTGCTCCTCGTCGACGACGTGCTCGCCACCGGCGGGACGGTCGTCGCCACCCGGCAGCTGGTCGAGAGCTGCGGCGGCGAGGCGGTCGGCGTCGCCGTGCTGATGGAGCTGGGCTTCCTGTCCGGCCGCGAGGCGATCGGCGACCTGCCGCTGACCGCGCTCATGACGGTCTGAGCACTGGTCGGTCGGACCTACACTTGACCGGGTGACCGAGGAGCGCACCGCGCCGCCCGCGGCACCGGCGAGCCCGAGGCCCCCCC
>NZ_JAEMSS010000197.1 GCF_016462705.1 Nocardioides sp. | reverse complement strand
CTCCTGCACCCAGTCCGACGCTTCTGCACCCAGATCTCGGTGCAGAAGCGGCAGGGTCACCGGATATCCGGGGACTCCGCCCCACCCCGCCCCCGCCTCACAGGTAGGCCACAGGTCCACCATACCGCAGCAGCAGGCGGGGCTCCCACCGTGTGAGGCATGAGCCTCGCGACCGACGTACGCCCCGCATCGACGCCGTCCAGCACCCCCGCCACGTCCGCTGACCCACCTCGCTGGCGATCGGCCGACCCCGCCCGGGCAGCCCTGGTGGCGCTGCTGGTCGGCACCGGCGTGCTCTACCTGTGGGGGCTCGGCGAGTCGGGCTGGGCGAACTCGTTCTACTCGGCCGCGGCGCAGGCCGGCTCGGAGTCCTGGACGGCGTTCTTCTTCGGCTCCTCCGACGCCGCCAACAGCATCACGGTCGACAAGACCCCCCTCTCCCTGTGGCCGATGGCGCTGTCGGTGAAGCTGTTCGGGCTCTCGTCGTGGAGCCTGCTCGTGCCGCAGGCGCTGATGGGTGTCGGGACCGTCTGGCTGCTGACCGCGACCGTGCGGCGTACGACGGGGTCGGCGGTGGCCGGCCTCCTCGCCGGTCTGACGATGGCGGTCACGCCGGTCGCGGTGCTGATGTTCCGGTTCAACAACCCCGACGCCCTCCTGACGCTTCTCCTCGTCGGTGCCGCGGCCGCCACGCTGCGCGCCGCCGAGGAGAAGACCACGCATCCGGTGCGCTGGCTTTCGCTGGCCGGCGCCCTGGTCGGGCTGGCGTTCCTCACCAAGATGCTGCAGGCGTTCCTCGTCCTGCCCGCGCTCGGCCTGGTCTACCTGCTCGTGGCGAGCGCACCGCTGCTCAAGCGGTTCGGCCACCTGCTCGTCGGGTTCGTCGTGATGCTGGTGACCGCCGGCTGGTGGGTCGCGGCGGTCTCGCTCTGGCCGGCATCGAGCCGCCCCTACATCGGCGGCTCCCAGGAGAACTCGATCCTCGAGCTCACGCTCGGCTACAACGGGCTGGGCCGGCTGACGGGCGACGAGGTCGGCTCGGTCGGTGGCGGCGCCGGCGGCGCGGGCGGCGGCATGTGGGGCCAGACCGGTCTCGGTCGGCTGCTCGACAGCGAGAACGGCGGCCAGATCGGCTGGCTGCTGCCGACCGCGTTGCTCCTCCTGGTCGCCGGCCTCTGGCTGACGAGACGCGCCCCGCGCACCGACCGGACCCGGGCGGCGCTCGTCCTCTGGGGCGGCTGGCTGGTCGTCACCGCGGCGACGTTCAGCTTCATGGCCGGCATCTTCCACGCCTACTACAGCGTGGCCCTGGCGCCGGCGGTCGCGGCCCTCATCGGGATCGGCGGGTGGCTGCTCTGGACCCGTCGGGACTCGCTGGTGGCCGGGTTCGTCGCGACGACGGCGGTGGCGCTGACCAGCGTCCTGGCGTTCTTCCTGCTCGGCCGCACCCCGGACTTCGTCCCGTGGCTGCGCTGGGCGGTGCTGGTCGTCGGGCTGGTGGCCGCACTCCTGGTGGCCGGCCTGTCGCTCATGCCGCGCCGGGTCGCCGCCGCCGTGGCGGTCGTCGCCCTGCTCGCGTCGCTGGCCGGCCCGGGGGCGTACGCCGTCGAGACCGCCGCGACGCCGCACACCGGCTCTATCCCGACCGCGGGTCCGTCCGGTTCGAGCGGGTTCGGAGCACCCGGCGGTGGCCAGGCTCCCGCGGGCGGCCCGCCCGGCGGCGGCACCCAGACCGGTGGACCCGGTGGCGGTGCGGGCAGCCTGCTCAACGGCAGCGACCCGTCGGCCGAGCTCACCACGCTCCTGCAGGCCGATGCCTCGTCGTACACCTGGGTGGCCGCGGCCGTCGGGTCCAACAGCGCGGCCGGCTACCAGCTGGCCAGCGAGGAGCCGGTCATGGCGGTCGGAGGGTTCAACGGCTCCGACCCGTCGCCGACGCTGGATGAGTTCCAGGCCTACGTCGACGCCGGGGAGATCCATTACTTCATCGGCGGCGGCGGGCTCGGCGGCGGCCAGATGGG
The DNA here is from genome assembly GCF_016462705.1 of Nocardioides sp. Classification (GTDB taxonomy): domain Bacteria; phylum Actinomycetota; class Actinomycetes; order Propionibacteriales; family Nocardioidaceae; genus Nocardioides. The sequence goes on along the minus strand of NZ_JAEMSS010000197.1, from coordinate 5,091 downwards.
CGGGAGCGAGTCGAGCAGCGAGATCGCCACCTGGGTGGCCGAGAGCTTCGCGACCGTCACGGTCGACGGCACCACGGTCTACGACCTCACCCGGCCCCTCGCGGCCGGGAGCGCGACGTGAGCGCCGAGCAGTGGCCGGCCCTGCCGCTCGGGTCGCTGGGGGCGGGGGCCCGGACGACGGTGACCCTCGACGTGGTCGTCCCGGTCTACAACGAGGAGGCCGGCCTGGCCCCGTCGGTCGGCCGGCTCCTGGACTACCTCGACGCGATGCCGTGGTCGTTCCGGGTCACCATCGCCGACAACGCGAGCACCGACGGCACCGCCGTGGTCGCCCGGCGGCTGGCGCACACGCACGAGGCGGTCCGCGTCGTGCACCTGGCCGAGAAGGGCCGCGGCCGGGCGCTCAAACGGGTGTGGATGGAGTCGGACGCCGAGGTGCTCGTCTACATGGACGTCGACCTGTCCACCGACCTCAACGCCCTGCTCCCACTGGTCGCGCCCCTGGTCAGCGGGCACTCCGACCTCGCCATCGGCAGCCGGCTCCGGGCCGGCTCCCGGGTCACCCGCGGACCCAAGCGGGAGGTGATCTCCCGGGGCTACAACCTCCTGGTGCGGCAGGCGCTGCGCACCCGCTTCTCCGACGCGCAGTGCGGGTTCAAGGCGATCCGGCGCGATGTGGCCCGCGAGGTGCTGCCGCTGGTCGAGGACGACGCCTGGTTCTTCGACACCGAGCTCCTCGTCCTGGCCGAGCGGGCCGGCCTGCGGATCCACGAGGTCCCGGTCGACTGGGTCGACGACCCCGACAGCCGCGTCGACATCCTCCGGACGGCGTACGACGACGTCCGCGGCATCCTCCGGCTCGGCGGCAACCTGCTGGCCGGCAGGATCCCGCTGGCCGACGTCACCGAGCGCTTCGGTCGGGCCTCGGCCGACGCGCACGGCGGCCGGGTCGGCATGCAGCTGGTGGTGTTCGCTCTCGTCGGCGTGCTCTCCACGGTGGCGTACGCCGGGCTCTACCTGCTCCTCCGCGGACCCGTCGGCGGCTCGCTGGGCGCCCAGACCGCCAACCTGCTGGCCCTGTTGCTGACCGCTGTGGCCAACACCGCAGCCAACCGGCGGTTCACCTTCGGCGTCCGCGGCCGGGCTGGCCGGCTCCGCCACCAGCTGCAGGGGCTGGTGATCTTCGCGGTCGGGCTCGGCCTGACCAGCGGGTCGCTGTGGCTGCTGCACGCGACCGGCTCGACGAGCCACGGCGTCGAGGTCGCGGTGCTGACGGTCGCCAACCTGGCGGTGACCGTGGGCCGGTTCGTGGCGCTGCGGGCCTGGGTGTTCGTGCGGGCCTCAGCTCACCGCCCACCCGGGCCGGCCACCGCGCCGGATAGCCTCGCCGGGTGACCCAGGGAGATCTCACCGTCGCGGCGATCTCTGCCGAGGAGCACCTGGCGTTCCTCCAGGGCCAGCGGTCGGCGAGCTTCCTCCAGACGCCGGCCTGGCCCTCGGTCAAGCCGGAGTGGCGGGCGGAGTCGATCGGGTGGCGCGAGCCCGGGGGCGCCCTCGTCGGCGCCGGGCTGGTCCTCCACCGGCCGATCCCTCGGCTGCGGCGCTACACCTTGGCCTACCTGCCGGAGGGTCCGGTCCTCGACTGGGAGGAGGCCTCCGCGACCGGGCTGGGCCGCTGGCTCGACCCGATGACCGCGCACCTGAAGAAGGGGGGCGCGTTCGGCATCCGGATGGGCCCCCGCGTCGAGACCCGCCGCTGGACCGCGGCGCAGGTCAAGGAAGGTCTCGCCGATCCCGCGGTCCGCACCCTCCGCGACGTGCCGACCGACGTCGACCCGGTGGGCGCCCGGGTGACCGAGCACCTCGCGACCCACGGCTGGCGCGACCAGCACGCCCCCCAGGGGTTCGGCAGCGGCCAGCCGCAGTACACCTTCGCGGTCCCGCTCGCCGGGCGCGACGAGGAGGACGTGCTGCGCGGCATGAACCAGCAGTGGCGGCGCAACATCAAGAAGGCCGACAAGTCGGGCGTCGTCGTCACCACCACGGACGGCCTGGACGGCGACTCGCTCGCGCGGTTCCACGCGCTCTACGTCGAGACCGCCGCCCGCGACCACTTCACGCCACGCCCGCTGCCGTACTTCCGCCAGATGGCCCAGGCCATGAACACCGAGTCGCCGGACCGGCTCCGGCTCTTCCTGGCCACCCACGACGACGACCTTGTCGCGGCCACGATCTATGCCCGGGTCGGCGCGCACACCTGGTACCTCTACGGCGCGAGCTCGACGGCCAAGCGGGACGTGCGCGGCTCGAACGCCGTGCAGTGGGCGATGCTGCGCGAGGCCCTCTCCGCGGGGGCCGACGTCTACGACATGCGCGGCATCACCTCGACCCTGGACGCCGACGACTCCCACGTGGGCCTCGTCCAGTTCAAGGTCGGCACCGGCGGCGAGGCCGTGGAGACCGTCGGCGAGTGGGACCTGCCGCTGAACCTGCCGCTCTACAAGGCGTTCGACCTCTACATGAAGCGGCGAGGCTGACCTCGTGCCTCTGCAGCTGACCGTCGACGGCGAGCGCTGGCGCGCCCACCTGCGCCGGATCGGCGACGGGCTGCCCGGTCTGGTGCCGGTCGCCAAGGGCAACGGCTACGGCTTCGGGCTCGGCCGCCTCGCGCGCAAGGCCGACTGGCTGGGGGTGGAGGCGCTCGCCGTGGGGACCTACGAGGAGCTGCCGCAGGTCGCCGACCGGTACGCCGGCGACCTGCTCGTCCTGACGCCGTGGCGGCAGTTCGCCGACCCGGGGACCCTCGCCGCCAAGCACGCGCACCGGGTGATCCACACCGTGGGCCGGCTCGAGGACCTCGAGCAGCTCCTCGAGCGGCAGCCGTCCGCGCGGCTCGTCCTCGAGCGGCTGACCTCGATGCGGCGCCACGGACTGTCCGCCGCGGACCTGCGCACCGCGATCCAGCGCGTCTCCGGGCACCCGCACGCCCGGCTGGAGGGCGTCGCCGCCCACCTCCCGATCACCCAGGGAGCGCACCTCGCCGAGGTGGAGCGGGTCCTGGAGGAGGCCGGACCCGGCATCGGCCAGGTCTGGGTGAGCCACCTGACCGGCGACGAGCTGACGTCCCTGAGCGCCGCGCACCCCGACCTGCGGGTGCGGCCGCGGATCGGCACCGACCTCTGGCTGGGGGACCGCGGCGCGCTGGTGGTCACCTCGACCGTGCTCGACGTCCACCCGATCAGGAAGGGCGAGGCGTTCGGCTACCGCGGTCGCGCGGCGCCCAAGGAGGGCCACCTGCTGGTGGTCAGCGGCGGCACCGCGCACGGCATCGGGCTGGAGTCGCCGATGAGCGGCTCCGGCCTTCGCGACCGGGCGGCGACCGTGGCCCGCGGCGGCCTGGACGCCGTCGGCCGCGTGCGCTCCCCGTTCTGGGTCGGCGGCGAGCAACGCCTGTTCGCCGAGCCGCCGCACATGCAGGCGTCGATGCTGTTCCTCCCCGCCGACGCGGGCGTGCCCGCGGTGGGCGACCTGGTCGACGCGCGGGTGCGCTACACCGCGACGACGTTCGACCGGGTCGAGCTGACCTGACCCGGCGGTCCCAGCCCCGCCAGGGCGGTCGCGTGGACCGGGTCCTCCCGCGGCCACCAGATGTCGCGGACGACCATCACGCAGAGGTAGAGCTCGGCCGAGATCCGCACGGCGATCGCCAGCCAGTAGAACGCCGCGTCCTCGCCACCCGCGGCCGTGAGGTCCCCGTCGAGGTACCACCACACCGACGCGAAGTAGAGGACCTCCCCGGCCTGCCACACCAGCTGGTCGCGCCACCGGGGCCGGGCCAGCACCGCCAGCGGCAGCAGCCACAGCACGTACTGCGGCGAGTAGACCTTGTTGACCAGCAGGAAGCCCGCGACCACGAGGAACGCCAGCTGCGCGAACCGCGGTGTGGTCGGGGCCCGCAGGCCGAGCAGGGCCACCCCGGCGCACCAGACGCCGAGGATCGCGTAGGACCAGAGGTTGATGGTGTGCGCCGAGAACGCGTGGTCCGTGGCCTGGCTGACCACCAGCCACGCGCTGCCGAGGTCGGCGACGCGTTCGGAGTTGAAGGTCCAGAAGACCTCCCACTGCTCACGCCCGGTGAGGTACGCCGGCGCGTTGGCGACCAGCCAGGTGGCGGTCCCGGCCAGCACGACGCCGGTCAGCTCCCGCCAGCGGCGTTCGCGCACGCAGATGACGACCAGGCCCCCCAGCAGCAGCAGGGGGTAGAGCTTGGTGGCGGTGCCGAGGCCGATGAGCACGCCGGTGAGCAGCGGGCGGCCCCGCGCCCAGGACCACAGAGCGCCGGCCACGAGCACCACCGCCAGCATGTCCCAGTTGACGAGGAAGGTCAGGGCCAGCGCCGGCGACAGCGCGAACAGGGCGGCGTCCCAGGGGCGGCCGCGGTTGACCCCGGCCAGCAGCCACGCCGACAGCAGTGCGAGTGCCGCGAAGAGGAGGGCGTGCACGATCACGAAGGCGCGGATCTCCCGCTGCACCTCGGGCTGGCCGAACAGCGAGCTCGACGAGACCCGCTGCCGGGCCTCCACGTCCGGCGAGCCGGTCAGGACGTGGGTGACCTTGGCGAGCCCGTAGGCGACGTACGAGATCCCGACCGGGTACTCCATCACGTCGTAGCGGGCGCGCACCTGCTCGTCGCCCGAGAACGGCCACTGCGCCTCGACCATGCCCCGGCCGGTGTAGAGGTAGGGCAGGTCCGAGTAGCACATCTGGGTGTAGCGCCTGTCGTCCGACCAGGTCTCCTCGTAGCAGCCGGCCTTCTGCACCATCCCCAGGGCGATGCACACGGCGGTGAGCGCCAGCACCACGCGCACCGGCGTCCACCAGCGGTGACCGGCGGACCGGGTCCCCAGCGGGCCACCCACACCCTCACTGAGGGCCTCGACGACGGGATCGTCGTGCGACGGGTGGGTCACCAGGTCAGCATCCACCAGGACCGGCGGGAGGCCGACGAGCCCATCGGCCGCGGGCCGGCCGACTGCGACGCGCCGGCCGTCGGCGTGTTGCTCGGCGTCGGCGTGGGGGTCGGGGTCGGCG
>NZ_JAEMSS010000037.1 GCF_016462705.1 Nocardioides sp. | reverse complement strand
CCGTCGGCCAGCTCAACCGGCCGGCCGTGCCCGACGTACCCGGCGAGTTCGCGGGGCCGGCCTTCCACACCGCACGCTGGCCCGACGACGTCGACCTGACCGGCAAGGACGTGGTGATGGTGGGCGCCGGCGCGACCGGGTTCCAGGTGGCGCCCGCGATCGCGGACCAGGTGCGGTCGCTGACCGTGCTCCAGCGCACCGCGCAGTGGATGTTCCCCAACCCCGGCTACCACGACGCGGTCGGGCCGGGGGTGGGCTGGGCGATCAGGCACCTGCCGTTCTACGGGCGCTGGTTCCGGTTCCTGACGCTGTGGCCGGGCACCGACACCGGGCTGGCGGCCGCCAAGGTCGACCCCGCCTGGGAGCCGCAGGAGCGGTCGGTGAGCGAGGTCAACGAGATGGTCCGCACCATGTTCACGGACTGGATCACCAGCCAGGTGGACGGCGACCCGGACCTGGTCGCCAAGGTGGTGCCGCCGTACCCGCCGACCGCCAAGCGCACGCTGCAGGACAACGGGTCGTGGCTCCGCACCCTGACCCGGGACGACGTCGAGCTGGTCCGGAGCGGGGTGTCCCGGCTCGAGCCGGACGCCGTCGTGGACTCCGACGGCGTGCGCCACCGCGCGGACGTGCTGGTCTGGGCGACCGGGTTCCGGGCCAACGACTTCCTCGTCCCGATGACCGTCCGCGGCCGCGGCGGCGTCGACCTCCACGAGCACTGGGGGTCACGACCGCGTGCCCACCTCGGGGTGACGGTTCCGGGGTTCCCCAACTTCTTCATGCTCTACGGACCGGCCACCAACCTGGCCAGCGGCGGGAGCATCATCCTGGCCTCGGAGTGCGAGGTCTCCTACGTGCTGGCCTGCCTGCGGATGCTGGTCGAGGCCGGCGGCGACACCGTCGAGCCCACGCAGGCGGCGTACGACGACTACTACGAACGGACCCAGGCCGAGGTGAAGACGATGGTCTGGTCGTCGCCGTACATCGGGCACGGCTACTACCAGGACGAGGCCGGTGAGGTGCACGGCCTCAACCCGTGGAGACTGGTCGACTACTGGGCCTGGACCCGGGACCCCGACCCCGCCGACCTCGAGGTCCGCTGATGGACGCCTCCCTGTTCCCGAGCCTGGACCCGGACCTGGTCGGCATGGTCACCGCGCTGCCCGACCTGGGCGACAGCCTCGACGACCTGGCCGGTGCCCGGGAGTTCGTCGAGGCGCTGGCCGGGCCCGCCTCGGAGGTCGACACCGCCGGGCTCGAGGTGCGCGACGTCGACCTGGACGGCTTCGGCAACCCCGCATCGGTGCGCCTCTACCTGCCGACGGGCGCCGAGACGCCGCTGCCCGGGCTGCTCTTCATCCACGGCGGCGGCTTCGTGCTGGGCAGCGTCGACCTGGAGCACCAGGTCTGCGTCGACCTGGCCCGCGTGCTGGGGGTGGTCGTGGCCAGCGTCGACTACCGGCTCGCCCCCGAGCACCCCTACCCCGCCGGGCTCGAGGACTGCTACGCCGCGCTCCAGCTGCTGGCCGGGCTGCCCGAGGTCGACCCGGCCCGGGTCGCCGTGCACGGGCAGAGCGCCGGCGGCTGCCTGTCCGCCGCCGTGGCGCTGCTGGCCCGCGACCGCGGCGGCCCCGCGCTCTGCTTCCAGTCGCTCGACGTCCCGGTGACCGACGACCGCCTGGAGACCCCGTCGATGCGCTCCGCGGGGCCGTGGCCGATGTGGAGCCCCCAGCAGGCGGCGGCCTCGTGGCGGCTCTACCTCGACGGCCAGGCGGCCGACCAGTACGCCGCTCCCGCCCGCGCCGAGGACCTGTCCGGCCTGCCCCCGGCGTACGTCGTGACCTGCGAGCTCGACCCGCTCCGCGACGAGGGGATCGCCTACGCCACCCGGCTGATGACCGCCGGCGTCCCGGTCGAGCTGCACTGCTGGCCGGGCACCTTCCACGGCGTGCAGATCGTCCCGGAGGCCGAGGTGGTCAAGCGCATGGAGGCGGAGCGCCGGGCGGTGCTCGCCCGGGCGCTGGGCGTCGCGGGTCGGACCGGCGGCGGAGTCCCCGGACATCAGGGGACCGTGCCGCTTCTGCACCGAGATCTGGGTGCAGAAGCGTAGGAGTCACCGGATCTCCGGGGACTCCGCCCGTAGCTCGGGCCGGGGCCTACCGCGCGGCGGCGGGCAGGTCGGCCGGGTCCTCAGCCGGCGCGGAGAGCGGGTCCTCGGGCAGCGCCGCCACCTGCTCGACGCACCACGAGCTGACGTCCCGGCTGCCGTCGAGGACGCGAGCCCGGAACGACGGCCAGTCGACCCACTCGTGGGCGTCGACCTCCTCCGGGTCGAGCCGGACGGCGTCGCGGGTGGTCGCCACGAAGACCGGGCACATCTCGTTCTCGGTGACACCGTTGTCCATGACCGCCCGGTAGCGGAACGCCGGTAGGACCAGGCGCAGGTCGTCGAGGGTCACTCCGATCTCCTGCTCGACCCGGCGGCGTACGGCGTCCTCGATCGGCTCCCCCGGAGCCGGGTGGCCGCACGCCGAGTTGGTCCAGACGCCGCCGAACGTCGGCTTGTGCCGGGCCCGCTGCGTCAGGAGGAACCGGCCGGCCTCGTCGAAGACGTAGCAGGAGAACGCCAGGTGCAGTGGGGTGTCCGCGTGGTGCACCTCGGCCTTGGGGGCGGTCCCGATCGCGCGGCCGTCCTCGGCCAGCAGCACGACCTCCTCGACCGAGCCGGTCACACCGGCCTCGCCAGCTGGTCGACCGCCGCGTCGAAGGCCCACGGCAGCCGCGAGGCGGCGGGCACGATCCTTCGGCGGACCATCTGGACCCGGCTCGAGGCGAGCAGCGCGTGGGTGAGCAGCTCGTGCCGCCGGCCGAGACGTCGGTAGGCCGCCTCGTAGTCGTCGGGGCTCCCGGCGACGACCGCGGCCACCGCCGCCCGCGCCTGGGCGAGCCCGAGCGCGATGCCCTCGCCGGTGATCGCGTCGACGTACCCGGCCGCGTCGCCGACCAGCAGGGTCCGGCCGACCACCCTCCGGGACGCGCGCTGCCGCAGCGGGCCGGCGCCGCGGACCTTCGACCAGGTCGCCCCGGCGAACCGCTCCGCCAGCTCGGTGTGCTCGGCCAGCAGGTCGGGGAACGTCGCCGACCGGTCGGTCAGCATCGCCAGGCCCACCAGGCCGGGGCCGACCGGGGTCACGTAGGCCTCCGAGGCGGCGGCCCAGTGCACCTCGACGTACGGCGTCCAGGGCGCGACCTCGGCGTGCGCGCGCAGGCCGTGGCGCCGGTGCCGCAGCTGCGGCCGCTCGGCGCCGACCATCCGGCGGATCCGGGAGTGCAGCCCGTCGGCGGCCACGAGGTAGGCGGCGGGATCCCCGTCGACCAGCACGTGGTCGTGCCGGTTGTCGACGCGCTCCACCGGGCGCTCCTCGATCTTGACGCCGGCCGCGACGGCGGCGTCCAGGAGAGCGGCGTGCAGGACCGTGCGCCGCACGCCCCGGCCGTCGCCGCGGCGGAACGCGGTCTCGACCCGGTGCCTGCCGTCGACGTAGGCGATGCCCGCGATCCGGTGACCCTCGGGGTCGACCCCGAGCGCGGCGAGGTCGGCCACGGCTCCGGGCATCAGGCCCTCGCCGCAGGCCTTGTCGACCGGGCCGGGGCGCGGCTCGCGGACGACCACCTCGAGCCCCTCCCGGGCGGCGTAGAGCGCGGTGGCCAGGCCGACCGGTCCGCCACCTGCCACGCACAGGTCCATCACGACGCCCTCACCTCGCCATCACGACGCAGCCGCCGGGAGCGTGTCGAGGGCGGCGTTCTCCGCACGGATGCGCACCGTGAGCAGGCCGGCGTTGAGGACGGTGAAGACCAGCGCGGTGATCCACCCGGCGTGGATGAGCGGGAGCGCGAAGCCCTCCAGCACCACCGCGACGTAGTTGGGGTGCCGCAGCCAGCGGTAGGGGCCGTCGGTGACGGGCGGCATCCCGGGGACGACGATCACGCGGGTGTTCCAGCGGCGGCCCAGGGTGGCGATGCACCACCAGCGGAGCGCCTGGCTGAGCACGACGACCAGGAGCATCGACCACGCCAGCACACCCGGGACGTCGGGACGGCGGGTCCAGGCCTCGACGAGCGCGCCGACGAGCAGCCCGGTGTGCAGCACCACCATGAACGGGTAGTGGCCGAGCCCCGTCTCCACGCCGCCCTGCTGCTTGCTCCACGCCGCGTTGCGGGTCGAGACGACCAGCTCCGCGACCCGCTCGAGCCCGACCAGCCCGACGATGACCGTGAACGCGACGAGGCTGGTCATCCCGCCTGCTCCGGGGCGCGGAGCAGCACGAGCTCGGAGCAGAAGCCGGGACCCATGGCCATCAGGATGCCGTGGCTGCCGGGCGCCGGAGGCCGGTCTCGCAGGGTGTCCTCGAGGACGTGCAGCACCGACGCGGAGGACAGGTTGCCGATCGCGGCGAGCGAGTCCCAGGTGACCTCCACCGCCTCACGGGGCAGGTCGAGGGTCGACTGGAGCGCCTCGATGACCTTGGGGCCGCCCGGGTGGCAGACCCACCACCCGATGTCGTCGAGCGTGAGCCCGTGCGCGTCGAGGAAACCGTCGACGTCCTCGCGGACGTAGCGGCCGATGACCTCGGGCACCGCCGCGTCGAGCACGATCCGCAGCCCCGTGCTGCCGACGTCGAACCCCATGGTGCGCTCGGAGTCGGGGTAGAGCCGGCTGCGCGAGTCGAGGACGTGCGCACCCGGCGTCGTCCCGGAGTACGCCGACCCGGCGGCCACCACCGCGGAGGCGCCGTCCCCGAAGAGGCCGCTGGCCACCAGGTTGGGCACCGAGACGTCGTCGCGCTGGACGGTCAGCGAGCAGAGCTCGACCGCGACCAGGGCGGCGACCTGGTCGCGGTGGCCGGCGAGGTAGTCGGCGAGCCGGGCGATCCCCGCGGCTCCCGCGACGCAGCCGAGACCGACCAGTGGCACCCGCTTCACGTCGGGGCGCAGCCCGACGACGGCCGCGATCCGGGCCTCCAGCGACGGCACCGCCAGCCCGGTCACCGTGGCCGAGATGACCAGGTCGACGTCGGTGGGCGTGAGGTCGGCGGCCTTGAGCGCGTCCTGGAGCGCCCGGGCCCCCAGCTCGACGGCGTGCTCGATGAAGAGGTCGTTGGCCTGGGTGAAGGACTCGATCCGGCCGTAGTCCTCCAGCGGCAGCACCGTGTGCCGGAACTCGACCCCGGCGTTGGAATGGAACCGCCGCAGCAGCCGCTCGTCGAGGCTCCGCTCGGCGATGAAGGCCGCGAACGCGTCGGTGATCTCCGACTGCGGGTGACGGTGCCCCGGGAGGGCTCCGCGGACGCTCAGGATCTGCATGTGTCACGGTCCCTTCGCGAGCCGGGTGAGGGGAGTGCGGGGGACGGTGCGTCGGGCCACTCCGGTGATCAGGTGCCCGACCAGGTGCCGGGAGATGCGCCCGTCGCCGAGCCCGAGCTCGACCAGCTCGTCGAAGACGCGGGCGTCGCGCCGGGCGGCCCGGATGCCGCCCTCGACCAGGGTCGCGCTCTCGGCGAGCCGGGCCGCGGTCCAGGTGTGCTTGAGGTGCCGACCGAGCAGCGCCCGGACCGCGCGGCGGTGCAGCTCGCCCGCACGCGCGGGGTTGCCGGCCCGGAACGCCTGGGCGGCGGCGCGCCCGGCCGTGATGCCGGTCGCGACCGCGTAGTAGATGCCCTCCCCCGTCATCGGGTTGATCAGCCCGGCCGCGTCGCCGGTCAGCAGCACCGGCCCGTCCGGCTGCTCCCAGCTCCAGCCGGACAGCGGCAGGTGGTGCGCCTTCCACTGGTCTCCGGCCGCGACGCTGCCGGGCAGCAGGCGGTCGAGCTGGTCGAGGAGCAGAGCCCTGCTGGGCGGGTCGTCGGTGCGGTCGGACGGCAGCAGCTCGCCGTACCCGACGTTGGACAGGCCGTCACCGCGGTCGAAGGCCCAGGCGTACGACGGCTGGCGGCGGTCGCCGTAGCGGATCACCTGGGTGCCGCGGCGCTCGGACGGCGTCGGCGCGTAGCCACGGATCGCCAGGGCACGGCGTCCGTCGCGCAGGCCGAGGTGGCCGCGCAGGACGCTGTGCGCACCGTCGGCACCGACGACGACCGGTGCCCGGTAGCGGCCGTCGAGGACGATCCCCTCGGCGGTGGCGCGGACGTCGGTCACCCGGTGCCGGACCAGGGTGGCACCGGCCGCCACGGCCCGCTCGACCAGGCGGGCGTCGAACACCTCGCGCGGGATGACGTAGACCGGTCGGGCCATCGGGCGGGCGACCGACGAGGACCCGCGGGCGAGCTCGAGCCGGGTCAGCGGCGTCCACCCCTCCTCGATCCCGGTCACCCCGATCCGGCCGAGCCGGTCGAAGACGTGCGGAGCGATGCCGTCGCCGCAGGACTTGTCGCGCGGGAAGTCGGCACGGTCGAGCAGCAGCACCCGCAGCCCGGGCCCGGCGTGGATGACGCTGAGCGCGGTCGAGGTGCCGGCCGGTCCGGCGCCGACCACGATGACGTCCCAGTCGCTGACCGGCGCCGGCACCCCGTGGCTCATCCGGCCACCACCAGCATGGCGACGTCGACGAGGGCCATGCCGATCGCGGCGCGGAACGGCGTGCGACCGTCCGTGACCAGCGCGACGACGGCCAGGCCCCCCACGACGACCAGGGCCGCCGCGGCCAGGGCGGGGTCGACGGTCGCTCCGAGCACGATCACCACTGTCGCACCCACCAGCACGGCCGCGGCCAGGACCGAGGAACGCCGGGCCCCGAGCCGGTGCGGCAGTCCCCGGACGCCCGTCGCGGCGTCGTCGGCGAGGTCGGGGAGGACGTTGACCAGGTGCGCCCCGACGCCCAGCAGCGCACCGGCGACGACCATCCACCAGGGCGGGAGCTCCGAGGGCCGGTCGACGAGGGCGACGAACGCCGGGAGTGCGCCGAACGCCACGGCGTAGGGCGCCCACGACCACGCGGTCGACTTGAGGCCGAGGTTGTAGGCCCAGCCGGACGCCACCGTGAGCAGCTGGACCGGTCCGGCGACCAGGCCGCAGAGGAGGGACAGCGGGACGGTCGCGACCAGCGCCAGCCCGCACGCGACCCGGACCACCCGCTCGTCGAGGTCACCCGTCGCGAGCGGCTTGTCGCGGCGGCCGACCGCGCGGTCCCGGGCGGCGTCGACGAGGTCGTTGGACCAGCCGATCGACAGCTGGCCGGTCAGCACCGCCGCCACGACGAGGGCCACGTCCGCAGGACCGAGGCCGACCGCGACGCCGAGCATGCCGGCCAGGACCGTCACCGCGAACGCCGGGCCGGGGTGCGCGGCACCGAGCAGCGCTGCCGCTCTCCTCACCCGTCGCCCACCACGCTCAGGTCGAGCAGCTCGTGCTCCACGAACCGGCTGTCGCGGGCCGCGGAGCAGGTCAGCTGCTGCGGCTCCGCCGACAGGGTGGTGCGCACGGTGACGGCGTACGTCGCGCCGCGGGCGGCGAAGCGGGCGGTGACCACGTCGCCGTCCGCCCCCTTCGTGGCCGTGCGGGACGTGAAGCGGACCCCGGCCAGCGTCGTCTCGCCGAGGTGCGTGCGCAGCGCGATCTCGGCGTACTGCAGCGGCATGCCGAGACCGGACCGCCCCCGGAGGTGGGCGAGCGAGACCCGGCCGGCCAGCTGGGCGGCGGCCACCTCGACGGCCGACTCGGCGTCGAGCCGGCCGTAGTAGAGGCCGTGCGGCAGGACCACGGCGTTGGCCGCGAACCGGTCGCCGCCGATGTGCGAGACCTCCCACGTCTGCTCCGGGTGCCGCTCGGCGAGCGCCGCGGCGACGGGACGTCCGCGCTCGGCGCAGCAGGTGTCGTGTCTCCCGTGCGTGCAGACCGCGAAAACCGGGTCGAGCTGCGGCGTCAGGCCCGGGGAGCGGCCGGCACCGAGCGCCTCAACGTCGAGGTCGTGCACCTCGTGGACGTCCCCGAGGACGGTGGTCTCGAGCCACGGCTCGGTGTGATGGGCGTACGCCGCGAAGACCCGCAGCCCCTCCGACGGCCGCTGCCGGCCCGGCCGGCGGATCAGCAGCACCCGGACCCGGGCGGCGGACGCGCGAGCGGTGAGCTCGTCTCCGAGGCCGTCGGGCAGCCGGGCGTCCCGGAGCGCGTTCTCACCCCACGGGCCGGGGTTCTCGAGCAGCAGGAACGCGCGGACCGTCGAGGCGGTGCCGGCGGCGGGCTCGTCGCGGAGCAGGCTCGCCGCGGCGCAGCGGAAGCTCACGGCTCGAGGACTTCGAGCAGCCCCTCCCGCACCAGCCTGCGACACAGGACCAGCCTGCTCTGCTCGTCCAACGGCAGGTCGGCCGGGCGCAGCTCGGCGCGGGAGCGGATCTCGTCGAGCGCCGGCCGGACCCGGGCGGGGACCGTGAGCGAGCGGTCGCCGAGGAGCACCTCGACCGTGCGGCCCTGGTCGCCGTGGCCACCGCGGTCCAGCAGCACGCACGGATGACCGGGCCGGCGCCGCAGCCGGGAGGTGTCGGTGAGGGAGCCGACCTCGATGACGTCCGTGAGCCCGCCGGGGAGGCGGGGCGGACGCTGGGTGAGGAAGCGGCGTACCTCGTCCTCGATCGCGACCGCCGGGTCGACCCCGCGGAGCTCGTCGGCGACGTCGTGCAGGTGCCGGCCGAGCTGGTGCGCCAGGCCCTGCGGGTCGTCGAGGTAGCCGGCCGGCAGGTGCTCGTCGGGCACCCGGGCGGCGAGCGCGCTGATCGCGCGGGTGACCAGGCCGCGCCAGGTCAGCTGGTTGATGCCGATGGTGATGTGCAGGGAGATGGTGTCCTGGGTGCGCGCGGCGTGGGGGGTGCCGGTCGGCATGTACATGACGTGGCCCGGCTCGAAGACGGGCTCCTCGACACCGTCCTGGCCGTGGACCTCCCACTGCTTCGAACCGGCGGTCTGCAGCACGAAGACGTCGTGGGTGTCCTGGTGCACGGCGAAGCCCTGGGCGCCGACGGGCGTCAGGTAGGCGTTGGCCTGGCACGGGTGCCCGAGGTCGAGCTCCAGCTCGGCGATCAGCCGGGTCAGCGGCGGCCAGTAGCGGTGCAGGCCCTGGAAGACGACGGTCGCGCCGTCCTCGAAGAGGGCGAGCGCCTTGCGGGCGTCGACCAGGCCGGTGAGCTGGCGGCCGGCGAGCGTCGCCGAGCGGGTGTACGTCGACTCGGGCAGCACCGCGCCGTCGCGGACCAGCCGCACGGACGGCGTACGGATGGCGGTCGAGGTGAGCAGGTGGTCGGCGTCCTCGAGGGAGAGGTAGGCCGCGAGCTCGGCCGGCTCGACCCGGTGGTGGTGGACCCGGGACGCCCAGACCTTCTCGACGAAGGTCTGGGCGTCACCGGTGAGCTGGTCGAGCACTCCGGAAGCGGTCAGGATGCGTCGCCGTCGGTGGTGTCGGTGGCGTCACCGTCCGTGCCGTCGGCGTCGCCGCCGTCGCTGGAGTCGCCGTCGCTGGAGTCGCCGTCGCTCGAGTCGCCGTCGGTGGAGTCGGTGGCGTCACCGTCGGTGGTGTCGCCGTCGGTCCCGTCGGCGTCGCCGCCACCGAGCCCCGCGTCACCGGCCGGGGTGGTGGTCATGTCGTCGTCGCTCAGCGGCTCTTCGGGGGTGGTGGTCATGGTGCCTCCTGGTGCTGGATGCGGTCGCGGATGGGTCTTCTCGCGGGTACCCATGGCGATCATCGCGCACACACCCTCAGCAGGCGGCCCCGGCTAGTCCAGCAAACCCCGTCGCCGGGCGATCGCGGCGGCTTCGGTGCGGCCCGCGGCCCCGAGCTTGCCGAGGATGTTGGAGACGTGCACCGACACGGTCTTGGCGCTGATGAACAGCTGCTTGCCGATCTCTCCGTTGGAGCGGCCCTCGGCGACCAGCGCCAGGATCTCGGCCTCCCGGGCGGTGAGCGTGTCGGAGGGGCCGTCGGCCCGGGCCGGCGCCGAGCCCAGCG
This sequence comes from Nocardioides sp., assembly GCF_016462705.1. GTDB lineage: Bacteria > Actinomycetota > Actinomycetes > Propionibacteriales > Nocardioidaceae > Nocardioides. Next base: position 17,591 of record NZ_JAEMSS010000037.1, on the reverse strand, counting down.
CCTTCAGTGCCTCGAGGAGAGGCGCGGCGGCCAGCCGGTGGGCGGTCTCGCGGGCCAGGTCCCCGACCTCGCGGGCACCGGCCGGGTCGCCGGTGGCCCGCAGGATGCCGGCCAGGGTGACCCGGACCGCGGCGAGCTCGTGGACGTGCCCGAAGTCGGCGAACAGCTGCTCGGTGTCGCGCCAGGTGTCGACGAGCACGTCCTGCGGGGGTGCGTCGACACCGGTGAGCCAGCGGGCGCGCAGGGTCTCGGCGTCGAGCCGTTTCATCCAGGCCCGGCCCTCGGGTCCCCAGTGGCCGGAGGGGTCGGCGTACTTCTGCAGCACGGTGTGGCCCTCCTCGAGCAGCCGCTCCACCTCCTCGAGGTACGTCGCGCGCTCGGCCGCGCTGAGCCGCGGCATCCGGTCCGCGATGGCGCCCGCCGTCGTGGCGGCGAGCCGGATCCGGGCGCTGAACCACTCGTGCCAGATCCGGCCCAGGACCCCGACCACGTCGCGGTAGACGGCGACGACCGCGTGCGGGTCGTCGGCGCGCGAGGCCTCGCTGAGCTCGGCGACGACCGAGTGGATGGCGACCCCGCCCTCGCTCTCCCAGAAGCGGCGCAGTGCCCGGGCCCGCTCGGCGACCGGCTCCCCGCGACCGGCGAGCACGAGCAGGCGCACGCTCTCGAGGAGCGCGGCCGCGATCGGCGGCGCGTGCTCGCCCGTGACGTCGGTGAGCTCGAGGACCTCGTCCCAGGCGCCGTTGACGTAGAGGACCCAGGACAGCTGCCAGCGGCCCTCGAACCCGTACGGCGCCCACGGGATCCCGGCGTCGACCGCGGTCCTCATGGCGCTGCGGAACCAGCGCTCGGCGTCGGCGTACTCGGCCCAGTCCTGGTAGGAGCGGCCCATGAAGAAGCGGGCCCGCATCTCGGCGTGCACGGCGCCGGTCGCGACCGCCCGCTCGACCGCGTCGGCCAAGGCGCTGCGCAGCCCCTCCTTGGGGCCGGCCTTCTTGAGCCCGGACAGGGTCGTGATGACGTCGGAGGCGAGCTCGTGCAGGTCGAGCCGCTCGGCCACCGCGAGCGCGTCCAGGCCGACCGACTGCGCCTCGTCGTACTTCCCGTAGCCCGAGAGGATCCGGGCGTGCACGGACAGCACCTTGGCGCGCAGCCCGCCGGCATCCTCCGGCAGCAGGTCGACGGCCTGCTGGGAGACCACGAGCGGGTCCTCGTCGGGCTCGGTGACGAAGAGGGCGTCCGCGCGGGCCGAGAGCATCCGGATCCGGCAGGCGACGGGCGCGTCGTCCGGAAGCTGGGCGAGCTGCTCGGCGAGCAGCTTGGCGGCGCGCTGCGGCTGCCCGGAGTTGGTGACGGCGACCGCGGCCGCGACCGCCAGCTTGGAGACGTCGCCGCCGAAGCGCTCCCGCCGGGCCGGGTCGGCCAGCAGCTCGAGCGCCTGCTGGTAGTGCTGGGCCGCCTCGTCCGGGCCGCCCACGGCGGCGGCCTCGTCGCCCGCCCGGATCGCGGCGGCCAGGGCGGCGTCGAGGTCGTTGGCGAGCCGCGCGTGCCGGGCCAGCTCGGCCGCGGTCCCGGGGGCCCTGCCCTCGGCCAGCGCGGCGGCGTACTCGGCGTGCAGCCGCACCCGCTCGCCGGGCAGCAGGTCGTCGTAGACCGCCTCGCCGAGCAGCGCGTGCCGGAAGGAGTAGCGGCCGTCGCCGGCGACCAGGACGTTCATCTCGACGGCCTTGCGGAGCGCCTCCTCGAGCTCGCGCGCGTCCAGGCCCGAGGTCGCGGCGAGCAGGTCGTGGGCGACCTTGCGGCCGGCGACGCTGGCGACCCGCACCGCCTGCCGGGCGTGGTCGTCGAGGCGGTCGAGCCGGACCAGGAGGAGGTCGGCCAGGTCCATCGGCAGGTCCGACAGGCCCGCGGCCCCGACGAGCTCCTCGACGAAGAAGGCGTTCCCCTCGGCGCGGCCGACGATCGCGTCGAGCTCGTGGTCGGTGAGGCCGGCCGGCGCCAGCAGGGCGACCAGCGCGCGGACGTCGTCGTCGGGCAGCGGGCTGAGCTGCAGCCGCTCCACGCCGCGCAGCCGGGTCCACTCGGCGACCTGGCGGCGGAGCGGGTGCCGGCGGTGCAGGTCGTCGGAACGGTAGGAGGCGACCACGGCGACCGGCCCGTCGAACGGCCGGGAGAAGAGGAAGCTGAGCAGGTCACGGGTCGACTGGTCGGCCCAGTGGCAGTCCTCGACGACCACGAGGAGGGGCGCGGTCTCCGCCACGGTCTCGAGCAGCGAGTGGACGGCGGTGAAGAGGTCGGCGCGGTCGACGCTGCCCTCGGACTCACCGGTCTCGGCACGCTGGCTGTCGGCGCCCATCACCCGGCGGCCGGGCCGGAGGCGGCTCAGCGCCGGGTGCTCGTAGGCCACCTTGGCCACGAGCTCGGGCAGCTCGGACTCGAGGCGGCCCAGCACCTCGGAGAACGGGAGGTAGGGCAGCGCGCTGTCGCCGAAGTCGAGGCAGTGGCCGGCGACGACCCGCCACTCGGCGGCGACCGCGAGGTCGCGCAGCTCCATCAGCAGCCGGGTCTTGCCGACACCGGCATCGCCGGAGAGGACGACGTGGTGGCGCTCGAGCTCGCGCTCCGCGGTGCCCGGGCCGGCCGGCAACGACCGGACGCCGAGCAACGAAGCGATCTCCGTCAGCTCGGCGTCCCTGCCCACCAAGGGGCCGACCAGGGTCCGACTGGGCTGTGCCACGTCGGCCATGATCCCTTGTTCTGTTGTCTCGTCTGCTGTCATTTCCGTCGCCGGGTCCGCCGCGACCTGCTCAGCGACAGCCGGGGCCGCCGTCAAGGCCGGCCTCAGCGGGCGTCGGTGACGGTGTCCGCCGGGCGGCGGACGCGCGGGCGGCGGACCAGCTTGCCGCGACGGCTGGCGCGCGCCGTCCCGATGATGCCGTCCTTGGCCCGGTTGCTGCGGTACTCGATCTCCGCGGCGATCATGTCGGGGCTGTACATGGTGGTGCCTCCCTCAGATGTCCCACCGGGTCTCGGTGGTGAGACGAGGTTCGCGCTCTGAGGTAGGCCCGCACATCGGGCAGGTGCCTTAGTTCTGGCTGAGGTGGTCCCGGAATGCCTTAGATCGGGACGACCCCGTCACGGCTTCTTGCCTGTGATCAATGCGGCCAAATCCAAGACCTGCGCGTTCGACAACCCAGCGCCGGTGTCACTACCTCCGAGTAGGGACGGCGGAGCTCCCAGCACCCGTCGCGCGAACTCCTCGTAAATGCGTGCCTTTGCGGGGTCGTCCGTGACCGTGGTCAGGAAGTCCTGGAAGGTATTGAGTTGCACTTGAATGCTCTTCGCCCAGTCGGCCATTGACCGATGCGTTGAGGCCAAACGCGACGCGTACGCGGCACCGCCTCCCAGCGCCAAGATTATCGCCAGATGCCCAAGTCCCGATTCGAGATCGATTCCGGCTGGAACCTCGGCCCCTGCATAAACAGCGCCGGCAAGCGCCGTGAAAGTCAGCACCCTAAAGAGCCAACTCGCACAACGTTCGCGCCAACTCAACCTCTTGAAGTGATCCGATAGCTCATGCTGGGCACGCTCCGTTCGCGCCTTCACAAGCTCGTCGCGCAACTCCGCGAGTCGAGTGGTCGTCGTCTGCACGTCGACTTGGGCGTCCTTAGCAGCCTGAGACGCCGCCTCAGCAGCCTCCTCCAACTCCCGAACCACGACCAGGCACCTCAGACCTTCCCGAAGGATGCCGATGCGCGCGTTCCAACCGGAGACGTATGGCGCAGGATCGACGCCCTCGCCGCCGTCGAGAAAAATCAGAGGTTCGCCGGGCGCATACCGGTCCCGGGAGGCACGCCAGATCAACTCACTCAGGGTGCCGAGCCACTTCCACACGTGCTCCTGCGCGCCGCGCGCATCCAAGTCAATTCTGCCGAAGTTCAGAATACTCGCGTCTACGACCGAGAGGTCCAAAAGATCTGCGAAGGCTACGACGTCGTTCGTCGGCTCCGTGATTGTTTCGGCGGGTGCTGGCGCTCTAGATCCCTCGCTGATCACATCCCACCACAAACCAAGGGATTCCGACGCCAGCTTGTGAAGTAGCGCTCCATCCGCGCTTGCGTCCACCCGCTTTATGGCCTCGGCGATCCTAGCGAGACGCGCTTCATGGCTCGCTGAACGCGTGAGCACTTCAGCCACCAGAGACATCCTCTCCTCGCGAACTCAGCTGCCGAGCATGAACGGCTCATCCACTGCCGAAAGACTAGGCTCTGTCGTCAGATCGCGACTGCAGCACGCCCAGCAAGCCACGCACCAACGACGAGCGGGACACCAGGACGATAGGCCAGGTGGACGTGGCTCGGCGCGTCCAGCATCAGGAAGTCGGCACGCTTGCCCGGCGCCAGCACGCCGACGTCGTCCCGGTCGAGCGCCTGGGCGCCGACCGCGGTCGCGGCGTGGACGGCCTCGGCGGGCGTCATCCCCATCTCCCGGACCGCGAGAGCGATGCAGAGCGGGACCGAGCTGGTGTAGCTGGAGCCGGGGTTGCAGTCGGTGGCGAGGGCGACCCGGACGCCGGCGTCGAGCAGGCCCCGCGCGTCGGGGTAGGGCTGCCGGGTCGAGAACTCGACCCCCGGCAGCAGGGTCGCGACGGTGCCGGAGTCGCGGAGCGCGTCGACGTCGGCGTCCTCCAGGTAGGTGCAGTGGTCGACCGCCGTGAGCCCCAGCTCGGCGGCCAGCCGGACGCCCGGACCGGGCCCGAGCTGGTTGGCGTGCAACCGGCCTCTCAGTCCCTGCGCCTCCCCTGCGGCGAGGACGGCCCGGGCCTGGTCCGCGTCGAACGCTCCGGTCTCGCAGAACACGTCGACCCAGCGGGCGTGCGGGGCGGCGGCCTCGAGCATCGGGCCGGTCACGAGGCTCACGTAGCCGGCCGGGTCGCCGGCGTACTCCGCCGGCACGACGTGCGCGCCGAGGAAGGTCGTCTCCTCGGTGAACTGCCGCGCGACGGCGAGGCTGCGGGCCTCGTCGAGGACCGTGAGGCCGTAGCCGCTCTTGATCTCGACGGTCGTGGTGCCCTGGCGGCGCATCTCGGCGACGTGCCGGGCGACGTGCGCGGTCAGCTGCTCGTCGGTCGCCTGCCTGGTGGCGGCCACGGTGGTGCGGATCCCGCCGGCGGCGTACGGCGTCCCGGCCATCCGGGCCGCGAACTCCGGCGCCCGGTCGCCGGCGAACACCAGGTGGCTGTGGCTGTCCACGAACCCGGGGAGCACGGCCCGGCCGGCGGCGTCGACGTGCTCGTCGGCGGCCGGCGCGTCGGCCGCCGGGCCCACCCAGGCGAGCGTGCCGCCCTCGACGACCAGCGCGGCGTTCACGAGCACCCCGAGGAGGCCGTCCCGTTCCGGGTCGTTGGTGACGAGCTCGCCGACGTTCGTGACGAGGAGGCTGCTCACGACCAGAGCCCCGCGATCGCCGCGTCGAGCTCGCGGCCGATCCCGTCCTCGTCGCCCTTGCTGAACACGACCCCACCGTCGCAGACGACCCGGACGACGTCGGCGGACGTCGCCGCGAAGACGGCGGTGTTCTCGTCGCCGCCGGTGCCGGCGGTGCGCGGGCTCCTGGTGTCGATCGTGACCAGGTCCGCCGGTGCGCCCACCGCGATCGCCCGTCCGCGGGTGCCGACGTCCAGGAGCTCGGCCGCGGTCCAGTGGCCGCGCTCCCGGGTGGCCAGCCGCTCGTCCATCTCGAGCGCGCGCAGCTCCTCGAACGGGTCGACCACGGCGTGGCTGTCACTGCCGATGGTGACCCGGCAGCCGGCTTCGTGCAGCCGGCGCGCCGGGCCGATGCCGTCGGCGAGGTCGCGCTCGGTGGTGGGGGTGACGCAGACGTTGGTGCGGGTCGCGCCGAGCAGCTCGACGTCGTCGTCGGTGAGGTGGGTGGCGTGCACGACCGTCGTGCCCGGCCCGAGGAGGCCCTCGTCGTGCAGCAGCCGGGTCGGGGTGACGCCATAGGCCGCCAGGCACTCGTCGTTCTCGCGCGGCTGCTCGGACAGGTGGACGTGCAGCGGGTCGCGGCCGCGGAAGACCTGGAGCTGGTCGCGGGGCACGGCCCGGACCGAGTGGATCGCCGCCGGCCCGGCTCCGGCGCGCTCGGCCCAGCGCTGGGCGGTGCCGTCGCTGTAGCGCACCTGGACGCCCTCGGGCGGCGCCCCGAACCCGCTGCTCAGGTAGCAGGTGTCCAGCAGCGTCAACCGGATCCCGGCCTCCTCCGCGGCGAGCACGAGCGCGTTGCCCATCGCCCTAGGCGCGGCGTACGGCGTCCCGTCCGGCTGGTGGTGCAGGTAGTGGAACTCGCTCACGCTCGTGTAGCCGGCCGCCAGCATCTCCCGGAACACCGCCCGGGCCAGCGTGACGTAGCGGTCCGGGTCGAGGCCCTCCGCCACGGCGTACATCTGCTCCCGCCAGGTCCAGAACGTCCCCTTGTCCCGCTGGGTCCGCCCCCGCAGCGCCCGGTGGAACGCGTGGCTGTGGTCGTTCGCCAGTCCGGGGAGGGTGAGGCCGGGCAGCCGCTCCACCCCCTCGGCCGGACCACCGACCTCGACCCGGGTGAACCGGCCGTCCTCGATCCCGACCAGCACGTCGTCGTGGACCGCACCGTCGACCCAGGCGCGCTCGAGGAGGTACGCCGTCGCGGGCTCGCTCACCGAGCCAGCCGTTCGAGCGTCTCGGCCAGGGCGTGGACGCCGGCCAGGCAGTCCGGCACCTCCGCGTGCTCGGCCGGCGAGTGGCTGACGCCGGTCGGGTTGCGGACGAACAGCATCGCGGTCGGGATGCCCGCCGCGGACAGGACGCCGGCGTCGTGGCCGGCCGCGGTGGGGAGGACCGGCCAGTCACCGCCGGCGTGGTCGGCGGCGAGCCGGGCGGCCAGGTCCGGGTCGAACAGCACCGCATCCGAGACCGACTCGGCGGTGACCTCGACCGCCGTGCCGTCCCGCTCCGCCCGCTCGGCGGCCTGCCGCGAGACGGTCTCGACCAGCTCGGCCAGCCCCTCCTCGGTCGAGGCGCGCGCGTCCAGCCAGGCGGTCACCCGCGACGGCACCGCGTTGGTGCCGTTGGGCTCGACCTCGACCCGCCCGAACGTCGCCCGCTCCCCCAGCACCCGCGCCTGCTTGTTGGCCGCGAGCGCGGTCATCGCGTAGGTCAGCATCGGGTCGCGCCGGTCCTCCATCCGGGTGGAGCCGGCGTGGTTGGCCTCGCCCGCGATGTCGAACCGGTAGCGCCCGTGCGGCCAGATCCCGCTGGCCACCCCGACGGCGGCGGCGCGGTCGACCAGGTCCCGGCCCTGCTCGACGTGCAGCTCGACGAAGACGCCGACGTCGTCCAGCAGCCCCGGACCCCCGCCCTCCGCGACGTCGCCGAGCGCCACACCGTCCCGGTCCCGCAGCTCGCGCGCCTGGTCCCAGGAGATCGCGCCCGTCGCCAGGCGCGAGCCCAGGCACGCCAACCCGAACCGCGACCCCTCCTCCTCGACGAACACCCCGACGCCGACCGGCCGGCCCGGCACGAACCCCCGGGACCTGAGCTCGTCGACCGCCGCCAGCGCCGAGACGACCCCCAGCGGGCCGTCGTACGCGCCGCCGTCGAGGACCGAGTCCAGGTGCGAGCCGGTCAGGACGCCTGGCGATGCAGAGCCTTCGGGTCGCCACCAGGCCACGACGTTCCCGAACGCATCGGACTCCACCGCCAGGTCCCGGGCGGCGCACTGCTCGGCGAACCAGGCGGCCAGCTCCCGCTCGGCGGAGGCGAACGGCTGGCGGAAGTATCCGCCGGAGGACGCCGACCTCCCGACCGGCGCGAGGTCGGCCCACATCCGCTCGAAGTCGTCCGGCACGGCGAAACCCATACTGACCATCATGGAGTTCCAGGAGGTCGTACGTCGCCGCCGGATGGTGCGGAGCTACTCCGACGAGCCGGTGGACCCGGCCGCGGTGGGCCGGGCGGTCGCCAACGCGACCCGGGCGCCGAGCGCGGGGTTCAGCCAGGGGTGGGGCTTCCTGGTGCTCGACCAGCCGGACGACGTACGCCGGTTCTGGGCCGCCACCACCGACCCGGCGGCCGAGCCCGACCGCTGGCTCCGGGGCATGAGCAGGGCACCCGTCGTGGTCATCCCGTGCTCGAGCAAGGCGGCGTACCTCGACCGCTACGCCGAGGACGACAAGGGCTGGGCGGACCGCGACGAGACCCGCTGGCCGGTCCCCTACTGGGACATCGACACCGGCATGGCCAGCCTGCTGATCCTGCAGACCGCGGTGGACGAGGGCCTGGGCGCGTGCTTCTTCGGCATCCCGCCCGACCGCCTGGACGCGGTCAAGGAGGCGTTCGGCGTCCCGGAGAGGTTCGCCCCGATCGGCGCCATCACCATCGGTCACCCGGCCGGCACCGCCGGGGCGAAGGGCTCGCCGAGCACCCGCGCCCGCAAGCCGGTCGACGAGGTCGTCCACCGGGGGCGCTGGTCCGAGTAGCCTCCGGCCATGGATCGCGCGGTCGGCAAGCTGCAGACGCTGGTCCGGATCCCGACCGTCTCCGACCGCGACCCCGACCGGATCGACACGGACGCGTTCGCCGGCTTCGTCGAGGAGCTGCGGGCCCAGTTCCCGCTCCTGCACGAGCACCTCGAGCTGACCCCGATCCGCACGCCCGCCACCACGCAGGGACTGCTGTTCCGCTGGCGCGGCCGGAAGGCCGAGAAGCCGGTGGTGCTGATGGCGCACCTGGACGTCGTCCCGGTCGAGGGCGACTGGCAGCACGGCGCCTTCAGCGGCGACATCGTCGACGGCGAGATCTGGGGCCGCGGCACGCTGGACGACAAGGGCGCCCTGGTCGCCGTCTGCGAGGCCGTCGAGCGGCTGCTGGAGCGGGGGCACCAGCCCGCCCAGGACGTCTGGCTGTCGTTCGGCTGTGACGAGGAGGTCTTCGGCCAGGCCGCGCCGATGGCCGTCGAGGAGCTCCGCAGCCGGGGCGTGCGCCCGTGGATCGTCGTCGACGAGGGCGGCGCGGTCGCGCACGGCGCCTTCCCGGGTGTGAGCACGCCGGTCGGGGTCATCGGCGTGACCGAGAAGGGGGTCACGTCGCTCGAGCTCACCGTCGAGGGCCGCGGCGGCCACGCGTCGACCCCGACCCGGCTCGGCCCGACCGCCCGGCTGGCCCGGGCGATCACCCGGCTCGACGACGCCCCGATGCCGGCCCACGTCCCGGAGCCGACGCTCGAGCTGTTCCGGAGGCTCGCCCCGCACGCACCCCTGCCGATGCGGCCCCTGATGGCGAACGCCGCCCGGCTGGGACCCGTCCTCCCCCGCGCGCTGGTGCTGGCCGGCCCCGAGACCGCGGCGATGACAAGGACCACGTTCGCGGTCACCACGCTCCAGGGCTCGCCGGCGCTCAACGTCATCGCGCAGAAGGCGACCGCGGGGGTCAACATCCGGGTCATGGTCGGCGACACCGTCGAGTCGGTGCTGGAGCACGTGCGCACCGCGATCGACGACAAGCACGTCCGCATCGACGTGGTCGAGGCCAACGAGGCCTGTCCGGTCTCGCCGATGACCAATGCCGACGCAGGCTTCCGGCTGCTCGAGGAGACGATCACCGAGGTCTTCCCCGACGCGGTCGCGGCGCCGTACGTGATGATGGCCGCGACCGACGCCCGCACCTTCACCACGGTCTGCGACCGGGTCTACCGGTTCGCGCCGTTCCGGATGACCAAGGCACAGCGCCAGGCCATCCACTCCTACGACGAGCATCTCGGGGTCGACGCCTTCGTCGAGGGCGTCCGCTGGTACCAGCGCCTGATCGAGAGGATCCCCGAGTGACCACCCCAGTGAGCGGCCCCGCCGCCCCGCCGGTCCGGCCGGTCCACGGCCTGGCCGCGATCGTCGGCTTCCTGGTGTGCGTCGAGGTCGCCAGCGGCGTGCTCCAGGGCTACTACACCCCGATCTTCAGCGACATCGCCGACCACCTCGACATCGCCGACGCCGACGTGAACTGGTTCGAGGCCGCCCAGCTGATCGTGTCCGCCCTGGTCGTGCCACCGCTGTGCCGGCTCGGTGACCTGGTCGGCCACAAGAAGGTGCTGCTGGTGTCGACCGCGGTCACCGCCCTGGGCTCGTGGGTCCTGGTCGTCTCGCCCGGGTTCACGACGTTCCTCATCGGCTGGGCGGTGCAGGGCGCGTACGTCGTGTGGCTGCCGCTCGAGGTGGCGATCATCCACCGCCGGACGAGGGACTCGGGCCGGCAGGGCCTGCTCACCCGGCGCGCGGCCGCCATCCTGGTGGGTGCCCTGGAGCTGTCGGTGATCATCGGCGCGCTGACCTCGGGTGCCCTGGTCGAGGCCACTTCGATGGGCACGCTGCTGGCCTTGCCGGCGATCGTCGTCACGGCCGTCTTCTTCGTGATCTGGTTCGGCGTCGAGGACGCACCGGGCGAGGCGACCGGCGGCTACGACTGGGGAGGCCTGGCGCTCATCACCGTCGCCGTCGGGCTCGTCATGGGCGGCCTGGTCGCGATCCGGGTGCAGGGCCCGGACAGCGTGCTCCCGTGGCTGCTGATCCTGCTCGGGATCGGCGTCCTGGTCCCGTTCGTCCGCTACGAGCAGGGCCATCCGGCGCCGATGATCGACGTCCGGCTGCTCGCGACCCGCGCGCAGTGGCCGGTCCAGCTGACCGCCTTCCTGTTCGGCATGTCCGTGCTCGGCGCGCAGATCCCGCTCTCGACGTTCGCCCGCACCGAGCCGTCCGAGGCCGGCTACGGGCTCGGGGCGGACGCGGCGTTCGTGTCCAACCTGATCGGCGTCTACGTCGTGTTCCTGGCCATCGGGGCGTTCACCCTGCCGCTCACCGCACGGCGGCTGGGGCCGCGCGGCGCGCTGGTGTTCTCGTCGCTCCTGGTGGCGCTCGGCTACGCGCTCTGGCTGCCGTTCCACGACTCGACGACCCAGGCGCTGATCAACATGGCGGTCGTCGGTCTCGGCTCCGGTGCGCTGGTCGCCGCGCTGCCTGCGGCCGCCGCCGCGGCCGCGCCGCCGGACCGCACCGGCTTCGCCACCGGCATGACCAACGCCACCAAGACCGTGGGTGGTGCGATCGCCTCGGCCGTCTTCGCGATCGCCCTGACCGCCACCGGCACGATCGACGGACCGGACGAAGGGCAGGCGCCGCTGTCCGGCTACCTGACGGTGTGGACGATCTGCGCCGTCGCCGCCCTGCTGGCCGCCGGCGCGCTGCTCCTGATGCCCCGCGAGACGGCCCCCGCCGAGCTGGACCCGCTCGACGCGTTCTGAGGGCGGTTGCCGCGCTGTCTATCGTGGTGGTGTGAGCGAGGAGCCCACCGACGAGAAGCCTCTCAGCCGGGAGGCCGAGCGGGCTGCGGCGCGAGCGCGGATCGAGCAGCAGCAGACCTGGGTCGACCTCCAGGTCCGGCAGGCGATGGAACGCGGCGAGTTCGACGACCTGCCCGGCGCCGGCAAGCCGATCAAGGACCTCGGCGAGCACCACGACCCGGACTGGTGGATCAAGAAGCTCGTCGAGCGCGAGAAGATCGCGGTCCTCCCGCCGAGCGTCCAGCTGCGCAAGGAGGACGCCGACCTCGACGCCCGCCTCGACAAGCTCGCCCGCGAGGACGACGTACGCCGAGAGCTCGAGGACTTCAACAAGCGCGTCGTCGCCGCGCGCTACCGGATGCCCGAGGGCCCGCCGCTCATCACCATGCCCCGCGACGTGGAGGCGACCGTCGCCGCCTGGCGCGAGCGCCGTGCGGAGCGGATCCGGAAGGCTCGCCTGGCCGCCGCCGCCCAGCCGGCTGCCAAGACCCGACGACGGCGCTGGCGCAGGTTCATCTAGGTATGTCGGCGACCCTGCACTTCCCACGCCGAGCTCGGGCAGGGAAGTGCGGTCCGGCCGACATCCCTAGATGAAACCCCCGGGCGCGCGCCGGACGCGGCCGCACCCCGTCGGGTCCACGAGACATCCGTCATACCGCCCGGCCGGGTTCATCTGGTTACCTCAGGCCCATGTCACGCCCAGCCAAGGACTTCTTCCGGCCGCTCGCGGTCGGCGCCCCCGAGCCGCTCCGGGAGATCCCGGCGAGACCGAGCCGGGCGATCCACTTCTTCGACCCGAGCAACGCCAAGATGGCGGCCAAGGTGCCCGACATGGTCGGCACCGTTGACGTCCTGCTCGGCAACCTCGAGGACGCGATCAAGGCCGACAACAAGGTCGCCGCGCGCGAGGGCCTGGTCACGATCGCCCAGGGCACCGACGGCCTCGGCGGCCCGGACGCGAAGACCCAGCTCTGGACCCGGATCAACTCCCTGGACAGCCCCTGGGTGCTCGACGACCTGACCACGCTGGTGCCGGCGATCGGCGACAGGCTCGACGTGGTCATGGTGCCGAAGGTGCAGGGCGCCGAGGACATCCACTACGTCGACCGGCTGCTCGCCCAGCTCGAGGCGAAGGCGGGCCTCGACCGGCCGATCCTCGTCCACGCGATCCTCGAGACCGCGCGCGGCGTGGCCAACGTCGAGGAGATCTGCGGGGCCAGCCCGCGCATGCAGGGCCTCTCCCTCGGCCCGGCCGACCTGGCCGCGGACCGCCGGATGAAGACCACGAGGGTCGGCGGCGGCCACCCCGGCTACCTGGTGCGGCAGGACCCGCCGACCGACAGTCTCGGCGTCGCGCAGATCGACGCCAGCCGGGCGACGTACCAGCAGGACCTCTGGCACTACACGATCGCGCGGATGGTCGACGCCTGCGCGATGCACGGCATCTACCCCTACTACGGGCCGTTCGGGGACATCGCCGACGTGGTGGCGTGCGAGGACCAGTTCCGCAACGCGTTCCTCCTGGGCTGCGTGGGCACGTGGAGCCTGCACCCGAAGCAGGTCGCGATCGCCAACAAGGTGTTCAGCCCCAGCGTCGAGGACGTGGCGCACGCCCGGCGGGTGGTGGCGGCGATGGGCGACGGCACGGGCGCGGTGATGCTCGACGGCAAGATGGAGGACGACGCCTCGCTCAAGCAGTGCCTGGTGATGGTCGAGCTCGCCGAGCAGCTGGCCGCGATCGACCCCGAGCTCAAGAAGCAGTACGACGAGATCGCCAGCAGCGAGGTCGACGCATGAGCACCGACTTCACGCCCCTACGCAGCGTCCTCTACATGCCCAGCTCCAACGAGCGGGCGCTCGAGAAGGCCAAGTCGATCGCCTGCGACGGCCTGATCCTCGACCTCGAGGACGCCGTCGCCCCGGACGCCAAGGCCGCGGCCCGCGAGGCCGCCTGCGCCGCCGCCGCGAGCGGTGAGTACGGCCGGCGCACGCTGACCATCCGGGTCAACGCGATCGGCACGGAGTGGCACGACGCCGACCTGCGTGCCGCGGCCCAGGCCGGGCCCGACGCGGTGGTCGTGCCGAAGGTCGACAGCGCCGAGGAGGTCGGCCGGCTCGTCGACGCGCTGGAGAAGGGCGGCGCCCCCGACCACACCACGCTCTGGGCGATGATCGAGACCCCGGTCGCGGTCCTCGACGCGCTGAGCGTCGCCCGCGCCTCCGAGCGGCTCACCGCGTTCGTGATCGGCACCAACGACCTGGTCAAGGAGCTGTACGCCGAGCACGTGCCCGGCCGCGCGCCGATCCTGCCCAGCCTCCACCAGATCCTCCTGGCGGGGCGCGCCGCCGGCATCGCGGTCCTGGACGGCGTCTACAACGACGTGAAGAACGCCGACGGCTTCCTCGCCGAGTGCGAGCAGGGTCGGCAGATGGGCTTCGACGGCAAGACGCTGATCCATCCCGGCCAGGTCGACGGCGCGAACGCCGCGTTCGCGCCGTCCTCGCAGGCGGTCGACGAGGCGCGCGGGCTGATCGCGGCGTTCGAGGACGGCCAGGGTTCAGGGGTGGTCACCTACAACGGCCGGATGGTCGAGGCCCTGCACGTCGAGTCGGCCCGGCGGACGCTCAGCATCCACGACGCCATCCAGGCGCTGGGCTGAGCCTGCCGCCCGCACCGACGGTTTCGGGCGGCGACGCCTGGGGCAGGGTGGCCGCGTGACTCCCCACCATCACCTACGCCGTCCCGCACGATCCCTCGCCCTGGCCACCACCCTGGCCGTCATCGCGACGCTGCTGTCGACCCTCGCCGGCCCGACGGCCCTCGCCGCGAACCCCGCCGGGGAGCGCGACGCCGAGCGCCGGTCCTTCGTCGCGTGGGACAGCACGGTCATCAACCCCGGAGGCAGGATCCGGGCCCACGGCAAGCTGCCCGGAGGCAAGCGCAAGGTCGCGCTGCAGGTGAAGGTCGAGCGCAGCTGGCAGACCATCGACACGACCAGGACCAACCGCAAGGGCAAGTTCCGGGTGGCCGGCCGGCTGGACTGGTACGGCAAGCACCGGGTGCGGGTCCTCGCCCCCGCGCGGCGGCCGTTCGTCCGGTCCACGAAGGCGAGGGTCCTGCCGCCGTACGCTCCGGTCGGCAACCGCAAGGACTTCGCCTTCATCCACGGCACGTCCGTGCGGAAGAACTACCGGTTCAACCCGTGCCAGAAGATCACCTACCGGATCAACAGCGAGGACGTGGGCCCCGAGGCCCGGCCGCTGATCAAGGCCGGGATGACCCAGCTGTCCTGGGCGACCGGGCTGAAGTTCAAGTACGTCGGCAAGTCCAGGCTCATCCCCTACACCATGGCCAAGCGCCGGCACTACCCGCGCGGCACCGACCTGGTCATCGCGTTCGCGACCCATGCCGAGGTCCCCGACTTCGACAAGCGAGCCGCCGCCGGGTTCGGCGGCCCGCGCTGGTTGCACCCCGCCCGCAACAGCAAGGGCCAGCGGGTGTGGATGACGACCGAGGCGGGCGTGACGCTGAGCACCGACTACTGGCACAACGGCTTCGCGCACGGCTACTTCGACAACACCCGCGCCACCATCGGCGAGCTGATCCTCCACGAGATCGGTCACGCGGTGGGGCTCGGCCACGTGCCGGCGGCGCCGCAGGAGATCATGAACGGCCGCGGCTACTACCGCTACCCGGACGGCTACTACAAGGGCCTCTACAACCTCGGCGACCTCAACGGTCTGTCCAAGGTAGGGCTCAAGCAGGGCTGCCTGCGTCCGGTCCGCGCCGGCCGCGTCACCGAGGTCGAGGTCGCGGAGCCGCCGCTGTCCTGACCGACGCGGGTGCCTACTCGCTCCGGGTGCGCCGGATCTGGTCGTCGAGCCACAGCTTGGCGCTGCCGAGGAAGCCGGCCACGTCGTGCACGAGCGTGCCCAAGGCGTCCTGGGTCTTCTTGAACGACTCGGTGTACTCCGCCGCGGCCTGCTTGGCGGCCTCGCTGACCTTGGCGTTGGCGTCCTCGGCGCGGCGGGGGTAGGTCCCGGACAGGACCTGGGTGTACTCCCCGGAGTCGACCCAGTTGCGCAGCTCGGCGGCACGGACGACGGCGTAGGGATGGGTGGCGCGCTCGACCAGGGTCAGCTTGAGCACGGAGTCGCGCAGGTCGGTGGAGCCCAGGTACTCCTGGCCTTGCGCGAAGAACGACGTCTGGTCGAGCTCGCTGAGGTCGCCCGAGCCGCTGGCCAGCTTCATGTGGACCCGGAACGCTGTCGCCGGGTCCTGGGTCGCGAGCAGGCCCGCCCGGTCGGCGGACAGCTCGGACTTGCGGGACCACTCGTAGAGCGCGGCGATGATGACCCGCAGCCCGATGGCTCCGCCGGGGATCGAGCTCCAGACGCCGGTGAGGTCCATGAGCCGGAGCAGCAGGGTGCGGTAGACCGCGTGCCCGCTCAGTGCGTGCCCGAGCTCGTGCGCGAGGAGGAACCGCATCTCCTCCTCGTCGAGCAGGTCGAGGAGGGAGGAGTGGAGCACGATGACCGGCTTGTCCATCCCGACGGTCATCGCGTGGGTGAACGGGTCGTTGACGACGAAGACCTCCGGCAGCTCGGGGGCATCGAGCACCCGGCCCACCTCGGCGAGCAGCCGGTGCACCCCCGCGAACTGCCGCTCGTCGACCCGGATCCCCGAGCCGAGGAAGTCCAGGCGCGCCTTCCGCTCGTTGATCAGGCCGGAGATCGCCTTGAGCACGGTGTCGAAGCCCCGGAGCTTGCGCATCGCCACCAGCGCACCGCGGTCGGCCGGGTGCTCCCAGGCCCGGGAGCTGATGTCGGTCAGGGTCACCCGAGCGCGGGCCGGTTGCGACGTCACCGTCTCACTGTGGCACGCCAGCCGGGGTCGCGGCCGATGAACCCGAGCAGCCGGGTCTGGGGGTCGGCATCCGTGGGTACGGCGACCCGCGGTCCGTAGTGGCCGCTGGCCCGCATCGCGTCCTCGGCCGGCTCCATCCCGGCGAGCAGGGCCGCGCAGCGGTCGGGGTCGAGCCGGTCGTCCTGGCCGGTCGCGCGGGCCAGGTCCCAGGTGTGCATGAAGACGTCGGCGGTGAAGAACTGCGAGACCGCCCGGTCCACCGGGACCTCACCGATGTGCGGGTTGTCCATCACCACGGCCTGCGTCCCCGGGTCGTCGAGCAGTGCGCGTACCCCGCGCTCGAGCTCGTGCCACGCCGCCGCGGGGTCGTCGTCGACCGACGTCGGCACCTCGAGCCGGATCCCCGACCCCGACTCGAGGAAGGCGGGGAACCACTCGACGAGGTGCCGCACCACGTCCCGGGCGGTCCAGCCCGCCACCGGGGCCGGGGCGCCCCACCCGTCGTCGTCCACCGCGTCGACCCGGGCGGTGAAGCCGGCCCCGATCTCGCGCCACTCCTCGGCAGGCGTCTGCTCGTCAGTCATGCTGGTGAGGACCGCGCCACCGGCTCGGACTCATCGGGGGCGCGCGTCCTCGCGCATCGGCACCCGCACGCCGCGTTCGTCGGCCACCTCGGCCGCCCGGTCGTAGCCCGCGTCGACGTGCCGGATCACTCCCATGCCGGGGTCGTTGGTCAGCACCCGCTCGATCTTCTGCGCCGCCAGGTCCGTGCCGTCGGCGACGCAGACCTGGCCGGCGTGGATCGAGCGCCCGATGCCGACGCCACCGCCGTGGTGGATCGAGACCCAGGTCGCCCCGGAGGCGGTGTTGACCAGGGCGTTGAGCAGCGGCCAGTCGGCGATCGCGTCAGAGCCGTCGAGCATCGACTCGGTCTCCCGGTAGGGCGAGGCGACCGAGCCGCAGTCGAGGTGGTCGCGGCCGATCACGATCGGCGCCGTGAGCTCCCCCGAGGCGACCATCTCGTTGAACCTGAGCCCGGCGAGGTGGCGCTCGCCGTAGCCCAGCCAGCAGATCCGGGCCGGCAGCCCCTGGAACTGCACCCGCTCCCCCGCCATGGTGATCCACTTCCGGAGGCGCTCGTTGTCGGGGAAGAGCTCGAGGATCGCCCGGTCGGTCGCCGCGATGTCCGCCGGGTCACCGCTCAGCGCGGCCCAGCGGAACGGCCCCTTGCCCTCGCAGAACAGCGGCCGGATGTACGCCGGCACGAAGCCGGGGAACTCGAAGGCGCGGTCGTAGCCGCCTTTACGGGCCTCGTCGCGGATCGAGTTGCCGTAGTCGAAGACCTCGGCGCCGGCGTCCT
>NZ_JAEMSS010000196.1 GCF_016462705.1 Nocardioides sp. | reverse complement strand
GTTGGCGAGACGGTTCGCGGTCGCCGGTGCCCTCGCCACGGCCGCCGTCAGCGGGTCGATCCCAGCCACTGCCGCGGTGGCCGCGGAGGACGACGACCTGTCGGCGTACCTCCCGGCTCGCTTCAAGGGCGAGGACACGCTCCTCTCCCGGCGCGACCGGCACCTGGTCAGCCGCTTCTCCTACGGCGTGACGCCGGACCTGGCCCGTGACGTGCGCCGGGCCGGTGGGGCCCGGGAGTGGTTCGAACGCCAGCTGAGGCCCAGCGCGATCAAGGACAAGAAGGCAGGACGGCTCCAGGCGTGGTGGCCGAGCCTCAAGCGCGGGCCTCGCGAACTGTGGGAACGGCAGATCACCGGGGTCGAGGGCGGCTGGGAGGTCATGAACGACTACGCCCGCTGGTCGATGATGCGCCGGATGGTCTCGCAGCGGCAGGTCTTCGAGGTCATGGCGGAGTTCTGGGAGAACCACCTGCACGTGCCCGCCCTCGGCGACGCGCAGTTCACGCACCGGGTCGACTACGGCCGGGCCGTCCGCGAGCACGCGCTCGGCCGGTTCGACGAGATGCTGCTCGCCACCACCACCCACCCGGCGATGCTGATCTACCTGGACGCCGCGGAGTCGACCAAGGAGCACCCCAACGAGAACCTCGGCCGCGAGCTCCTCGAGCTGCACACCGTCGGCGCCGGCAGCTACGACGAGAAGGACGTCAAGAACTCCGCCCGGATCCTCACCGGCTGGTCGGTCGACATGTGGGAGACGTGGCGCCCCGAGTACCACGAGGACGACCACTACCTCGGCAAGGTCAAGGTCAAGGGCTTCAAGGACAAGAACCGCAAGGCCAACGGCAAGGCCCTGACCGCGTCCTACCTGCGCTACCTGGCCCACCACCCCGACACGGCCAAGCACCTGGCCACCAAGCTCTGCGAGAAGTTCGTCGGCGACAAGGCCACCAGGTCGCTGGTGAAGAAGCTGGCGAAGGTCTACCTGGAGAACGACACGGCGATCGTGCCGGTGCTCCGCGAGCTGGTCGACTCCGAGCAGTTCCAGCGCTCGGTCGACGACAAGGTGCGCGACCCGGCCGAGGACCTGGTCGCGACCTACCGAGCCCTGCGGATCGACGTACGCCGCCCTCCGGCCGACGAGGACGCCTACCGGGGGTCCGCGGTCGCCGCCATGCTCTGGCAGGCCGGCGGCATCGGCCTGGTCCCCTTCAGCTGGGCCGCCCCGGACGGACAGCCGATCGACAACGAGTCCTGGTCCTCTCCCGGGCGGCTGATGGGTTCGATGGACGTGCACTGGCAGCTCGCGCACGGGCACTACCCCGACGAGGCCGTCGGCTACAAGGAGCCGATGAAGTGGATGCCCGGGCCGGCGGTCCGCTTCGACGAGCTCGTCGACCACCTCTCCCAGCAGCTGCTGCACCGGCACTCCGATGCCCGGCTCCTCAAGGCGTGCAGCAAGGCCACCGACGTCAAGCCGAAGGACTACGTCATCGAGGACCACGAGCTCATCGAGTGGAAGTTCGGCCGGCTCCTCGCCACCATCCTCGACTCCCCCGCCCACTACAGCCGGTGACCCCGATGACTCCGACGAGACCGAAGACCCAGATGACTGCGACCACCGCCGGCTCCCCCCAGCCCTGCTGCGACGAGTACGCCGCCATGCAACGCTCCGCCTACGGGACCGCCACCGGGGTGAGCCGTCGCGGCGTCCTCGGCGGCGCGCTCGCCCTCGCGGGGGCCTCGACGATGGTGGGCGGGGCTGTCGTCACGGCATCCCCCGCGATGGCCGCCAGCGCCGCCTCCGTCCTCGTGGTGGTCTCGCTGCGGGGCGGGTCCGACGGCCTCAACATGGTCGTCCCCCATGCCGACCCCGACTACTACCGGGCCCGGCCCAACATCGCGATCCCGTCCGACCGGCTGCTCGTCAAGGACGGCATGTTCGGCCTGCACCCGGCGATGGCCGCCCTCGTGCCGCTCTGGACGGCCGGCCAGGTCGCGACGGTGCACGCGGCCGGGCTACCCGTGGCCAACCGGTCGCACTTCGACGCGATGGAGGAGATCGAGGACGCCGACCCCGGCTCGCGGGCCCGGGTCGGCTGGCTCAACCGGCTGATCGGGACGACCCCCGGCGATGCCCCGCTCCAGGGTTTCAGCGCCGGCTCCAGCATGATCCCCACGTCGCTCTTCGGGCCGCGACCGGCCATGTCGGCCGACCGGGTCGAGGACGTCGGCCTGCCCGGCGCCGGTGACGAGGGATGGCGTGAGGCGTCGGTGCGCACCCTGTGGTCCGGCAACAGGACCACCCTGGGCCGTTCCATGGCCGCCACGCTGACGGCGATCGACACCTTCGGCGCGGTCGAGGCGACCGAGGACAACCGCGACGCCTACCCCGGCAACGACCTCGGGCGGGCCCTGGCCACGGCAGCCCGGATCATCCGCGGCGACGTCGGGGTCGAGGTGATCACCGTGGACCAGGGCGACTGGGACATGCACTCGGGCGCCGGCGGGCCGGACGGCGGGTGGATGTACGGCAACAACGAGGGGTTCGCCGAGGCCGTCGCCGCCTTCCTGGGAGACCTCGGCACGCAGGCACCCAAGGTCACGCTGGTCACCCTCAGCGAGTTCGGCCGGCGCGTCCAGGAGAACGACAACTACGGGACCGACCACGGCTACGGCAACGTGATGTTCGTGGCAGGCGCCGGCGTCCGGGGCGGCTACCACGGCCGCTGGCCAGGGCTGGGCAACAGCTACGACTCGGACCTGACCGTCACCACCGACTACCGCCAGGTGCTCGCCGACATCGTGCAGGCGCGGTTCGGCGGCGCCTCGATCCCGACCGTCTTCCCGGGCCTGAAGCGGCAGTCCACCGGTTGCATGCTCGGCGTCTGAGGGAGACCGACCCCCGGCACCGGTCCCGACACCACCAGTCCCGACACCACCGGACCCGGCACCACTAGAGTCGCGCCGTGAACCCGGTCGGTCGGCTGCTCAACCGCGGTGTCCACGCCGCCCGGCTCTGGGTGGCCCGGGCCGGCGAGATCGTGCCCGGCACCCATGCGGCGGACCGCTTCGGCAGCTTCGGCGAGGGCACCTGCATCGACTACCCGCCGGCCACCCTGCTCAACGTGGAGGCGATCCACCTCGGGTCCGGCACGTTGGTCGGCCGGCACGCCACGCTCTCGGTCGGGTACGGGGTGGGAGACCTCCACCTCGCGGGCCGGGGGCTGTTCATCGGCGACCGTTGCGTGCTGGGCGCCCGCACCACGATCACCGCGCACGAGCGGATCGAGATCGGCGACGCCGTCTTCTTCGGGCAGGGCGTCTTCGTCACCGACGCCAGCCACGGCTACCAGGACCCTGGCCTGCCGATCGGCAAGCAGCTCGGCGCTCATCAGCCGGTGTCGATCGGGTCCGGCACGTGGGTCGGCCACGGGGCGGTCATCCTCCCCGGCGCCAGGCTCGGCCGCAACGTCGTGGTCGCGGCCGGCGCCGTCGTCCGCGGCGTGATCGAGGACTTCGCGGTCGTCGCCGGCAGCCCCGCCCGAGTCGTGCGGCGTCTGGAGCCGGGCGTCGGGTGGGTCGGGTCCTCCGACGTCCGGCCGGTGGTCGACCAGTCCCAGCTGTTCGCGGACGGCTGACCGGACGAAAGCCACCCCTTCGGGTGAGGGGAGGGTGCTTGCCTCAGCGGGTCCGCGACCCAGAATTCGGGTCATGCCTCCCGACCCCCTGCTCGTGGCGGTCGTGAGCCCGCAGGACGTGGTCCGTCACGGCCTGGTCGCGCTGCTCGGCCGGCATCCGGACCGGGTCACCGTGGTCTCCAACCCCGACGGCGGCGAGCCGGACGTGGTCGTCTTCGACGTGGTCGAGCTGGCCGACGGCGACCTGTCCGGCCTCAAGGAGCTGCTCGCCTCGAGCCCGGCCAAGGTGCTCGCCATGGACCGCGACCTGAGGCCGGACCTGGCGGCCCGGGCGTTGGCGCTCGGCGCCGACGGGCTGTTCTCGATGGGCGTCAGCGAGTCCGAGCTCCTCGCGGCCGTCGAGGCGGCGGCCAGCGGGAAGCACGCCCGTGCCCGGGCGGGCGAGCACGAGGCCGAGCTGCGCCTGGGCGCACAGGTGGGGCTGACCGCCCGTGAGGTGCAGGTGCTGACGATGATCGCGCAGGGACACACCAACCGGGAGATCGCGGAGGCCCTCTACCTCAGCCCCAACTCGATCAAGACCTACGTCCGCACGGCGTACCGCAAGATCGGTGCGACCAGCAGGTCGCAGGCCGTGGGCTGGGCGATCCGCCACGGCTTCCCGGTGGATCGGCCCGCGACGGGCTGACCTCCCGCACGTGACGGGGTTCCCCCACCTGCTCCGCCCGGGGCGGATCGGGTCGATGAGGGTGCGCAACCGCATCGTGATGTCACCGATGGAGACGTTGTACGGCACGCCCGAGGGCCTGCCCTCCGAGCGGACCCGCGCCTACTTCGCGGCGCGAGCCGCCGGAGGAGTCGGTCTGGTCACGGTCGGCGCGACCGGTGTCGACCACCGGCATCCGGAGACCCCCGGAGGCCTCCAGATCGCCACCGACGACAGCCTCCCCGCGCACCGGGCGCTGGTCGAGACGGTGCACGAGCACGGCGCTCGGATCCAGCCCCAGATCGTGCACGCGGGCCCGGACGGCCTCGGTCCGGAGATGTTCGGCGTCGACTCGCTCGGACCCTCGGTGATCCAGTCCTACCTGACCGGCCGCGCCTCCACCGAGATCGGTCCCGAGCAGTGGTCGACGGTGCTCGACCAGTACCGAGCGGCCGCGACCAGGGTCCGGGAGGCCGGGTACGACGGGCTCGAGCTGCACGCCGCGCACGGGTACATGCTGCTCGGGTCCTTCCTGGCTCCGGTGCGGAACCGCAGGAGCGACGGCTACCGCGGCAGCACGGTGCGCGGCCGGTGGCGCGCGGTGCTCGAGGCGCTGGCCGCCATCCGCGCCGAGATCGGCGACGACTTCCCGGTCACCCTGCGGGTCTCGGGCCACGAGCGCGTGGCCGGTGGCCGGCCGTCCTACGAGCTCGCCGGGGTCGCACCTCGGCTCGTCGCCGCCGGTGTCGACGCCTTCCACGTCAGCGGTGGCGTGATCGACCGCTACGTCACGCAGATGGTCAACGGCTCCGACGACGGCGACGGGCTCAACGTGGGTGCCGCCGGCGCGGTCCGCGAGGTGGTCGACGTCCCGGTGATCGCCGTCGGCCGGATCCACGACCCCGAGCTCGCCGAGCGGATCCTGGCGGACGGCCGGGCCGACTTCGTGGCGATGGCGCGGCCGCTCCTCGCCGACCCGGACCTGCCGAGCAAGTTGGCGGCCGGCACACCGGAGCGGGTACGCCGCTGCATCTCGTGCGAGAACTGCATCGATGCCATGGAGCTGAGGTTCTCCGTCGACTGCGCGGTCAACCCGCGCACCGGCAAGGAGCTCGAGCTGACGCCCGCACCGGCGACCTCGCCCCGGCACGTGGTGGTCGTCGGCGGTGGACCCGGCGGGCTGGAGGCGGCCCGGGTCGCCGCCGGCCGCGGCCACCGGGTGACCCTCCTGGAGCGGGACGCCCGGCTCGGTGGGCGCCTGGTGGGCGCCGCGGCCGTGCACCCGGACAACCGCCCGTTCCTCGAGTGGCTCCTCGCCGAGGTGGCGGCTCTTCCCATCGAGGTGCGCCTGGGCGTCGCCGCCGACCGGGCTCTGGTCGCCGCACTGTCGCCCGACGCCGTCGTCGTCGCGAGCGGGGGTCGGGTCACCTACCCGGACCTCCCCGGCGAGGACCTGCCGCACGTCCTGAGGCTCCACGACCTCCCCCTGTCCGGGCCCGGCACCGGCCTCGAGGCCGTCGGTGCGCGGGTGGCGGTCGTCGGCGGCGGCCTGGCCGCGATCCAGCTGGCCGAGACCCTCGCGGTCTCCGGGCGCCGGGTCGCAGTCTTCGAGACCGGCGACACCGTCGCCCCGGAGATCGGCTGGAAGCGCAAGACCGAGCACCTCCTGCGCCTCGACCGGCTCGGCGTCACGCTGCACACCGAGGTGGTCGTCGACGAGGTCGTGACCGAAGGCCTGCACTTCACACCGGCCGAGGGGCGTCGGCGCACCCACCCGGCGGACACGGTGGTGCTGGCGGGGACCGTCCACGCGGCCCCGTCGCTGTACGACGAGGTCGTCGCCGGGCTGCCGGACGTCGAGGTGGTGGCGGTCGGCGACTGCGCCCGGCCCGGCCTGGTCCAGAAGGCGGTCGAGGACGGCGCCCGCGCCGGCGCGGGCGTCTGAGACCGGCCCGACGACCGCCCGGGCGATCCACCGCGGGTTTTCCTGCAAGGTCCGCGCCGGTCGCGCCTCCTACCTGTGCCGACACCCGACCCGGAGGAGCACGATGTGCCCGCGATGCGCCACCAGAACCGCCGCCCACGCCCTAGGCTGCGCGCATGATCGCGCCGTCGGACGCGGAGCTGGTCTCGGGGGTCCTCGCCGGGGACCGCGACGCGTTCGCCCAGGTCTACGACCGCTACGCCGACCGGTTGCACGACTTCGCCTACTCCATGCTGCGACACCGCGAGGACGCAGCGGACGCGGTGGCCGACGCCTTCGTCTCGACCGCCGAACGGCTGGACCAGCTCCGCGACCCCGACCGGCTCCGACCGTGGTTGTACGCCGTCGTGAGACGTGAGTGCCTGCGGCGGCTGAAGGCGCGCTCGCGCACGGCGTACGGCGGGGACGAGGATCTCCTCGACCTGCCGGACCAGGCCGCCGCTCCGGAGACCGTCGCCGAGCAGGAGTCCCTGCGCTCCCTCGTGTGGGACGCGGCGGGCGGGCTCAACGAGCGGGACCGCGCGATGCTCGACCTGCACCTGCGCCAGGGGCTGGACGGCGCCGAGCTAGGCGAAACGATGGGGATGAGCGCCGAGAACGCCTACGTCGGTCTCAGCCGGCTCCGGGACCAGGTCGAGCGGTCCATCGGCGCGCTGCTGGTCGCCCGGACCTCGAGCCAGGACTGTGCCGAGCTGACCAGCGTGCTCGACGACTGGGACGGCGAGTTCACTCCACTGGTCCGCAAGCGGGTGGCCCGCCACGTCGACCGGTGCCGGGACTGCACCGCTCGCCGTGCCGTGCTGGCCAGCCCGGCGGCCCTCCTGGCCGGCGTCCCGGCGTTCGCCGCGCCGCTCCTGCTCCGTGACCGGGTCCTCGAGGACGCGCGGCTCGTGTCCGCGCTGGACTCCCGGAGGAC
>NZ_JAEMSS010000036.1 GCF_016462705.1 Nocardioides sp. | reverse complement strand
GGGCAGATCTGAGCCCGCGATGACGCACCGCACCGCCGTCGTCGTCGGCAACCCCCGCCCGGCGAGCCGCACCCTTGCGGCGGCCACCTACCTCCTGCAGGAGCTGACCGGCGCGGATCCCGACCTCGTCGTCGACCTCGCCGCCGTCGGTCCCGCCCTCCTCGACTGGGGCGATCCCGGCGTGGAGGCGCTGGTCGACGGAGTCGCGGAGGCCGACCTCGTCGTGGTCGCCAGCCCGACCTACAAGGCGACGTACACCGGCCTGCTCAAGCTCTTCCTCGACCGGTTCGCCGCCGGCCGGTTCCGAGGCGTCGCCGTCCCCCTGATGCTCGGCGCCGGAGCCGGGCACGCCCTCGCTCCGGAGGTCGGGCTGGCCCCGCTGCTCAGCCACCTGGGGGCGTCCGTGCCGACCGGAGGTCTCTACGTCCTGGACAAGCAGCACGACGACCCGGCGGCGTACGCCGACTGGCTGGTGCGTTCCCGACCGCTCGTGACCGCCCTGCTCGACCGACCCCGACTGCAAGGAGCGCCGGCATGACCGCCGTCCCAGCCATCCCCGTGACCGCTCCGCTCACCACCAACCAGGACCTCGACCCGGCCCGGCTCCGCCAGGCGTTCGGGGTCTTCCCGAGCGGGGTGGTCGCCGTGGCGGCCGAGGTCGACGGCGCTCTCGTCGGGCTGGCCGCCAGCTCCTTCACCTCGGTGAGCCTCGATCCACCGCTGGTCTCGTTCAGCATCGCGCGGACCTCGAAGACCTGGCCCGACCTGCGTCGGGCCGGCCATGTCGGGGTGACGGTGCTGGCCGAGCACCACGGCGACGTCTGTCGCCAGCTCGCCGGTCCGGTTGACCACCGGTTCGACGACGTGCCCGTCCGGGTGACCGGCGACGGAGCGGTCCTCCTCGAGGAGGGGCTGGCCCGCTTCGACTGCTCGCTCTACCGCGAGGTCGAGGCCGGCGACCACACCATCGTCCTCCTGCGGCTGCACAGCGTCGAGCACGACGACGAGGCGCCGCGGCCGGGATCCCCGCTGGTCTTCCACCGCTCGGAGTTCGGGCGCCTCTCACGGGCGAGGACGGAGACCACCACGCCCACGTCCACCGAAGCCACACCACTCACGAGAGAGACCCGATGAGCATCATGAACTCCGGCATCGGCCGGACCATCACCTGGATCACCGCGCTGTTCGCGGTCGTGCTGCCGCTGTCCGCCTGTGGCGGCGCGGCGGGCGGCGCTGACGGCGGTGGCGAGGTGACCACGATCCGCTACCAGTCGTACGCCGGCGCGGTCGACCCGCTGCAGCTGGCGGACGCGCTGGGCTACCTCGAGGGTCTGGAGCTGGAGAAGGTCGGTGACACGACCGGTGGCCCGATGAGCCTCCAGGCGCTGGCCTCCCGCCAGACCGACATCGGGGCGAGCGCCTTCTTCGGTGCCATCACCCAGCTCGTCGCGACCGGTGTGCCGATCAAGGCGGTCGTGCCGATGTACGGCTCGCTCAACGGGCTCGACCAGAAGCTCGTGGTCCCCGCGGACTCGCCGATCACCTCGGCACGGGACCTGATCGGCAAGAAGATCGCGGTCAACACGCTGGGCGCCAACAGCGAGGCGGTCCTGGACACCTGGTTCGAGCAGGAGGGCCTCACGCAGGAGGAGCAGGACCAGGTGACCCTCGTCGTCCTGCCCCCGCTCAACACCCCACAGGCGCTCGAGGAGGGCCAGGTCGACGCGGCGGTGCTCGCGTTCCTCGGCTACCAGCAGGCCGCCAAGAGCATGGAGCTGCGCACCGTCGTCACCGACGTCGACGTCGTCGGCCCCTACTCGGGTGGGGGCATGTCGATGCGCACCGACTTCATGGAGCAGAACCCCGAGACGACCAAGACGCTCGTCGAAGGCATCGCCAGGGCCGTCAACTTCGTCGAGACGCACGACAAGCAGGAGGTCTTCGACGTCCTCTTCCCCTACCTCGAGGAGCACGGCTACGGCGACTACGTCGAGCCGGTCGAGGCCAACTTCCCCGGCACCCTCGGCGTCCCCGCCGAGCCGGTCATCGAGGACAAGGACATCGAGCTGTGGCTCGACTGGCTGGAGAGCCGGGGCGATGTCGACACCGGGGCGATCGACGCGTCCGACGTCTACACCAACGAGTACAACCCCTACGCGGAATGAGGCAGGAACGATGAGTTCACGCATCCAGCTCGAGCGCGTCGGCCAGACCTTCTGGGTCCGCGGCGACGACGACAAGCGCCTACGCGAGTTCGTCGCCCTCGAGGGCGTCGACCTCGATATCCGGGCGGGGGAGTTCGTCACCCTCGTCGGCCCCTCCGGCTGCGGCAAGTCGACGGTCCTCGACCTGATCGCCGGACTGGCCGAGCCCAGCGCGGGCACCCTCGCTGTCGACGGAACGCCGATCACGGGCCCGGGACTCGACCGCAGCGTCGTGTTCCAGCAGTACACGCTGCTGCCCTGGCGCACCGCCCGGGCCAACGTCGAGCTCGCCCTCGAGGCCAAGGGTGGGCTGACCAGGAGGGAGCGCGCCGAGCGCGCCGGCGCCTACCTCGACCTCGTCGGTCTGACCGAGTTCGCCAACCGCTACCCCCACGAGCTGTCCGGTGGCATGAAGCAACGCGTCGCCATCGCCCGCAGCCTGTCCTACGAGCCTGAGGTGCTGCTCATGGACGAGCCCTTCGGCGCCCTCGACGCCCAAACCCGCGAACGTCTCCAGGAGGAGCTCCTGGCCATCTGGAGGCGCCTCGGCACCACCGTCGTCTTCATCACCCACGACATCGACGAGGCCGTGTTCCTCGGCCAGCGGGTCGCGGTGATGAGCGCCCGGCCGGGACGGATCCGGGAGATCATCAGGGTCGACCTCGATCGGGAGGCCGCCGGCGAGACCGACCTCCGCGCGAGCCGCCAGTTCGCGGACTACCGGCACCAGGTCTGGTCGCTGCTGCGGGAGCAGCACGCCCGTCCGACCCTGACCGAGGTCGCCCGGGAGGTGCACCGTGTCGCCTAGCGCCGGTCTCATCGAGGAACGGACCGAGGCCCGCCCGAACCCTCGTCAGGAGGAGCTCGCGCATGCCAAGGGCGTGTCGCAGCGCCGGAGGCAGGCGGTCACCGTCGGCCGAGGCGTGGCAGGGGTGGTCACGCTCGCCGTCCTGTGGGAGGTCGCACCTCGGCTCGAGCTGGTCGACCCCTACTTCCTCCCGCCGCTGCACACGGTCATGGAGGAATGGTGGTCGATGGCCACCAGCGGCGAGCTGCTGCGCCACCTCAAGGCGAGCCTGGTCCGCTCCGGTGTGGGGTTCTTGCTGGCCATCGCCGTCGCCATCCCGCTCGGGGCGGCGATCGCGTGGTACCGACCGACCCGGGAGCTCCTCACCCCGGTGCTGGAGCTGTTCCGCAACACCGCCGCGCTGGCGATCCTGCCGGTCTTCACGTTGATCCTCGGGATCGGGGAGACCTCGAAGATCTCGATCGTCCTCTACGCCTGCTTCTTCCCGGTCCTGCTGTCGACGATCACCGGCGTGGCGAACGTCGACCCGCAGCTGCTCCGGTCGGCGAAGGTGCTCGGGCTCTCGCCCATCACCACCTTCCGCAAGATCGTCTTCCCTGCCGCGGTGCCCACGATCTTCACGGGCATCCGGATCTCCGGGGCCGCCGCGATCCTGGTCCTCATCGCCGCCGAGATGATCGGCGCCAACGCAGGCCTGGGCTTCCTCATCAGCTACTCACAGTTCAACTTCCTCATCCCCAAGATGTACGCCGCGATCATCACCACCTCGGTCCTCGGGCTCGCCGTCAACTACGGCCTGGTCGCCCTCGAGCGTCGGTTCTCGCGCTGGCGTGCGGCCTGACCCACCCAAGGAGAAGCACATGTCCCACACACCGTCCCGCCGGCTGTCGCTCAACGCCTTCCTGCACGACACCGGCCACCACGAGGCCTCGTGGCGCCACCCGGAGTCCGCCGCCGAGCGGGTCTTCGACATCGACTTCTACGTCGAGCAGGCGCAGCGCGCGGAGGCCGCCAAGCTCGACGGGGTCTTCTTCGCCGACATCCCCGGACTCTGGGCCGCGACGCCCTACCGGCCGACCGCCCACCTCGAGCCGATCACCCGGTTGGCGGCGATCGCCGCCCGCACGGAGCGCATCGGCCTCATCGCGACCGCCTCGTCGACGTTCTACGAGCCCTACAACCTGGCCCGGCTCTTCTCGTCGCTCGACATCCTCTCGGGCGGCAGGGCCGGCTGGAACATCGTCACCACGCAGTCCGAGCAGGTCGCCCGCAACTTCAACCTGGCGCAGCTGCCCAGCAACGAGGAGCGGTACGCCCGGGCCCAGGAGTTCGTCGACGTCGTCACCAAGCTGTGGGACAGCTGGGAGGACGACGCGGTGCTGACCGACCGGGACAGCGGACGGTTCTTCGACCCCGACAGGGTGCACCAGATCGACCACCACGGTCGCTACTTCCAGGTCGAGGGGGCTCTCGCGGCGCCGCGCAGCCCACAGGGGCGACCGGTGCTGGTGCAGGCGGGCTCGTCCAACCAGGGCCGGGCGTTCGCGGCCCGCAACGCCGAGGCGATCTTCACCGCCCACCAGACCATCGAGGACGCCCAGGCCTTCGACAGCGACATCAAGGCCCGCGCGGCGACCTTCGGGCGGGACCCCGAGCACGTCAAGATCCTCCCCGGTATCAGCCCGTTCATCGCCGAGACGGAGGCGGAGGCCCGCGAGCTCCAGGACTACGTCAACTCGCTCACGGTGCCGGCGTACGGACTGGCCCAGCTAGAGGGATTCGGCGGGATCTCGCTGCACCACCTCGAGCTCGACGAGGTCGTCCCCGTCGAGGTGTTCGGCCAGGCGGGCCACGTGCTGGACAACGACCGCAGCCGCCTCCAGGTGGTCGCCAACATCGTCGAGCGCGACCGGCCGACGCTGCGGCAGCTGCTGCACCGGCTCGCCGGCGCCCGCGGGCACAACGTCGTGGCAGGGACGCCGCTCCAGGTCGCCGACATCATCACCGACTGGTTCGAGAACGGCGCCGCTGACGGCTTCAACGTGATGCCGCCGCTCTACCCGCAGCTCCTCGACGCGTTCACGTCCTCCGTGGTGCCGATCCTCCAGGACCGGGGCCTGTTCCGGACGGACTACGAGGGCACCACGCTGCGCGACCACTACGGGCTGCCCCGCCCGGACAGCGTCTTCGCGGAGGAGGCAGCGACGACGCGGGGAGCATGACGGCCGCCTGCGCGGCGCCGGCGCTCGTCGTCCCGGCACCGGCCGCACCGGTGGCGGTGCGACGGTTGCTCGTCCTGGCCTTCATCGCCGCGACCTCCCCCCTGGCCGTGGACCTCTACCTGGCCAGCTTTCCCGCGATCCAGCGCGACCTCGGCACCACGCCGCAGATGGTCCAGCTCACGTTGACCGCCTATCTCGTCGGAGTCTCGGTCGGTCAGCCGATCTGGGGCCCGCTGTCCGACCGGTTCGGACGGCGGGTCCCGCTGCTGGTGGCCTGCTCGCTGACCCTCGCCTCGTCGGTGGCGATCGTCCTGGCGCCGTCCATCGAGCTGCTCATCGCGGGCCGCTTCGTGCAGGCGCTGTCCGCGGCCGCGGGGATGGTCATCGCGCGGGCGATGATCTCGGACCTGGCCGACGGCTACGCCGGCATGCAGTCCCTGTCGGTGATGATGACGATCCACGCACTGGTACCCGTGGCCGGCCCGGTCCTCGGCGGCGTCCTGGCGACCATGCTGCCCTGGCGCGGGGTGCTCGCCGTCCTGGCCTCGGTCGTCGCCGTCCAGCTCGTGGTCAGCGTCGTGCTCGTCCGGGAGACGCTGCCGCCGGGCAGGCGGACCTCACGGCTCCGCTACGGAGACCTGCTCCGGGTGCTGCGTCGACCGGCCTTCGTGAGCCACGCCCTGACCGTCGGGTGCGCGGTGGCCTCCGTGATGGCGTACGTCGCGGCCTCGCCGTTCGTCTACCAGCACGTGCTCGGGCTCTCGCCGCTCGCGTTCGGAGCGAGCTTCGCGGTGAACGCCCTGGGCATGGTCTGCGGCAGCCTGCTGTCGGCGCGGCTGGCGCTCCGGCGGGTGCACCCCGCCCGCACCGTGGCCTGGGCGCTCCCGGGCGCCACGACCAGCTGCCTGCTCGTGATCGTGGCCTCGACCTCGGCGTGGCCGTTGCTGATGGTCGCGCCGGTGCTCACCCACGCCGTCTGCGCCGGGCTCGTGATGACGAACTGCATGGGGCTGGCCATGGCGCACGCGCGGGGCCTGCCCGGTGCCGGCTCGGCGGTCCTGGGGCTGCTCATGTTCGTCCCCAGCACCCTCGCCACGCCGCTGCCCGGGGTTCTGGGAGGCGCGGGCTCGGCGGTGCCGATGGGTGCGGTGATGACCGGTTGCACGCTCGTGGGCGCCGTGGTCTTCGCCCTGGGCCGGTGGTGGACCGCGCGGCACGCGGACAGCGAGGCCTCGCTGCTCGGGTGACGTCTGGTGGGACGAGTGTGAGACACGGCACCCCCGCAGGTATGCTGGGCACAGTTCCTTCCACACCCGCTCGCAGCGAGGTGCCTCGGGGTCGCCGTCTCGGCCCCGCCGCCCTCCGATCGGGGTGGTGCCGGCCGGCCGGTCGCGAAACCGCGCGATCCGTCCCCGGTCCCGACGACGCGGCCGCTTCCGCTGCCGCCGGTGGTACGGAACGGGTGCTCCAGAGGAGGAGTCAGTGGGCCGACGTGGCCAGCGTAGGTCCGGGGGGACCCGGACCGCCCAGCGCAGCAGGCGTGTGCGCGACCTCGACAACGAGGGCATCATCCCGGTGCTGGCGCGCGCCGTGCGCGAGGTCGAGAACGGCGTCGCGCGCGGCGACGTACGTCGCTCGCTGCGGACCAAGTTCCAGGTCGTGGCCCTGCTGGTGCGCGAGGAGCGGGCCCGGGTCCGCGCCGACGCGGAGAGCTCGGAGTCGCACAAGGCCGAGCAGCTCAAGCGGCTCGACGGGGTCGCCACGATCCTGGCCAAGACCGCCGCCCGCGACCCCTCCCTGCTCTCGCTCCTGGCCGAGGACGCCGACGTCTCCGACGCGGCCAAGGACCTCAAGCGGGAGATGCTCGTCGCCGCCGGCGCGGAGGTGCCCGAGGAGGAGGAGCCCGAGCCCGAGGACGAGTCCCTGGCCCGGGTCACCACCAAGCGGGTGGTCCCGCAGTCGGTCATCCAGCGACAGCTGGCCAACCCGTTCCTGACCCCTGACTTCTCGGGGGCGCAGAACCGCGCCGCGCAGCCCCGGCGGCTGGCGACCTGGGAGCTCATCGGCCCCCTCCTGAGCTCGTTCGAGCGGGCGTCGTCGGGGGCGGTCAGCTGCATGACCCTGCCTCCTCCGGGTTCGCTCGACGCCCCCGGCGACCTGGTGCTGATGCACCACCAGGCCGAGCTCGTCGCGGCCGCGGCCGCCGGTCACCGCACGTTCCTGCTCGCCGACGAGCCCGGGCTCGGCAAGACCGCCCAGGCGCTGCTCGCCGCGGAGGCCGCCAAGGCGTACCCGCTGCTCGTCGTCGTCCCCAACGTCGTCAAGGCCAACTGGGCCCGCGAGGCCGGCCTCTGGACGCCGCACCGTCCGGTGACGGTGATCCACGGTGACGGGGAGGACACCGACGCGTTCGCCGACATCATCGTGGTCAACTACGAGATCCTCGACCGGCACGTCGGGTGGCTGGGCGAGATCGGGCTGCGCGGGATGGTGGTCGACGAGGCCCACTTCATCAAGAACAAGTCCTCCCAGCGGTCCCAGAACGTGCTCGCCCTCGCCGACAAGATGCGGCTGCGGATCGCCCGCCCGCTGATGATGGCGCTCACCGGCACCCCGCTGATCAACGACATCGAGGACTTCCGGGCGATCTGGCAGTTCCTCGGCTGGATCGACGACAAGAAGCCGCTCGGCGACCTGATGGCCGCGCTGGAGGAGACCGGGCTCACGCCCGCCGACCCGCCGTTCTACGCCGCCGCCCGCCAGGCGGTCATCGAGATGGGCATCGTGCGCCGCCGCAAGATCGACGTCGCGGCCGACATCCCGGCGCGCCGGGTGGCCGACCTCCCGGTCGAGCTCGACGACGCCGCCGGCCGCTCGATCCGCCAGGCCGAGCGCGAGCTGGCCCGCCGGCTGGTGGCCCGCTACGACAAGGCGCTCGAGACCCGGACGTCCGGACCGACCATCACCGGGCCCGACGGCATCGACCACGAGCTGGTCCGCCGGGTGGCCACCTGGGAACGCGACGACACGACCACGACGAAGTCCGAGGACAACGTCTTCACCCTGATGCGACGGCTCGGGCAGGCCAAGGCCGGCCTGGCCGCCGACTACGCCGCGCAGCTGGCCCGCAACGTCGGCAAGGTCGTCTTCTTCGCCAAGCACATCGACGTCATGGACATCGCCGAGAAGACCTTCGCCGAGCGCGGCATCCTCTACTCGACGATCCGCGGCAACCAGAGCCGGACCGCCCGCGAGGAGAGCATCGCCGCCTTCCAGGACGACCCGGACGTCCACGTCATCGTCTGCTCGCTCACCGCCGCCGGTGTCGGCGTCAACCTCCAGGTCGCGTCCAACGTGGTGCTCGCCGAGCTCTCGTGGACCGACGCCGAGCAGACCCAGGCCATCGACCGGGTGCACCGGATCGGGCAGGCCGAGCCGGTCACAGCCTGGCGGATCATCGCCTCGCAGACCCTGGACACCAAGATCGCCGAGCTGATCGACAGCAAGGCCGGCCTCGCCGCCCGCGCGCTCGACGGCTCCGACGAGGAGATCTCGTCGTCGGTCGACGTCCAGCTCGAGGCCCTGGTCGCGCTGCTCACGGAGGCGCTCACCGAGCGCAACACCGACGCGTGACCCCGGCGTGACCGAGCAGGACCGGGAGTCGTTCCGCCAGGGGTTCCGCCAAGGCCTGCCGTTCGGCGTGGTCGGGTTCGTGATCTCGCTGTCCTTCGGCGTCCTGGCCACCGACGCCGGCTTCACGCCCTGGCAGGCGATCGCCGTCGCGGGCCTGGTCTTCGCCGGCTCGGCGCAGTTCGCGTCGCTGTCGGTCGTGGCCGGAGGCGGCGGCATCCCGGCGGCGCTGGCCGCCGCAACCCTCATGAACAGCCGGTTCCTCGCCATGGGCATCGCGCTCGCCCCGTCGCTGCCGGGCGGTCCGGTCACCCGCGCGGCCCAGGGACAGGCGGTCGTGGACAGCTCGTGGGCCCTGGCCAGCCGCGGTGACGGCACCTTCGACCGCTGGCGGCTGTTCGGGACGACCCTCCCGCAGTACCTCACCTGGCTGGCCGGCACGGTCGTGGGGGCGTACGCCGGCGACCTGATCGGCGACCCGGAGCGGTGGGGCCTCGACGCGCTGTTCCCCGTGTTCTTCGTGGCGATCCTGGTCGCCGAGCTCAAGCGGCCCGGAGCGCGGGTCGTCGCCCTGACGGGGGCCGTGATCGCCCTGGCGCTGGTCCCGTGGACGCCGCCGGGCATCCCGATCCTCGCCGCCAGCGTCGCCGCTCTCCTCGGGCTGGTCGCGCCGGGCGCGGACCCCGTCGCCGACGCCGGGGAGGCCCCGTGACGCTCGGCACGACCGAGGTCTGGCTGCTCATCCTCGGGCTGGCCGTCACGACGGCACTGGTGAAGGCCGCCGGTCCGGTGCTCGTCGGCGGCCGGGAGCTGCCGCGGCCGTTCATGCGGGTGCTGTCGTTCGCGGCGGCGCCACTGCTGACCGCCCTGGTCGTCACCTCGGTGCTGGCCGACGGCCGGCGGCTCGCGGTGGGGGCCGACACCGTCGGCGTGCTCCTGGGGACCGTGTTGCTGCTGCTGCGGGTGCCACTGATGGTGGCGGCCGCGGCCGCGGTCGTCGTGACCGCCACCCTGCGCGCGCTGACCTGAGCCCCTCGCACCGCCCCTCGCACGGGCCCGGAAATGTCGCGGTGATCACCCGTGACCCAGACCCGGCCTGCCCCGTTGACCCACTGCAGCACGGGGAGAAGTGAGCAACGCCTGAGGGGGACAGCGTGAGGGAGACCTGGCGCCGGATTCGCACGCACAGGGTCGGCCGCCACCTGGTGCGCTTCCGTCCGCTCTCGATCGTCTTCGCGGTCCTCATGGTGCTGGGCACCGCCACGGCCACGGCCGAGGCGCCCACGGGCGAGGTCATCCGCGGCACCCTCAAGGCCCAGGACGTCCGCCTGTCGCTGCCGCCGACGCCCGACCCCAAGGGCGTGGCGATCTGGTTCCACGGGCAGACCGGCGGTGTCGACAACCGGATGGACGAGCCCTGGCTCCAGGCCCTGGTCCGCAGCGGCTGGATCGTCGCGTCCTCCGACTTCCACACCGCCTCGTGGGGCAACGAGGTCTCGACCGAGGACACCGCCCTGCTGGCCGAGTGGGCCACGAAGGAGACCGGCGAGCCCGTGCGGCTGTTCGTCTCCGGCTCCATGGGAGCCACCGTCTCCCTCAACGCGATGACGCACGGGGTCGAGGCCCCCGCGTGCTGGTACGGCGTCAAGCCGGCCGTCGACCCGACCAGGATGGACGCGGTCCCCGGTGCCAACCGGATCATCAGCGAGGCCTACGAGGGCCAGCCGGTGCCCGCCGACCGCAACCCCGCGCTCAACATCGACGAGCTCTCCACCAAGACCCGCTACCGGGTCGTCGCATCGGTCAACGACCAGTGGGTCCGCTACGACGAGAACGCCGGCCTGCTCGCCGACGGCCTGAGGGAGCGCGGCGCCGACGTCAGCATCCTGCCGGTCACCGGCACCCACGACGACCCGCTGCACTTCAACGTCGCCGACCTCGTGGAGTTCGCCGCGTCGTGCGGTGCCTGACGTTGGTCGAGGAGGCGCGCCAGCGCCGTCTCGAGACCTCGCAAGCCGTGGCTGGAGCTACAGCAACGCCGCCGAGCACATGACCCGCTCGACGCTCACCCGGATCGCCACCCGGTCGGGGTTGACCCGGGGCTGCCGGTAGCGGGCGGCGTACCGCTCGACGGCCCGCGCCACCGACGCCTCGTCGGCCGCGACCACGGCCGTGCCCTCGATCGTGGCCCAGCGGGCGCCGTCGACCTGGCAGATCGCGACCGGCCCAGGCTCGGCGAGGTGCCGGGCCTTGACCGAGCCGGCGTTGGTGATGACCCAGGCGCACTTCTCCGCGACGTCGAGGGTGGCGCCGACCGGGACGACGTGCGGCCGGCCGTCCGGGCGCAGGGTCGTCAGCGTGCACAGGTGCCGGACCGTCCAGAAGTCGAGCAGGTCCGCTGGGACGGCGTCCCAGCCGGGTCGCCAGGCGGTCATGGTCGTCCCCTCATATCCATCGGCTGAACCAGATCCGGTCGAGCCACTCGGTGTGGGTCAGCAGGTCGTAGTTGAGGACCGGCCAGAACCACGCGAAGTTGAGCATGGTGGCGACCACGAACGTCCCGGAGACGATGACGCCGATGGTCCGGCGGCTGCTGGGGACCCGGCTGGGGCCGATCAGCTTCCCGATGGCCAGCGTCAGCCCGAGGACGAGGAACGGCAGGGTCGCGACCGCGTAGAAGTAGAAGATCGGGCGGTCGTCGTACCGGAGCCACGGCAGCCACGTCGAGGCCGCACCGACCACCACGACGCCGAACCGCCAGTCGCGCGCTCCGAGCCACATCCCGACGGCGTAGAGCAGTGCCAGGATGCCCGCCCACCAGATGGTGGGGGTGCCGATCAGGATCACCTGGCGCAGGCAGTCGCTTCCCTCGACCGCCTCGCAGCCCTGCTCGCCCGGCGGGATGTCGAGCTGGACGGCGACGCTGACCGGCTTGTTGATCAGCAGCCACCCGGACGGCTTGGACGCGTAGGAGTGGTCGCTGCACGACAGGAAGTGCGAGTGGAACGTGTAGACGTCCTGGTGGTAGTTCGCCAGCGACCGCAGCGACTGCACCACCTCGCCGAGCCCGCTCGCGTCGTCCTGCCGGGCGGTCGGCCAGCGGTCGTCGTTGGGGTTCGGGTCGACGAACTTCTTGCCGTCGCAGGCGCCGTCCCCGCTGTAGCGCGTGTACTGCGTGGAGGAGAAGGCGTCCTCGTACTCGTCGGCGTGCACGAGCCACCCGGTCCACGTGGCCGTGTAGACGAGCCCGCCGAGCACGACGACGGAGACGAACGCCGGCAGTCCGTCGGCCACCGCCGACCGCAGCACCGGCCGGCGGACGCCGAACGACCGCCGGGCGCCCGCGCTCCACAGCCACGCCATCACCCCGAAGGCCGCCAGCGGGAACAGCGCGGTCCACTTCGTGCCCACGGCCAGGCCCCAGAACACGCCGCTGGTCAGCAGCCAGGGGCGGACGAGGAGGCCGCGCACCGGACCCCACGAGGCCGCGTCCGCCACCGGGTCGGGCTGCAGCCGGGCCAGCCTGGCGCGGTACCAGTCCCGGTCGGCGACCATGCAGGTGACGCCGAGGAGCATGAACAGCGCCAGGAAGATGTCGAGCAGCGCGAGCCGGGACAGCACGAACTGCAGCCCGTCCAGGCTGAGCAGCAGGCCCGCCGTGCAGCCGAGCAGGGTGGAGCCGGTGAGCCGGCGGCCGAGCCGGCACATGACCAGGACCATCAGCGTCCCGGCGATGACCGCCGAGATCCGCCAGCCGAACGGGTCCATCCCGAACGCCTTCTCGCCGAGCGCGATCAGCCACTTGCCGGCCTCCGGATGGACGATCAGCGACGGGTCGTCCTTCCAGATCCCGGTGGTCGTCCCGTCCAGGATCTTGTCGTTGGCCTCCTCGACGTACTGCCGCACGTAGCCGTGGTTGACCAGCGACCACGCGTCCTTGGCGTAGTACGTCTCGTCGAACTCGAACTTCTTCGGGGACCCGAGGTCCCACAGCCGCAGGAAGAGCGCCAGCCCGGCGATCCCGAGGCTCGCCGCCCAGCTGACCACCGGGTCCTCGCGGTCCACGCGGCGGGCCCGCTCCCACGCCGTCGGCCGCTGCACCACGCGGGGGACTCTACGTGCGCCGGACCACCTAGCCTGAGCGTCATGACCGGCGTGCTCGTACTCGCGGCGACGCCGATCGGGCGGGTGGGCGACGCGCCGCCGCGGCTGGCCGAGGAGCTGGCGGGCGCGGACGTGGTCGCCGCGGAGGACACCCGCCGGCTCAAGCGGCTCACCGACG
This sequence comes from Nocardioides sp., assembly GCF_016462705.1. GTDB lineage: Bacteria > Actinomycetota > Actinomycetes > Propionibacteriales > Nocardioidaceae > Nocardioides. The sequence goes on along the minus strand of NZ_JAEMSS010000036.1, from coordinate 14,847 downwards.
ACCTGGGGATCACGCTGAGCGGGCGGGTGGTGTCCTACTTCGACGGCAACGAGACGACGCGGACGCCGGTGCTGGTCGAGGCGCTCAGCGCCGGCCAGCGGGTGGTGCTGGTGACCGACGCCGGGATGCCGAGCGTCTCCGACCCCGGCTACCGGCTGGTCCTGGCCGCGCTGGAGGCGGGCGTCCACGTGACCGCCGTCCCCGGGCCGTCGGCGGTGCTGACCGCGCTGGCGGTGAGCGGGCTGCCGGTGGACCGGTTCTGCTTCGAGGGCTTCCTGCCCCGCAAGGCCGGCGAGCGGGGCCGGCGCCTGGCCGCGCTGGAGCACGAGGAACGCACGATGGTCTTCTTCGAGGCACCGCACCGCACCGAGGCGACACTGGCGGCGATGGCCGACGCGTTCGGGCCCGACCGCGCCGCTGCCGTGTGCCGCGAGCTGACCAAGACCCACGAGGAGGTACGCCGGGGACCGCTGGCCGACCTGGTGACCTGGGCGGGCGACGGCGTACGCGGCGAGGTGACCCTCGTCGTCGCGGGCGCCGACCCGGTGGCGCCGCTCGGCGGCGACCCGGAGACACTGCGGGCAGCCGTGGCCGAGCGGGAGGCCGACGGGATGAGCCGCAAGGAGGCGATCGTGGAGGTGGCCGGCCTGGCAGGGGTGCCGAGGCGCGAGGTCTACAACCTGGTGCACGCCAAGGCGGACCAGAGGTGACCCGGCTGCTGCGCTACCGCCACGACGGGCTCACCTTCGACGTGACCGACCAGGGCCCGCAGGACGGGGACCCGGTGGTCCTCCTCCACGGCTTCCCCGAGCGGGCCACGTCGTGGCGCAAGGTGGCCCCGCTGCTCCACGAACGAGGTCTGCGGACCTACGCCCCCGACCAGCGCGGCTACTCGCGCGGCGCCCGGCCCACCCGCCGGCGCGACTACGCGATCGACCGGCTGGTCGGTGACGTGGTCGCGCTGATCGAGACCGTCGGGCGGCCCGTGCACCTGGTCGGGCACGACTGGGGTGCCGTGGTGGGCTGGGTCGTCGCGGCCCAGCACCCCGACCTGGTCCGCACCTGGACCGCTGTGTCGGTGCCGCACCCCAGGGCCTTCCAGCGCGCGCTGCTCACCTCACGCCAGGGGCTGAGGTCCTGGTACATGGGCGCGTTCAACGTGCCCTTCCTCCCCGAGCTGCTGGCCGAGAAGGGCGGCTTCGACGTCCCCTTGCGCAAGGGCGGCATGACCGCCGACGACGTACGGCGGTTCCACGACGAGATCGTCGACGACGGCGCGCTGCCCGGCGCGCTGATGTACTACCGCGCCATCCCGTTCTCCGGCCGCGCGCTGCGCGACACGACGGTGCGGGTGCCGACGACGTACGTCTGGAGCGACGGCGACGTGGCGGTCACCGACGTCGGCGGCCGGCACACGCCCGACCACGTGCAGGCGCCCTACGAGGCGGTCACCCTCACTGGCGTCAGCCACTGGATCCCCACCGAGGCGCCCGAGGAGCTCGCCCAGCACGTCCTGGAGCGGATCGCGAGCGTCTCGCCATGAGCCGGCGCAGCGACCTGCCACCCGCCCCGGAGCCCCTGCCGCGACCCGTCGTCGACAACCACTGCCACCTGGACATCGCGCGGGACGGCGAGGCCTTGCCCGTGGGCGAGGCGCTCGCGGCGGCCGCCGCGGTCGGGGTGACCCGGATCGTCCAGATCGGCTGCGACCTGGAGCGGGCCCCGTGGGCGGTCCAGGCGGCGGCGACGTACGACGCCGTGGTGGCCGGCGTCGCGCTGCACCCCAACGAGGCGCCCCGGGTGCCCGACCTGGACGCGGCGATGGCGGAGATCGAGACGTTGGCGCGGGCGCACGACAAGGTCCGGGCCGTGGGGGAGACCGGGCTCGACCACTTCCGGACCGGCGAGGAGGGCCGGGCGGTCCAGGTCGAGTCGTTCCGGCGGCACATCGACCTGGCCAAGCGGCTAGACAAGACCCTGGTGATCCACGACCGGGACGCCCATCAGGAGGTGCTCCGGGTGCTGGACGAGGAGGGCGCGCCGCCGCGGTGGGTGATGCATTGCTTCTCCGGGGACGCGCTCTTCGCCCGGGCCTGCCTGGACCGCGGCGCCTACCTCAGCTTCGCCGGGACGGTGACCTTCAAGAACGCCGAGCCGCTGCGCGGGGCGGCTCGGATGACTCCCCGCGACCGGGTGCTGGTGGAGACCGACGCACCCTTCCTCACCCCCTCGCCGCACCGTGGACGGACCAACGCGTCCTTCCTCGTGCCGCTCACGATGCGCCTGCTGGCCGAGGTCCGGGGGGACGACCTGGAGTCCCTCTGCGAGGCGGTCGACGACAACACCAGCGATGCCTTCGGGGGTACCTGGGGCGGCTGAGGGGGCACTTGGCGGGCACTGAGAGCCTGCTCACAGGCCCCGCGGAACGGCCGTTGCCGAATTGCAATCTGAACTGGACCACTGTTCTTCTGGATCATCGTGCGCCAGAAATTCGGGAAGTTCCTCACCGCCTCCAGCAGCCGTCCGCGGCTTCTCGTGGCGCTCGCGACGGTCGTCGCCCTGGCTGTCGGCGGCACGCTCGCCGGGTACGCCGCGCTGACGACGTCCTACCGGCTGACCGTCGACGGGGAGACCCGCGAGGTGTCGTCGACGGGCCACACGGTCGCCGACGTGCTGGACTCGGCGGGCATCGAGATCACCGACCGCGACCTGGTCGCGCCCGACCTCGACGAGCCGGTCGCCGAGGGCAGCCGCATCGTGGTCCGCTACGGGCGCCCGGTCGAGCTGACCGTCGACGGCGAGACCGAGACCCACTGGGTCACCTCCACCGACGTCGCCAGCGCCCTGGGCGAGCTCGGGACGCCGTTCGGCCGCGCGGAGCTCTCCACCACCCGCAGTGCGGCGATCGGCCGCGAGGGCCTCGCCCTCGAGGTCGTCACTCCCAAGAACCTGGTGCTGAGCCTGGCCGGCGCCGAGCCGGTCACCCGCACGGTCACCGCGCTGACCGTCGAGGAGGCGCTAGCCGAGCTGGGCGTCGAGGTCGGCAAGATCGACAAGACGAAGCCGGCGCTGGACGCCACGCTGGACGACGGGGACCGCGTCGTCTTCACCGACTTCCGGATCGCCAAGCGCAAGGTCAAGGGCGAGCCCGTCCCGTTCGAGACCGTCGAGGAGCCGGACGACTCGATGTACGAGGGGCTCAGCGTCACCGAGCGCGAGGGCGAGACCGGCGCCCGCAACGTGACCTACAAGGTCGTGTTCAAGAACGGCAAGCTGCTCCGCCGCACCGTGCTGGCGCAGAAGGTGCTCACCAAGCCCACCAACGCGCTGGTCCGGGTCGGCACCGCCTCGGTCGCCACCGTCGGCGGCAGCGGCGTGTGGGACCGGCTCGCCGAGTGCGAGTCCGGCGGCAACTGGGCCACCAACACCGGCAACGGCTACTACGGCGGCCTCCAGTTCAGCCTCAGCACCTGGCAGGCGTACGGCGGCACGGGCCTCCCGAGCAACCACAGCCGTGAGACCCAGATCGCGATCGCGACCAAGCTGCGCGACGCCTCTGGTGGGTACGGGGCGTGGCCGCACTGTGCCAGTGCGTTGGGTCTGCCGCGGTAGTCACTAGCCTCGGGTCCATGTCAGGGACCGCGGTGCGCCTGCTCGGCGCGGCCGAGATCCGACGCCTGGCCGACGAGCTCGACCTGCGCCCGAGCAAGCAGCGCGGGCAGAACTTCGTCATCGACGGCAACACGGTGCGCCGGATCGTCCGCGACGCCGGGGTCGGCCCCGACGACGTGGTCCTCGAGGTCGGCCCGGGTCTGGGCTCCCTGACCCTGGCGCTGCTCGAGGTGGCCCGGCACGTGGTCGCCGTCGAGGTCGATGACCGGCTGGCGCAGCTCCTGGCGCGCACGGTCGGCGACCACGCTCCCGAGCTGGCCGAACGGCTCACGGTGGTCGAGGCCGACGCGATGCGGCTGACCGCCGTCGACCCGGCGCCGACCGCGCTGGTCGCCAACCTGCCGTACAACGTGTCGGTCCCGGTCCTGCTGCACCTGCTCGCCCTGCTGCCGGAGCTGGAGAAGGGGCTGGTGATGGTGCAGGCCGAGGTCGCCGACCGGCTGGCCGCCCCGCCCGGGTCGCGGACCTACGGCGTGCCGTCGGTCAAGGCCGCCTGGTACGCCGACGTACGCCGGGTCGGGACGGTGCCGCGCAGCGTGTTCTGGCCGGTGCCCAACGTCGACTCCGGCCTGGTCGGCTGGACCCGGCGCGACCCGCCCCCGACCACTGCCACCCGCGAGCAGGTCTTCACGGTCGTGGACGCCGCCTTCGCCCAGCGCCGCAAGACCCTGCGCGCGGCCCTGCGCCCCCTGGCCGGCGACACCGCCACCGTCGAGGCCGCCCTCGCCGCGGCCGGTGTGGACCCGACCGCGCGCGGCGAGGTCCTGGACGTGGCGGCGTTCGCCCGGATCGCCGAGGCACTGGTGGTGACTGCCTCATGACGTACACCGTCCGGGCCCCGGCCAAGATCAACCTCCACCTCGGCGTCGGTGCCCCGCGCGAGGACGGGTTCCACCCGCTGCTGACCGTCTACCAGGCGGTCGGGATCTGCGACGACGTCACGGTGTCGCGCTCGGCGGGCTGGAGCCTCGGCGTGACCGTGCCGGACTGGATCGACCCGGACCTGGTCCCCGACCCCGGCGACAACATCGTCGACCGGGCGGCCCGGCTGCTGGCCGACCACCACGGCATCGAGGCCACGGCCGAGGTCAGCATCGCCAAGTCCATCCCGATGGCCGGCGGCATGGCGGGTGGCTCCGCCGACGCGGCGGCCGCCCTGGTCGCCCTCGACCGGCTGTGGGGGGTCGAGACGAGCGACGACGACCTGCTGCGGATCGCGGCCGAGCTCGGCAGCGACGTCCCGTTCGCGCTGCTCGGCGGCACCGCACTGGGCACCGGGCGCGGCGAGCTGGTCGAGCGGGTCCGCGACGACGGCACCTGGTGGTGGGTCGCGGTGGTCGACCCCGAGGGGATGTCGACGCCGGCCGTCTACCGGCACTTCGACGAGCTCAACCCGGACGCCGACCCGGAGCCGCCGCGTGCCGACGACCTGCTGGAGGCGATCGACACCGGCGACCTCGACCTGCTCGCGGCGTCCCTGCGCAACGACCTCCAGGAGGCGGCGTTCGACCTCCGGCCGTCACTGTCGGACGTCATCGACCGCGGCGAGCGCGCCGGGGCGCTGCGCGGCCTGGTCTCGGGCTCCGGCCCGACGTGCGTGTTCCTGGCCGAGTCCGCCGACTCCGCCAGGGAAGTGGCCGCGCAGCTCACCGGGGACGGGCACGACGTCGTCCTGGTCACCCACGGACCGGTCGCCGGGGCGCACGTGGTCACCTATGTCTAGGCCGGGGTCCAGTCCAGGCGCGAGCCCATGAGCAACATCGTCAACCTCGAGCGGGTCTCGAAGTCCTACGGCGTCCGCCCGCTGCTCACCGACGTCTCGCTGGGGATCTCGGTGGGGGAGCGGATCGGAGTGGTCGGCCGCAACGGCGACGGCAAGACCACCCTCCTGCGCATCCTCACCGGCCACGAGACACCCGACACCGGTCGCGTCTCGCAACAGCGCGGGCTCCTGGTCGGCTACCTCCAGCAGGGCGACGAGCTCGACGACACCCACACCGTCCGCGAGGCCGTCCTGGGCGGGCTCGCCGACCACGAGTGGGCGGCCGACCCGCGCACCCGCGAGGTCGTCGACGTGCTGCTCGCCGGCGTGACCCTGGACCGGGCGGTCGCAGGGCTGTCCGGTGGCGAGCGCCGGCGCTGCTCGCTCGCGGCCCTGCTGCTGGGCGACCACGACCTGGTCGTCCTCGACGAGCCGACCAACCACCTCGACGTGGAGGCGGTCGCCTGGCTGGCCCAGCACGTGGCGGCCCTGCCCTCGGCGCTGGTCGTGGTCACCCACGACCGGTGGTTCCTCGACGCGGTCTGCGACCGGACCTGGGAGGTCCACGACGGGGTCGTCGACAGCTACGAGGGCGGGTACGCCGCCTTCGTGCTCGCCAAGGCCGAGCGGTCGCGCCAGGCGGCCGCGTCGGAGGGGCGGCGCCTCCAGCTGGTGCGCAAGGAGCTGGCCTGGCTGCGCCGCGGGCCGCCGGCGCGGACCTCGAAGCCGAAGTTCCGGATCGATGCCGCGAACGCGCTGATCGACGACGTACCACCGCCGCGGGACCGGCTGGAGCTCCAGCGGTTCGCGAGCCAGCGGCTCGGCAAGGACGTCCTCGACGTCGAGGACGTCGACCTGCGCCGCGGCGAGCGGACGCTGCTGTCGCACGCGACCTGGCGGCTCGGGCCGGGCGACCGGGTGGGCATCGTGGGCGTCAACGGGGCGGGCAAGTCGTCGGTCCTCGGGCTGCTGTCGGGCGAGCTGGCGCCGACCTCCGGCAAGGTCAAGCACGGACGCACCGTCGCGCTGCAGCACCTCACCCAGCACCTCGACGACCTCGACCCGGAGGCCCGGGTGCTCGCGACCGTCGAGTCGATGCGCCGGGTGACGAAGACGGCCGACGGCGAGATCACCGCCAGCTCGATGCTGGAGCGGTTCGGGTTCACCGGCGACCGGCTCACCGCGCGGCTCGGGGACCTCTCCGGCGGCGAGCGGCGGCGCTTCCAGCTGCTGCGGCTGCTGCTCACCGAGCCCAACGTGCTGCTGCTCGACGAGCCGACCAACGACCTCGACATCGAGACCCTGAACGTCCTGGAGGACTTCCTCGACGGCTGGCCGGGCACCCTGGTCGTGGTCTCGCACGACCGCTACTTCCTCGAGCGGGTCGTCGACACGGTGTGGGCGCTGCTCGGCGACGGCCAGATCTCCATGCTGCCGAGGGGGGTCGACGAGTACCTGGAACGGCGGGCCGCCGACCTGCACCTCGCCCCGCCGACGAGCACGCCCACCAGGGCCAGGTCCGGCAGCGCGGAGGACCGGGCCGCGCGCAAGACGATGACCCGGATCGAGAAGCAGCTGACCCGGATCGACGCCCGCGAGGCCGAGATCCATGCCCTGCTGGCCGAGCACGCCTCCGACTACGCGCGGCTCGCGACCCTGGGCGCCGAGCTCGACGAGGTGCTGGCCGAGAAGGAGTCGCTCGAGCTCGAGTGGATGGACGCCGCCGAGACGCTGGAGTGACGCCTACGAGAACGGCGCCAGCAGCCGCCGCAGCAGGTCGGCCAGGTCCTGCTGCGCCGACGCAGGCAGGTCGGCCAGCAGCTCCTGCTCGGCGGTCAGCAGCGCGGTGAAGGCGCCGTCGACGGCGTCCTTGCCCTCCGCGGTGAGCCGGACCAGCACGCCGCGCCGGTCGTCGGGGTCCGGGTGGCGCTCGACGAGCCCCCGGGCCGCCAGCCGGTCCACGCGGTTGGTCATGGTGCCGCTCGTGACGAGCGTCTGCCGGAGCAGGCGGCCGGGCGAGAGCTCGTAGGGCGACCCGGCCCGCCGGAGCGCGGCCAGCACGTCGAACTCCCACGTCTCGATGTCGTAGGCGGTGAACGCGTCGCTGCGCACCTTGTCGAGGCGGCGGGCGAGCCGCGAGATCCGGCTGAACACGGCCACCGGGGCGAGGTCGAGGTCCGCGCGCTCCCGGGCCCAGGCGTCGATGAGCTCGTCGACCTCGTCGACCTCGTCGCGCATGACCGTCATCCTACTGCGCTATCAAGAATCTTGACATCAAGATAGTCCCGTTGCAGGCTGGGGTCGTGGCACACACCTGGGACCCGGATCGCTACCTGACCTACGCCGACGAGCGGGGCAGACCGTTCGTCGACCTGGTCGCGAGGGTCGACGCGCCGTCACCTCGGCGGGTCGTGGACCTCGGCTGCGGTCCCGGCAACCTGACCGCACTGCTCGCCCGCCGGTGGCCCGAGGCCTCCGTCACCGGCCTCGACTCGAGCCCGCAGATGATCGAGGCGGCCCGCCACGACGTGCCCGGGATCGACTTCGACGTCGCGGACCTGCGTGAGTGGCGGCCGGCCGAGCCGGTCGACGTCCTCGTCTCCAACGCCACGCTGCAGTGGGTCCCCGGCCACCTCGACCTGCTGCCGTCCCTGGTGGCGGCCGTGGCGCCCGCTGGCTGGCTCGCGTTCCAGGTCCCGGGCAACTTCGACGAGCCCAGCCACACCATCCGCCGCGACCTGGCCGCGCTGCCGGCGTACGCCGAGCACACGGCCGGTGCCGACCATCCCGCCTCGCACGACCCGGGCGACTACTACGACGCGCTCGCGGCGCTCGGCTGCACGGTCGACGCCTGGGAGACGACGTACCTCCACGTCCTCGGGGGCCCCGACCCGGTCTTCACCTGGGTGTCGGCCACCGGCGCCCGGCCGACCCTGCAGGCGCTGCCGGACGACCTGCGGCCGCGGTTCGAGGCCGAGTTCAAGGAGCGCCTCGCGGCGGCGTACCCCACCCGGCCCGACGGCACCGTGCTGCTGCCGTTCCGCCGGGTCTTCGTCGTGGCGCGGGTCCCGCGGTGAGGCTCCACCACGTGCAGGTCGCCTGCCCACCCGGCGGGGAGGACGGCGCCCGGCGCTTCTACGGCGACGGTCTGGGCCTCACCGAGGTGGCCAAGCCGGAGGCGCTCGCCGGCCGGGGCGGGGTGTGGTTCCGCTCGTACGACGCCGAGGGTGTCGTGCTCGCGGAGCTGCACGTCGGCGTCGAGGAGCCGTTCGCCCCGGCGCGCAAGGCGCACCCGGCGTTCGTGCTGGCCGATGCCGCCGAGCTGGAGGCCACCGGGTGGCGGCTGGAGGCACTCGGCTACGAGGTGGACCTGGGCGAGCGGCACACGTTCCCGGGCTTCGAGCGGTTGCACGCCTACGACGGCGCAGGCAACCGGGTCGAGGTGCTGTCCCCCCAGGCCTGACCGGCGCTAGCCTCAGGTCCCGTAACCGAACGGCGTATCGGGACGTTCACTCGGCAATACCTGGACACGTTCACCGATGGGGGCCCAAGCGATGGCAGATGCGCCGGATCGGACCCTGGTCGTCAACCGGGTCAAGCGTGCTCAGGGGCAGCTGGCCGGGGTCCTCCGGATGATCGAGGAGGGCCGCGACGTCCAGGAGGTCGTCAACCAGCTCAAGGCGGTCACCCGCGCGCTCGACCGGGCCGGCTTCGCGATCATCGCGATGGAGCTGCGCGAGGCCATCGCCGCCGACCGGGTCGACGACGACGAGCTCAGCCGGCTCGAGGCGCTCTACCTGTCGCTCGCCTGAGGGGGCTTCGGGCCAGCGCGGTTACTCATGAGTAATATGCCGGCATGAGCCAGGTCCTCGACCTCTGGAAGAAGACGCGCGCGATCCCGGTGGTGGGCCCGTGGGCGTTCTCGTTCGCGTTCGGCCAGAAGGCGCCGTACTTCGCCACCATCCGGCCGCGGTTCACCGTGCTCGAGCCCAACCACGCCGAGCTGGTGATCCCCAAGCGTCGCCGCGTGCACAACCACCTCGGCACCGTGCACGCGATCGCGCTGTGCAACGGGCTCGAGGCCGCGATGGGTGCGCTGGCCGAGGTCACGATCCCTCGCGACAAGAGGTGGATCCCCAAGGGCATGGAGGTCAGCTACACCGCCAAGGCCACCAGTGACATCACCTGCCACGCCGAGACGCGTCCCGAGCAGTGGGCCTCCGACGACCCCGACCTGCCGGTGAAGGTCTGGGGCACGACCACCGACGGGACCGTCGTGATCGAGGGCACGATCCGGCTCTGGGTCACTCCGAAGAAGAAGCAGTAGCCCAGCCCGACAGGTCCGGGTCGATCAGGACGCGGGGCGCAGGACGGCCACGACAGTGTGGATCCTGAGATCAACCAGGCTCATCCTCGGCTCCACACAGTCGCCCGGTTCGTCGCGCGGGACCCTCCGAGCCGGCTGGTGCAACGATTCCGGGTCCATCGAGCCTGCCTCGTACCCTTGACGACTGACATGCGCACCTACGAGGTCCGCACCTACGGGTGCCAGATGAACGTCCACGACTCCGAGCGGCTCAGCGGCCTGCTGGAGGACGCGGGCTACCTGCGTGCGGCCAAGGACGAGCAGGCCGACGTCGTGGTGTTCAACACCTGCGCGGTGCGCGAGAACGCCGACAACAAGCTCTACGGCAACCTCGGGCACCTGGCGCCGGTCAAGGCCAAGCACCCCGGCATGCAGATCGCGGTCGGCGGCTGCCTGGCGCAGAAGGACCGGGCCACGATCACCGAGAAGGCGCCGTGGGTCGACGTCGTCTTCGGCACGCACAACATCGGCAGCCTGCCGGCGCTGCTCGACCGGGCCCGGGCCAACGACGAGGCGCAGGTCGAGATCCTCGAGTCGCTCGACGTCTTCCCGAGCACCCTGCCGACCCGCCGCGAGTCGGCGTACGCCGCCTGGGTGTCCGTGAGCGTCGGGTGCAACAACACCTGCACGTTCTGCATCGTCCCGGCCTTGCGCGGCAAGGAGAAGGACCGGCGGCCCGGCGAGATCCTGGCCGAGGTCGAAGCCCTGGTCGCCGAGGGCGTCAGCGAGATCACCCTGCTGGGCCAGAACGTCAACGCGTACGGCGTGGAGTTCGGCGACCGGCAGGCCTTCTCCAAGCTCCTGAGGAGCTGTGGCGGGATCGACGGCCTGGAGCGGGTCCGGTTCACCAGTCCGCACCCGGCCGAGTTCACCGACGACGTCATCGAGGCGATGGCCGAGACGCCCAACGTGATGCCGAGCCTGCACATGCCGCTGCAGTCCGGCTCGGACAAGGTGCTGCGCGACATGCGCCGGTCCTACCGGCAGAGCAAGTACCTCGGGATCATCGAGCGGGTCCGCGCGGCGATCCCGCACGCGGCCATCACGACCGACATCATCGTCGGCTTCCCGGGCGAGACCGAGGACGACTTCCAGGCCACCCTCGACGTCGTCCGCGCGGCGCGGTTCGCGGGCGCTTTCACGTTCCAGTACTCCAAGCGGCCCGGCACCCCCGCGGCGACGCTGCCGGACCAGATCGGCCCGGACGTGGTCAAGGACCGCTACCAGCGCCTGGTCGCCGTCGCCGACGAGGTGGCCTGGGCCGAGAACAAGGCCCTCGTGGGCCGCCAGGTCGAGCTGATGGTCGCCGAGGGCGAGGGCCGCAAGGACGCCGCCACGTTGCGGCTCTCCGGCCGCGCCCGCGACAACCGCCTCGTGCACTTCGCGACGACGCGCGACGACGTCCGACCGGGCGACGTGGTCACCACGACGGTGACCTACGCCGCGCCGCACCACCTGGTCGCGGACGGCGAGCCGGTCGACGTGCGCCGGACCCGGTCGGGTGACGCCTGGGAGGTGCGGAACACCGCGCCTCCCATCCCCGTTGGCGTGACCCTCGGCATGCCGAGCATGGGGCGGCCGGCCGAGCGGCCCGCAGTGGGATCTCCTCTGCAGGACTGCGGGTCGCCCGGACCGGCCTGACCGCTCCCCCCAGGTCGGGTCAGCTCCAGCGGTTGGTCTCCGCCCGGTGCTTCGGGACGTACTTGCGCAGGCCCGGCCTCGAACCGTTGCGCCGGACGCCGGCGCGGCGGATCCGCCAGTCCTGCAGGTCGACGATCTCCGCCGGCCAGATGAAGACGGTGTCCGGCTCGGCCGTCGCCGTCTCGGTCAGGACCTCGTCGTCGCTGTCGATCAACGCTCGCGTGAGCATTCGTTCCCCTCCATGTGATTCCCCCTGCCGGACGCGGTCGCGCCCGGTTCCTCCCCACCTGGTCCTCGCAGTACGCCGTCTCAGTCGCTCATCGTCCGGGCGAGCGTGCGCAGCCCCCGCAGCTGCAGCTGCTTCACCGCCCCCTCGCTGGTGCCGAGCAGGTCCGCCACCTCGCTGACGCTCAGCTCCCCGAGGAACCGGAGCTCGATCACCCGTCGCTGGCTCGCCGGCAGCTCGGCCAGGGCGGCGCGGACCCGCTCGCGGTTGAGCAGGGCGATCAGCTCGGTGTCGGCGTCGTCGGCGACATCCTCGTAGAGACTCATGTCATGGGCCTGCTCGAACCGGGTCCGGCTTGCCTTGAAGTGGTCGATCACCCGGTTACGGGCGATCCTGAAGAGCCACGCCGGGAACAGGTCGGCGTCGAGCTTGAAGCTCTCGATCCCGCGCAGCGCCCGGAAGAACGTGTCAGCGGTGAGGTCCTCGGTCAGCGCCGTCGAGCGGGTCTGGGCGTAGATCACCCGGTAGACCGAGGCCTGGTAGTGGTCGTAGAGCTGGCCGAAGGCCTCCGCGTCGCCGAGCCGGGCGCGTTGGACGACCGGCGCCAGCAGCGCCGCGTCGAGGGCCGACTGCCGGCGACGGCGGTCGGTCGGCAGCGTCCGCGCGGACGAGCCGGAGGTGGGCGCGGCGGACCCCAAGGACCCCAAGGACACAGCGAGCACGACGGTTACTCCAGGTTTGGCGTGTCCTCGCCGACTATTGAGGGGTCAGCAGCGAGGGCTCAAGCCTCCGTCGCGGACCGGTCGTCGCGCACCGGAAGGCGCCGATAGTCACCGACCTGTGGGGAACGGAACGCCGGGGGTAACAGGCGAGCCGCTCAGGCCTCGCACGCCCCGGTCTAGCCCGGCTCGGTCATCCCTGTGACCTGTTGCTCCCCCAGGGAACTCCGTCGGCTCTTGACGGTGCCCGCCGCGCGACCAAGACTCATGCCAACCGAGGGGGTCGGGAGGGAACGCCGTGAACGTTGCGGCCGTGGCGGATGCTGCCGTCAGGGGGACCAGTGCAGACACGCTCGCCCGCGTGCGAGCGGTGCTGGACGACGCCGACGTGCGTGACCCGCAGGAGGTCGTCGACCTGCTGCGGCACCTGTGCGACGTCGAGACGGAGACGGCAGCCGAACCGGCTGCGGACCGTCCCGACGTCGAGCTGGCCGCCCGGGTGAGCCACGACCTGCGGATGCCGCTCGCCGCCCTGCACGCGAGCCTGGAGCTGCTCGAGGAGGCCGTCGGCCCCTCGTCCGACGCCACGGTCGACCTGCTCATCACCAGTGCCCGCCGGTCGGTGGACCGGATGTCCGGCCTGGTCGACGGCCTGATGCGGCTGCACGAGCTCACCAAGGAGCCCCTGCGCTCGGAGGTCGACCTGGACGCGCTGGCCCGGCGGGTGTGCACCGACCTCCGCCCGCTGATCCACGGGGCGAGCGCCACCGTGCGGATCGACGAGCTGCCTGCCGTGGCGGCCGACCTCGACCTCATGTACTCCGTGCTCCTCAACCTGGTCAGCAACGCGGTGAAGTTCGCGCGGCCCGGTGTGGCTCCGCTCGTGCGGCTGCACGGCAGCCGGGTCGACGGGGGCTGGCGGATCAGCGTGCTGGACAACGGGAGGGGTGTGCCGGCGCATCAGCGGGACGCGGTCTTCGAGATGTTCACCCGTCTCACCGACGCACCCGGCCACGGCATCGGCCTCACGACGGTCGCGCGGATCGTCCGCGCCCACGGTGGCTCAGCCGGTGTCGAGGACACCGACGGGCCGGGCAGCGAGTTCTGGTTCGAGCTGCCTGACGCCTGAGCCTCGGGTCAGCCGTCCTCGGCGCGGGGGTCGAGGCTGGGGTAGGCCGCCTTGGGCTCCAGCCCGTCCGGGTTCGCCTCGACCGCACCGGGTCGCTGCTCCGGCGGCACGTCGGCGTCGTCCTCCGGCTCGACCGCGCTGGTGTCCCGCACGCCGTCGGTGCCGACCTGGCCGGGCCCGGTGTGGCCGACCCGTTCGCTGCTGACGCCCATGCCGACGGGGTCCACGACGGTCGCGTCGACCGGCTCCTGCTGGTGGTCGCTCATGACCGGCCGGTACCCAGGTCGAACGGCCTCAGGCCGAACGGGCTCAGGCCGGAGACTCGTCCTGGGGGTCCACGTCCTGGCTGTCCGCGTCGTCCTTGGTCGCCTCGGTGTCGGTGTCCTCGCCCTCCCGGAGGACCGCGGGGGCCTCGGCGGCATCGACGGCGGGGTTCTTCTCCGGGTCCAGGTCAGCGGGCTCGACCTGCTCCTCCTGCGGCAACGCGTCCGCGCCGCCCGGGTTCGGCTCGCGCGGCTCGATCTCCGCGTCGGGCATCTCGCCCAGTGCCTCTGCGTCCTGCGTCGGCAGCTTGTCGTCACCCATGCCGTTCTCCCGTTCCCGAGTCGAACCCGAAGGTCGTGTACGGCGGCACGTCGCCGTCCCGCACAGCCTGCAACACCCGCAGCTCGTGCGGCACCACCGGGTCGGGCAGGTCGTCGAGCCGGCACCAGCGCAGGTCGGCGCACTTCGCCGGCTCGACGATCCGGGGCTCGCCGGTCCAGCCGCGGGCGGTGAAGAAGAAGTCGATCCGCTCGTCGATCGGCTCGGCGCTCCTCGTCCGCTGCATCGACGTCACGAACATCAGGTCGAGGTCCTCGACGCCGATCTCCTCACGGGCCTCGCGCCGGGCGGCGTCGTAGGCCGTCTCGCCCTTCTCCACGTGACCGGCCGCGGCCGCGGCCCAGTGGTCGTCCATGTAGCCGGTGTTCTGCCGCAGCTGCAGCAGCACCTCCGGACCGGTGTCGGACTGGCGCAGCAGGAAGACGTAGGCCGCGGGCACGACCACGAACCGGCCGTGGTCGGCAGCCGGGGTCACGAGGACGGCTGGTCCAGCGAGGTCTCGGCGTTCTCCTCCTGGAGGCTGCGCTCCTCGTCACCCTGCGCGGGCTCCTCGGTGACCTCGGGCTCGTCGCCGGAGGAGTCGCCGAAGCTGACGCGGGGTACGCCGTGGTCCGGCTTGTCGTCGCCCTCGGTCCCGTCGCCAGGAGCCATCGGCCCGTCGGGGGCGTCCTCGCGCAGCGGGCCTCCCGGCGGCTGCGGAGCGTCGGAGCTGGTCATGCTTGAGAGACT
>NZ_JAEMSS010000195.1 GCF_016462705.1 Nocardioides sp. | reverse complement strand
AGGTGGACCCGCCCCTCCCACTCGTTCGCACGGTCACCCGCCTCGAGCTCGACCTCCAGGCCCAGGTCGACCCGGCCGAGCCGGACGCCGACGTCCCGGGCGATCCGGCTGGAGGTGCCGTCCGCCGCGACGACGACGCGCGCGCCGAGCGGGCCCTCGTCGGTGTGCACGACGACCTGGTCCGGCCCGTCGACGACCTCGCCGACCCGGCACGGTGCCCGCACCTCGGCGCCTGCCTCCGCGGCCCGGTCGAGCAGCCAGGCGTCGAGCTCGACGCGAGTCGTCATGGCCAGGAACGGCGCCGCGGCCGACCGCTCCCGATACCTGCCGCCGCGCAGCGTGAACGACGCACGCGTGACCGGCATCCGAACAGGCGGGCCGGCCGGCAGGGCACCGGTGCTCGGTCCGATCAGGCCGCCGCCGCAGGTCTTGTAGCGCGGGAACTCCGCCCGGTCGAGCAGGACGACGCTCGCACCGGCGTCCGCGGCGGCCCGGGCGGCCGAGCTGCCGGCCGGCCCGGCGCCGACGACGGCGACGTCGTACTGCTCCACCTGCCTAGTGTGCGGCAGAGCGAAGCCGTGGCCCCGGGGTGCTCGGGACCACGGCTCCGCCGCTTGTGGACCGCCCAGGCGTCAGACCGTCGCCGGGACGCCGCCGCTCCGGGCCACCGTGATGGCCCCCTTGGAGATGCTCAGCCAGACCTTCGTCCCCTCGTCGGCACCGAGCTGGCGCAGGTGGCTGCGGGTCATGGTGACGATGACCTCCTCGCCGGTCTCGGTGGTGACGGTCAGCCGCACCTCGAACCCCACGCGGAGGACCCGGGTGACGGTCGCCGCGACCTCGCCGTTGCCGGACGGCTGGAGCGCCACCTCGACGTCGTGGGGCCGGACGACGACGCCGCCGAGGGTGGTGACCTCGCCGAGGAACCCCATGACGAAGTCGTTGGCGGGCTCGTCGTAGAGCTGCTCCGGTGAGCCGATCTGCTCGACCCGGCCCTCGTTGATCACCACGATCTCGTCGGCGACCTCGAGCGCCTCCTCCTGGTCGTGGGTGACGAAGACCGTGGTCACGTGGACCTCGTCGTGAAGGCGACGGAGCCAGTCCCGCAGCTCCTTGCGCACCTTTGCGTCCAGCGCGCCGAACGGCTCGTCGAGCAGCAGCACGGTCGGCTCGACCGCCAGAGCCCGGGCCAGCGCCATCCGCTGCCGCTGGCCACCGGAGAGCTGCGAGGGCATCCGGTGCGAGAACTGCGAGAGGTGGACGAGATCGAGCAGCTCCTCCACCCGCCGCTGGACCTCGGCCTTCGGCCGCTTGCGGATCTCCAGCCCGAACGCGACGTTCTTGGCCACGGTCATGTGCTTGAAGACCGCGTAGTGCTGGAACACGAAGCCGACGTTCCGCTTCTGCGGGGGCAGCTTCGTCGCGTCCGCCCCCTCGATGCTGATCGAGCCCTCGTCGGCCGAGTCGAGCCCGGCGATGATGCGCAGCAGGGTGGACTTGCCGCCGCCGGACGGGCCGAGCAGCGCGGTGAGCTGTCCGGTCGGGATGGTGACGTTGACGTTGTCGAGGGCGACGAAGTCGCCGAACTTCTTGGTGACGCCGGTGATGTCGATGCTCATGGCTGTTCTCTCACTCTTCGGTCTTGGGTCGGAGCAGCGCCACGGTCACGAGACAGGCGATGCTGACGAGGACGAGGAGGAAGGCGATCGCGTACGCCTGGTCCTGGGCGAAGTTCTGGTACTTCTCCTCGACCATGAGGGTGGCCGTCTGGGTCTTGCCACTGATGTTGTTCGACACGACCTTCACCGCGCCGAACTCACCCACGGAGCGCGCCGTGGCCAGCACGACGCCGTAGACGACCGCCCACTTGATGCTGGGCAGGGTGATCCGCCAGAAGGTCTGCGGCGCGCTCGCCCCGAGGCTGCGCGCCGCCTGCTCCTGGTCGTCCCCGATCTCGGTGAGCACGGGCACGATCTCCCGGATGACCAGGGGCAGGGCGACGAACGTCGTCGCCATCACCAGGCCCGGCGTGCTGAAGATGACCTGGACGCTGTTCTCCTCCAGCGTCGGGCCGAACCAGCCGTCCCGGCTGTTGTAGACCAGCACGAGCGCCAGACCGACGACCACGGGGGACACCGAGAGTGGCAGGTCGATGAGCGCCGACAGCAGGCGTTTGCCCGGGAACTCGTAGCGCACCAGCAGGATCGAGATGGTGACGCCGAACAGCAGGTTGATGAGCACCGCGAGCAGCGCCACCTTCCCGGTCAGCTGCAACGCCGCCTGGACGTCCGGCTCCCGGAGCGTGTCCAGCAGGTTGGCGGTGCCTTCCTCGAAGGTGCGGAACGCGAGCAGCCCGGTCGGCCAGGCCACGAGGAAGAACACGTAGCCGACCGCGAGCAGCCGCAGCGCCCACCGGGTGGGCGTCGAGACCTCAACCACGGCGGGCCACCCGCCTCTGGACGATGTCGAGCACGACGATCACGGCCAGGGCCACGGCGAGGAGCACGGAGGCGAGGGCCGCCGCGGTGGCGTAGCTGCCGTTCTCGATGAAGGACAGGATCCGCACCGAGGCCACCTCGGTCTCGAACGGGCGGCTGCCGCTCAGGAGCACCAGCGAGCCGAACTCGGAGATCGCCCGGGCGAAGCTCAGGGTCGCTCCCGCGATGATCGCCGGGAACAGGCTGGGCAGGATGATCCGCCGGAAGATCGTGAGCCGGCTGGCGCCGAGGGAGGCGGCGGCCTCCTCGACGTCGGCGTCGAGCTCCTCGAGCACCGGCTGCACCGTGCGCACGATGAACGGCAACGTCACGAACGCGAACGCCAGCAGGACCGACGTCTCCGTGAACGCCCAGTTGAGGCCGAGTGGGCTGTTCGGCCCGTAGAGCGCGAGCAGCACCAGTCCGGCCACGATCGTCGGCAGCGCGAACGGCACGTCGATGATCACGTTGAGGATCGCCTTGCCCGGGAACCGGTCGCGGACCAGGACCCAGGCGATCACCGTGCCCATCACGATGTTGATGAGCGTGACGATCGCCGCGGACCGCACGGTGAGCAGCACCGCGGCCCAGGTCTGGTCGTTGCGGAGCACGTCGAGGTAGCTGTCCCAGCCGCCGGCCGCGGCACGCGCGACGATGGCCGAGAGCGGGAGCAGCACCAGCAGGCTGAACCAGAGCATCGTGATGCCCAGGCCCAGTCCGGCGCCGCCCGTCAGGGTGTTACGAGGGGTCGTCCGCTTCGCACGCCCGGGCCGGCGTCCCTGAGGGGACACCGGCCCGGTCGTGTCGATCGTCGCCCCGGAGAGCGCGGTCGACATCAGCTACTCCTCGCCGACCTGACCGGTCTGCTGCTGGAGCTCGGTGATGATGCCGAGCGGGTTGCCCTCTTCTCCGTCTCCGAAGTACTTGTCCGCGGCCTCGCTCCAGCCACCGAAGTTCTCGTCGATGGTGTAGAGCGTGCCGGGCGTCGGGAACGGGTCGGCCGGGTCGTTGGCGCCCTCGACCTCGGGGACGTCCACGCCGTCGACGACGGGGCGGAAGCCGAACGCCGCGTAGTCGGCCTGGGCCTCCGGGCCGGTGAGGAACTCCAGGAAGGCCACCGCGGCGTCCTTCTCGGCACCGTCGGTGGTCACCGCCGCCGGGTTCTCGATCAGCAGGGTGTCGTCGGGCACGACGTAGTCGATGTCCGCACCGTTCTGCTTGGCCAGGATCGCCTCGTTCTCGTAGGAGAGGAGGACGTCGCCGCTGCCGTCGGTGAAGGCGGTGGTCGCCTCACGCCCCGAGCCGGGGAGGGCGATGACGTTGCCGAGCAGCTTGGTCACGAAGTCGCGGCCGGCGGCCTCGTCGTCGCCGCCGTCGGTGGCGTGCGCCCAGGCGGCCAGGATGTTCCACCGCGCCGAGCCCGACGAGCCGGGGTTGGGCGTGATGATCTCGACACCCTCCTCGACGAGGTCGTCCCAGGTCTCGATGCCGTCGGGGTTGCCCGGACGCACCACGAACACCACGACCGACGAGGTCGCGATCCCGTTGGTCGCGTTGTCCTTCCAGTCCTCGGCGACCAGACCCTCGCCCACGAGGCGGGTCACGTCGGTCTCGAGGGAATAGTGCACGACGTCGGCCTCGGAGCCCGCGACGACCGCGCGGCTCTGGTCGCCGGAGGCGCCGTACGACGGCTCGAAGTCGACGCCGTCACCGGCGTCCGTGCCCTGGAAGTCCTCGAAGATGCCCTCGTTGGCGGCCTCGAGGATCGAGAAGCCGGACAGGTTGACGGTTTCGCCGCCCCCGCCACCGCTGCCTCCGCCGTCGGAGTCGTCGCCGCAGGCACTCAAGGCCAGCACCCCGGCAGCGACGAGCGCCACCGCGGCCTTGAAGTTCGTCTTCATCTGGGTCCCTCTTCTGCTCGCGTCGCACCCGAACGCGACGTTATTGAATGAACTCGGGCAGATTACTCGACTTTGGTGACTCACTGTCAATTGAGTGCCGCGTGTCGCGTGTCACGTGTCCACGCGACGGCGACGGTTCGGGGCGCCACTGCCCGCGCGGCTACCGTGGGACCGGGCCTGTCGTCGAGAACTGGAACGTGTTCCAGTTCTGGGCGTACCGCGGGTACGATGGCGGGTCGGTGCATTGGCGGAGCAGGGAGATGGGCGCGAGCCGTGGCAGTTCAGCAGGGCAAGCAGGTCAAGCAGCTCGACCGGGTGATCATCCGGTTCGCGGGTGACTCCGGCGACGGCATGCAGCTCACCGGTGACCGGTTCACCCAGGAGTCGGCCGCCTTCGGCAACGACCTCGTGACGCTGCCCAACTTCCCGGCCGAGATCCGGGCACCGCAGGGCACGCTGCCCGGCGTCTCATCGTTCCAGGTGCACTTCGCCGACCACGACATCCTGACCGCCGGCGACGCCCCGGACGTGCTGGTGGCGATGAACCCGGCAGCACTGAAGGCCAACCTCGGCGACCTCCCCAAGGGCGCCGCGATCATCGTCGACACCGCCGACTTCACCACGCGCAACCTCGCCAAGGCCGGCTACGACGCCAACCCGCTCGCGACCCTGGGCGACGCCAACGACCAGCTCGCCGACTTCCAGGTCTTCGCGGTCGACCTGACCGGGATGACGGTGGAGGCGGTCAAGCAGTTCGGACTGTCCCGCAAGGACGCGTCCCGGGCCAAGAACATGTTCGCGCTCGGCCTGCTCTCGTGGATGTACGGCAGACCCACCGAGACCACGATCGCGTTCCTGGAGAAGCGGTTCGCCAAGGTCGCCGACATCCGGGACGCCAACATCACGGCGTTCAAGGCCGGCTGGAACTTCGGCGAGACCACGGAGACGTTCGTCGTCCAGTACGAGGTCAAGCCGGCGCCCATGCCGACCGGCA
This sequence comes from Nocardioides sp., assembly GCF_016462705.1. Classification (GTDB taxonomy): domain Bacteria; phylum Actinomycetota; class Actinomycetes; order Propionibacteriales; family Nocardioidaceae; genus Nocardioides. Next base: position 1,967 of record NZ_JAEMSS010000195.1, on the reverse strand, counting down.
CCTACCGCAACATCACCGGCAACCTCGCGCTGGCCTACGGGCTGGTCGCGGGCGGCGTGCAGTCGGGCCTGCCGATCCTGCTCGGGTCCTACCCGATCACCCCGGCCTCCGACATCCTCCACGAGCTCAGCAAGCACAAGGCGTTCGGCGTCAGCACGGTGCAGGCCGAGGACGAGATCGCCGGCGTCGGCATGGCCATCGGGGCCTCGTTCGCCGGACAGCTCGGCGTCACCACGACCTCCGGCCCCGGCATCGCGCTCAAGTCCGAGGCCATCGGGCTGGCGGTCATGACCGAGCTGCCGCTGGTGGTCATCGACGTGCAGCGCGGCGGTCCCTCGACCGGCCTGCCCACCAAGACCGAGCAGGCCGACCTGCTGCAGGCGATGTTCGGGCGCAACGGCGAGGCGCCGGTCCCGATCGTGGCGCCGCAGTCACCCGGCGACTGCTTCGACGCAGCGATCGAGGCGATCCGGATCGCGGTCACCTACCGCACCCCGGTGATGCTGCTGTCCGACGGCTACCTCGCCAACGGCTCCGAGCCGTGGAAGATCCCCCTCGTCGAGGACCTCCCCGTCATCGACCCGAACTTCGCGACCCAGCCCAACCACGACCTGCCGCCCGGTCCCGACGGCGAGGAGCGCAAGGACTTCTGGCCGTACCTCCGTGACGAGGACACACTGGCCCGGCCCTGGGCGATCCCCGGCACGGCCGGACTCGAGCACCGGATCGGCGGGCTCGAGAAGGGCGAGGGCCACGGCAACATCTCCTACGACCCCGCCAACCACGACCTGATGGTGCGCACCCGCCAGGCCAAGGTCGACCGGATCGCCGAGTCGCTGCCGCCGCTGGTGGTCGACGACCCGTCCGGCGCGGCGAGGGTCCTGGTCATCGGCTGGGGCTCGACCTACGGTCCGATCGGCGCTGGCGTACGCCGGGTCCGCAAGGCCGGCTTCAACGTCGCGCAGGTGCACCTGCGCCACCTCAACCCGTTCCCCAAGGACCTCGGGGACATCCTGGAGCGCTACGACAAGGTCCTCGTGCCCGAGATGAACCTGGGGCAGCTCTCCCTGCTGCTCCGCGGTAGGTACCTCGTCGACGCCATCGGCTACAACCAGGTCCGCGGCCTCCCGCTCAAGGCCGCCGAGCTCGCCGAGGCCATCGGCGGCCTGGTCGCCCAGGCCGAGGGCATCGCCCCCGACCAGGTGCACGCGGACCTGACGACCACTCCCGCCGAGGAGGACTGAGCATGACCAGCATCGACCACGGCACCGAGCAGAGCACCGAGCTCCCGTTCCCGGGCCTGCGGTCCGGCGTCGACGGCGTCCCGACCAACGACCAGCCCCAGACCGGCAAGGAGTACACCTCCGACCAGGAGGTCCGCTGGTGCCCCGGGTGTGGTGACTACGCCGTGCTCAAGGCCGTCCAGGGCTTCCTGCCCGAGCTGGGCCTGCGCCGGGAGAACATCGTCTTCGTCTCGGGCATCGGCTGCTCGTCGCGGTTCCCCTACTACCTCGACACCTACGGCATGCACTCGATCCACGGCCGGGCGCCGTCGATCGCCACCGGCATCGCCACCGCCCGCGAGGACCTGTCGGTCTGGGTGGTCACCGGTGACGGCGACGCGCTGTCCATCGGCGGCAACCACCTGATCCACGCCCTGCGCCGCAACGTCAACATGACGATCCTGCTGTTCAACAACCGGATCTACGGCCTCACCAAGGGCCAGTACTCCCCGACCTCCGAGACCGGCAAGGTCACCAAGTCGACGCCGATGGGGTCGCTGGACCACCCGTTCAACCCGGTCTCCCTGGCACTCGGCGCCGAGGCGACGTTCGTCGCGCGGACCATCGACTCCGACCGCAAGCACCTCACCGCCGTGCTGTCGGCTGCCGCCGCGCACCGTGGCACCTCCTTCGTCGAGATCTACCAGAACTGCCCGATCTTCAACGACGGCGCGTTCGACGCGA
>NZ_JAEMSS010000194.1 GCF_016462705.1 Nocardioides sp. | reverse complement strand
ACCCCGGGCTCACGCCGATGACCGCCTTCCTGGAGACCAAGACGGTCTGGCACCCGATGGGCGTCTGACGAGCCGGAGGCACCGGTTCAGGCGGTCGCGACCGCCGACTCGACGAGCGCCAGGTCGATCTGGCCGGTGCGGATCCGCTCCGGGTCGTCGCTGACCAGGGTCATCGTGAGCACGGCCGAGCGGGTCGAGAGGCTCGTCGCCTGGACGATCTGCTGCTCGGTGGTCGCCGTGCACCGCCGCTCCTGCCGGCCGTCCGGGTCGGGCCCGACCTCTTCGCAGGCGGCCTCGAAGGTGGCGTCCAGCTCGTCCGGCTCCGCCGGGGTCAGCGTGACCTCGAGGGTCGTGGCGCCGGACTCGGACGCCAGGCTGCACGAGGCCTCCGCGGCGGTCGAGGTGTGCGCCACCTCGTCGACGCCGTAGTCGGCCGGGACCGCGGGCAGCACCTCGTCGCAGAGGTTGTCGGGGAGCGTCGCGTTGACCATCTCGCCCGTCGAACCGCCGGAGCCCTGCGGGTCCGAGGACGCCTCGTCGGCCTCCTCACCACAGGCACCGGACAACAGACCGAGAACCAGCAGAACCGCCACGGTCGCCGTCAGTCGCACGGGGCCGTCCTACCCCCACCCTCCGCCGCCAAAACCCCCGGGCGGGCAGGTTTGTCCGGGAGGCGACGGGGCAGAACCTCAGCCATGTCAGCGCCCTCCACGACCAGCACCAGGGCGGTGGACGTCACCCTCGACGCGAACCGCCAGATCGCCGGTGTCGTGATCCGTGCCCTGCCTGACGAGCTGCGGTCGCCGGACGGCCTGAAGGCAGCCCTGCACCGCGCCTACCTCGATGCCGTGGGCGCGCGGCTGGACGAGCGCCTCGGGTCCACGGGGAGGTCGCGCGGGGAGCGGCCGGTGGCCCGGGCCGACCGCACGCCGGCGCCACCGCGGTCGGAACGCTACGGGCACGTGCCGCACGACGAGCTCGTCGAGTTCTGGAAGCGCCCCACCGCCCTCGAGCCTCGCGATCCGGGCGCCCGGGACACCGGGTCCTCCAGCAACGGCTGCGTCCACCTCACGCTGCACACCACCGACCACTTCGCCGACATCGACGTCGACCCCGGCTGGCTGCGGACCGCCAACGTCAGCTCGGTCGCCACCGCCGTCCTCGAGGCCTTCGCGGACGCCTACACCACGAGGAACCAACGATGACCGATCTCGGGTCCTTCTCGGTCCAGAGTGCGGAGCTGAGGGAGGAGTCCACCGAGTGGACCCGCCGCAAGCAGCACCTCCAGGACGCCCACGACCTCGCCAACAACGGCCTCTACAAGGGCTACAAGTTCGGCTTCTTCGGGATCGCCGCGGGTCTCGACGACTTCCACGACGAGTTCATCTCGGCGATCGACCAGGCCTTCCACGACGGCCTGGACACCTTCGACTTCATCGCCGCCAGCCTGGTGTCGACGGCCAACGCGTACGACGGCGCCGACAGCACCGCCGCCGAGGGCGCCGCCTCGCTCAGGGAGAGGCTGCCGCGATGACCGCCTACAGCGACTTCGACCAGTTCGCCCAGGACGTGCAGCAGCAGGTCACCGACCTCTGGGAGGACGCGCAGGACGCCTTGGGCACCATGGCCAACGTCCTCAACGACGCCGCCGACGCCTTCGACTGGAAGACCGTCGTGTTCGGCCCGATCGGCTCGGCGATCATCGACGGACTCACGTCCGACGACGTCGAGCGCGCCATCGACAAGTTCAACAACGAGATCCGTCCCGGCGTCGAGGACAAGCTCAACGAGCTCGCCGGCGACGTGGAGCGGGTGGTCTCCTCCATGGCCGGCGACCCGGTCGGGCTCAAGCAGCTGTCCTTCGACTACGCCGACTGCAAGGCGGCCCTGCTCACCCCCGCCCCGTCCATCGCCTCCGAGATCGCGGCGCTGGGCCACCACTGGAAGGGGGACGCCTTCCACAACTACTCGGTCGCCGCCACCGAGCAGGTCAAGGCCATGGAGAACATCGCGACCGCCCTCGAGGCGGCGTCCGACATGACCAACCTGGCCGGGCAGAAGATCCTGCAGCTCTGGGTCGACCTCGTCGACGCCTTCGTGGCCACCGCGGTCGACGCGATCGGCATCCTGTCCGACGCGACCAGCGTCGAGAGCATCATCAGCTTCGAGGTGCCGGTCATCATCTCGGCGATCGGTGCCATCCTGGCCGCGATCCAGCGGGTCGCGAAGATCCTCGAGGACTACATGATCGGCGTCGGTTTCCCCGACCAGCTGGAGTGGCGGCAGCTCGCCAACGGCAGCACGGGCCTCCCGCACAACACCTGGCCGGTCCTGCACCCCGACGCCGTCGACGGCATGGTCACCCCGGAGCAGTGGCAGGTGGCCTAGGCACCGCGTCGTCCTCACTCGGGGCAGAATGGCCGGGTGGCGGCCCGGGTGATCGTGCTGGCCGGTCCGTCCGGGGCCGGCAAGTCGCGGCTCGCCGAACGGTCCGGGCTGCCGGTCCTCCGCCTCGACGACTTCTACAAGAGCGCCGGCGACCCGACGCTGCCGGTGATCGCCGACGGCCCCAACGCCGGAGTCGTGGACTGGGACGACCCGGCCTCCTGGTTGCCCGAGGACGCCCTCGCCGCGCTGGACGAGCTCTGCAGGGAGGGTCGGGCGGAGGTCCCGGTCTACGACATCGCGCACGACGGACGGTGCGGCTCCCAGGTCCTCGACCTCGAGGGGTCGCAGCTGCTCGTGGCCGAGGGGATCTTCGCCCACCACGTCGTGGGGCCGTGCCGTGAGGCCGGCATGCTGGCCGCGGCCTACTGCGTCCGGCAGCACCCGCTGGTCACCTTCTGGCGTCGCCTGACCCGGGACTTCCGCGAGCACCGCAAGCCACCGATGGTCCTCGTGCTTCGTGGGCTCGCCCTCATGCGCGAGCAGCGCGACCTGGTCGCGGACATCGTCGCGCACGGCTGCACCCCGGTCAGCCCCGACGAGGCCGCGACCGAGATCAGGCGGCAGGCCCAGGAGGTCTCGTGACCGACCTCCCCTGGTCCCGGATGAGGCAGCCCGACCAGCGCAGCTGTGGACCCAGCTCGGTGGTGGCCGCGCGGATGCTGCTCGACCCGGCGTACGCCGACGCCGTGCGGGAGGCGCCGGAGGACCGGTTCGCCGCCGACGTCCTCAGCACCCACCGCCGCGCCACCAGCCCGGTCGTCGCCGGCCGGCTCCAGGTGCCGTGGCCGCGCGCGCTCGGCACGCCGCCGTGGGCGGTCGCCCGCGAGCTGTCGGCGGTGTCGGGTCCCGGGGCGCCGGCCCGGCGCTACGGCTGGAGGCTGTCGGTGTTCCGGCCCGGTGCCGCCTTCGACCGGGTGGCGGCAGGTGTCGACTCCGGTCGTCCGGTCGGCCTGTACGTCGGCAACGCCTGGCTGCCGCGGCACGTCGTGCTCGCCGTGGGCAGGGCCTCGGAGACCGGTCTCTGGGTCTACGACCCGGCCAAGGGAGCCCGGACCGAGGTCACCCGCGCCGCCGTCGAGTCCCGGTCGCTGACCCTGGGTCGCTGGGACCGGCTCTGGTTCGACGTCAGCCCGCGCTGACGCCCGGCCCTCCCGCTGCCTCGGCCGCGAGGGCGGCGTACTCCGGCTTGATGACCTCGCTGATGAGCGCTAGCCGCTCGTCGAACGGCAGGAACGCCGACTTCATCGCGTTGACCGCGAACCACTCCAGGTCGCGGACGCCGTAGCCGAACGCCTCCACGAGCGAGCCGAGCTCCTTGCCCATCGACGTGCCGCTCATCAGCCGGTTGTCGGTGTTGACCGTGACCCGGAAGCGGAGCCGGGTGAGCAGGCCGATCGGGTGCTCGGCGATGGACTCGGCGGCGCCGGTCTGCACGTTGGAGTGCGGGCACATCTCCAGCGGGATCCGCATGTCCCGGACGTACGCCGCGAGCCGGCCGAGCTCGACCGAGCCGTCGTCGGCGACGGTGATGTCGTCGATGATCCGGACGCCGTGGCCGAGCCGGTCGGCGCCGCACCACTGGATGGCCTCCCAGATCGAGGGCAGCCCGAAGGCCTCACCGGCGTGGATGGTGAAGTGGGCGTTCTCCCGCTGGAGGTACTCGAACGCGTCCAGGTGCCGGGTGGGCGGGTAGCCCGCCTCGGCACCGGCGATGTCGAAGCCCGCGACCCCGCGGTCACGCCAGGCGACCGCCAGCTCGGCGATCTCGCGGGAGCGGGCCTGGTGACGCATCGCGGTGAGCAGGTGCCGGACCTGGATACCGCGCTGTCCCTTCTCCAGGGCCGCGGACATCCCCTGCTCGAAGCCCTCCTGCACCGCGCCGACGACCTCGTCGAGGGACAGGCCCGTCTCCACGTGCTGCTCGGGGGCGTAGCGCACCTCGGCGTAGACGACCCCGTCGGCGGCCAGGTCCTCGACGCACTCCCGGGCCACCCTGGTGAGGGCCGGGGCGGTCTGCATGACCGCGACGGTGTGGTCGAAGGTCTCCAGGTAGCGAACCAGCGACCCCGAGTCCGCGCTCTCGGCGAACCAGCGGCCGAGGTCGTCCGCGGTCTGCGCCGGCAGCTCGTGCCCGCACTCGGAGGCCAGCTCGACGATGGTCTGCGGCCGCAGGCCCCCGTCGAGGTGGTCGTGCAGCAGCACCTTGGGGGCACGGCGTACCTGGTCCTCGGTGGCCCGGGGGCCCTGGCTAGGCTCGGTGAGGACGGCGCTCATGTCGCCATCCTGTCAGCCGCTCCCCGACTCGAAGGCATGCATGCGCACGTTCACCAGCACAGACGAGCTCGAGGCCGCCGTCGGCGAGGACCTCGGCGCCACCGACTGGGTCGAGATCGACCAGCACCGCGTCGACCTGTTCGCCGACGCGACCGACGACCACCAGTGGATCCACGTCGACCAGGAGCAGGCCGCCGCCGGGCCGTTCGGGGGCACGATCGCGCACGGTTACCTGACGCTGTCGCTGATCCCCTGGCTGAGCAGCCAGATCTTCAGCGTGGAGACGCCGGGAGCGCGGCTCAACTACGGCCTCAACAAGGTCCGGTTCCCGATGCCCGTCAAGGTCGGCGCGCGGATCCGCGGCCGGGCCTCGGTCGTCGGTCTCGCCGACGTCCCCGCCGGCAAGCAGCTGACCGTCGCCTACACGATCGAGGTCGAGGGCGAGGCCAAGCCGGCGTGCGTGGCCGAGACGGTGGTTCTGCTCCTCAGCTAGCCAGGTACGGGCGCAGCTTGGCCAGTCCCTGCGTCGGCACGGTGATCGCCACGCCTTCTCCGACCGCCCGCATCACCCAGCCGCTCCCCTGCTCCGCAGCAACGCGCTTCAAGGTCGCCAGCACCAGGCCGGTCTGGGGGACGCCGCCGGTGATCCGGAACCGGGCCAGCTCGGCGCCGGACTCGTCGGAGATCCGGCAGTAGGCGCGGTTGACCCACTCCAGCGTGTGCCCGTGGTAGCTGCTGACCATGAGCACGATGGTGTCGACCGGGCCGTGCACCCGGCCGAGGTCGACGGTGATCTGCTCGTCGTCACCCTCACCGGAACCGGTCAGGTTGTCACCGAGGTGGACCACGGAGCCGTCCCGGGTGCCCAGGTTGTTGTAGAACGCGAGGTCGAAGAGCTGGTCGCCCGCGAACTGCACGGCGGTGGCGTCCAGGTCGACGTCGGGGGCGCCGGTGCCCATGGCCCCGGCGGTGCGCTCCTTGTCCCAGCCGATGCCCAGCGTGACGCGCGCGGACGCGAGTGGCAGCTCCTGTCCGGCGACGAGGTCCATCCCGTCAGTCAACGTCAGCCGATCCGGTCGATCAACAGCGGGGTGGGCTCGAACTCGGCGCCGTGCTCGATGTCGTAGCCGCCCTCCAGCGCCTCCAGCGCCCTGTCGAAGCGGTCCGGCTCGTCGGTGAGCAGGGTCATCAGGGGCTGGCCCTCGGTGACCTGGTCGCCGGGCCGGGCGTGCCACCGCACGCCGGCTCCCGCCTGGACCGGGTCCTCCTTGCGCGAGCGGCCCGCACCCAGCCGCCAGGCCGCCATCCCGACCGCCATCGCGTCCAGCCGGCTCAACGTGCCGGACGCCGGTGCCGTGACGACGTGGGACTCCTTGGCGACCGGCAGGACGGCGTCCGGGTCCCCGTCCTGGGCCCGGACCATCGCCTTCCAGGAGTCCATCGCGGACCCGTCGGCGAGCTTGTCCGCGGGGTCGACGTCGCCGCGTCCGGCCCCCGCGAGCATCTCGCGAGCCAGAGCCAGGGTCAGCTCGACCACGTCGGCGGGCCCGCCACCGGCGAGGACCTCGACCGACTCCTCCACCTCGATCGCGTTGCCGGCGGTGAGGCCGAGAGGCGTGTCCATGTCGGTGAGCAGCGCGACCGTGTGCACCCCCGCGTCCGTGCCGAGCCCGACCATCGTCTCCGCCAGCTCACGAGCCAGCTCGACGTTCTTCATGAAGGCTCCGGAGCCGACCTTCACGTCCAGCACGAGCGCGCCCGTGCCCTCGGCGATCTTCTTGCTCATGATCGACGACGCGATGAGCGGGATCGCCTCGACGGTGCCCGTGACGTCGCGCAGCGCGTAGAGCTTCTTGTCCGCGGGTGCCAGGCCGTCGCCGGCCGCGCAGACGACCGCGCCGACGGACTCGAGCTGGGCGAACATCTCCTCGTTGGACAGCGCCGCCCGCCAGCCGGGGATCGACTCGAGCTTGTCCAGGGTGCCGCCGGTGTGGCCGAGACCGCGACCGGAGAGCTGCGGGACCGCGACCCCGCAGGCCGCGACGAGCGGGGCGAGCGGCAGCGTGATCTTGTCGCCCACGCCGCCGGTCGAGTGCTTGTCGGACGTCGGCCGGGACAGCGTGCCGAAGTCCATCCGCTCGCCGGAGGCGATCATCGCCGCCGTCCAGCGGGCGATCTCGCGCCGGTTCATGCCGTTGAGCAGGATCGCCATCGCCAGCGACGACATCTGCTCGTCGGCGACCACGCCACGCGTGTAGGCGTCGACCACCCAGTCGATCTCCGGGTCCGACAGCTCACCCCGGTCCCGCTTGCGGACGATCACCTCGACCGCGCTGAACGGTTCGCTCACGACGTTCCTCCTTGGACTGGAACCCTATGGAACCCCCGGAGGACGAAGGTCCCCCGGCTCTCCGGCTCCCCCGCCAGCGCCAGGGTCGGGTACGCCGCCCACAGCGCCCCCACTGACTCCACGAGCTCCATCCGCGCCAGCGGAGCACCGAGGCAGAAGTGCACCCCGACCCCGAAGGCCAGGTGGTTGTTGGGCTCGCGGTCGACCCGGAACTCGTCGGGCTCCTCGAAGACGGCGGGGTCACGGTTGGCCGAGCCCAGCAGCACGGCGATCTTCAGCGCCACACCGGCCTTGTCGCACGCCGCTTGC
>NZ_JAEMSS010000193.1 GCF_016462705.1 Nocardioides sp. | reverse complement strand
ACCCCCGCACGTGACGCGACCCGCGTCACCCCAGAAAGGAAACCCCGATGATCCTCAGTCCACCCCGCCGCGCGCTCGCCTCAGCGCTCGCCGGCTCCCTCGGCACGGCCGCACTCAGCGTGATCGCTGTCGCGGTCACGGCCGCGCCGGCCGCGGCCGCCGACCCGGCTCCGGTCCTGACCTGGGAGGTCTCCCAGCAGTTCGACGACCACCTGTCCACGCACGTGCTGGCCGACGGTGCGACCGAGGACGCCGCCGGGGTGGTCAGGTTCCCGGCGGGCGTCGGCGCCTACAACCCGGACAACGGCACCACCACGGCGACCTACGACGGCCAGGTCTCCGGCTCGTTCGTCATGGCCACCACGACCTACTACACCGTGACCATCGCCGACCCGGTCATCACGATCGACGACGACGGCAACGGCGAGATGACCGCCATCGTGTCGGCCTCCAACGCCGCCGGCATGGGGCAGCCCGCGGCGAGCACCGACCCCGCCCGGGTCCTGGTGGCCACCTTCGACGCCACCACCTGGGTCGAGGGGGGCGTCCTGGACAGCATGACGGTCACGCCGGACTGGGCCGGGGTGCTGCCCGCGGACAGCGCGGAGGCGACCGCTCTCGAGATCCCGAGCGGCCAGCCGGTGGACGGCAAGGCGTTCAACCCGGCGTTCCTCGGCCAGGTCACCAAGGGGGTGAGGGCGCACTTCTACGCCAGCGGCAGCGGTTCGGATGCCAAGAAGCAGCCGGCCTCCCTCACGTTCCAGGCGGCACCGATGACGGTGGACGCCACGACGGCCGCGGCGTCCCCCGAGGGCGGGCTCGACCTCGACGTCACCGGCACCGGCTTCACCGGCACCGACGGCAACCCCGGTGACGACGGCGTCTACGTCGGCCTGGCTCCGTCCGGGGGTCTGCCCGACGTGTCGACGCCGGGCGGCATCGACAGCTTCGCCGGAGCTGCGTGGGTCCCGTCCTCGGCGATCGTCGGCGGCGCGTTCTCGACGTCGCTCAACGCGCCGACCGACGATCTCGACCCGACCGTGGACTACTCCGTCTACACGTGGCGGGCGCACGGGCACTCGACGACCACCCAGGACACCGAGACCCCGGTGGGCATCGACTGGGCCCAGCTGCAGCCCGCGGCTCCGGCCCCGTCGACCGTCACCACTGCCGGCGCGACGAGCAAGGCGTTCGGGGCCACCTCGACGCTCACGGCGACCGTGCCGGGCGCGGGCTCGGTCACGCTGACCGGTGTCGGCCCCGCGCAGACCCGGACCGTGGCGGGGGGCACGGTGTCGTTCACGGTGCCGGCCTCGCTCTCCGCCGGCCAGTACACGGCCTCGTTCGCCTACTCCGGCGACGCCGGCCACCAGCCTGCCCAGGCGACCCGGGGCCTGACCGTCACGAAGGCCGCTCCGGCGCTGACGAGCAGCTGGAAGAAGAAGCCGACCACCACGAAGCGCGGCAAGCTCGTCGTCGACGTCTCCGGCCCGGCCGGCGTCTCGGCGCCGTCCGGTGAGGTCGTGGTGAAGGTGTCGCGCCAGGGTGTGAAGCACACGCTGCAGGCGACGCTGGTCGGCGGGCGCGCCAAGGTCAAGCTGCCCAAGCTCGGGGAGGGGACCTGGAAGGTCAAGGTTGTCTATGCCGGGGAGGCCGACTACCTCGGAGCCAAGGAGAAGCTGCAGGTCGCCGTCTGAGGGCCGGGTCCTCGCGAGCGGTCGGCTCGTCCCGCCTCAGAGCTGCGGGACGAGCCGGCCGAGCAGGTCGCCCATCCGGGTCGCCGCGGAGCGGCCCGCCTCGAGGACCTCCTCGTGGTTGAGCGGCTCGCTGCTGATCCCGGCCGCCAGGTTGGTGACCAGGCTGATGCCGAGCACCTCCATCCCGGCCTCCCGGGCGGCGATCGCCTCGAGCGTCGTACTCATCCCGACCAGCTGCGCGCCCAGCACCCCCGCCATCCGCACCTCGGCGGGCGTCTCGTAGTGGGGGCCCGGGAACTGCGCGTAGACGCCCTCGTCCAGGCTCGGGTCGATCTCCTTGACCAGCGCCCGCAGCCGGCTGCTGTAGAGGTCGGTCAGGTCGACGAACCTCGCCCCGACGATGGGCGAGCGACCGGTCAGGTTGAGGTGGTCGCTGATGAGGACGGGCGTCCCGGGCGTCCAGGTCTCCTTGAGACCGCCGCAGCCGTTGGTCAGCACGATGGTGCGACAGCCGGCCGCGCCCGCGGTGCGTACGCCGTGCACGACCGCGGCCACGCCCTTGCCCTCGTAGTAGTGCGTGCGGCTCAGGAAGACCAGCGCCCTGACCCCGCCGACCTCGAGCGAGCGGATCTTGCCCGAGTGGCCGGCCACGGCGGCCTCGCCGAACCCCGGCAGGTCGGTGGCGGCGATCTCAGCGGAGGCGGGCCCCAGTGCGTCGACGGCGGGCAGCCACCCCGAGCCCAGCACCATCGCGACGTCGTGGCGCTCGACCCCTGTCAGCTCGGCCAGACGGGCGGCGGCCTCCTGGGCCAGGGCATAGGGGTCCGGTTCGCTCACGCGCTCACCCTAGTTACCCAGGGACCGGCACGGACGGGAGCGCAGCGCGGCGACGTAGTCGGCCGGCGCCGAGGCCGCCTCGGCCGCCTCGGCGAGGACCCCGACGTACGACGCCGACGGCAGACCACCCTCGAAGGCGTCCAGCACGTAGGTCCACACGACGAGCTCCTCGGTCATCGTGGAGACCCGCACCTTGGTCTTGCGGTAGAGCCCGGAGTCGGCGGACTCCCAGCTGTCGAGCGCCGACTCGTCCTCCTTGGTCACGTCGTAGACGGCGACGAACACCTGCCCGAACGGGTCCTGGACGATCGTCGCCAGGGCACCGTCCCAGCCGAGGTCCTCGCCGCCGAAGGTCAGCCTCCATCCGGTCAGCCAGCCGGTCGCGTGCAGGGGCGAGTGGGGGCAGCGCTGGACCATCCGCTCCGGGTCGAGGTTGGTCCCGTAGGCCGCATACAAGGTCATCGAGGAGCAGGGTATCGGCCGGACTAGGCTGGACCGGTGACCGCAGACAACCACTTCGACGTCCTCGTCCTCGGAGCCGGGCCCGGCGGCTACGTCGCCGCGATCCGGGCCGCCCAGCTCGGCAAGACCGTGGCTGTGGTGGAGGAGAAGTACTGGGGCGGCGTCTGCCTCAACGTCGGCTGCATCCCGTCGAAGGCGCTGCTGCGCAACGCCGAGATCGCGCACATCATCACCCACGAGAAGAAGACGTTCGGGATCGAGGGCGACGCCACCATGGCCTACGCCCCGACCCACCAGCGCAGCCGCGGCGTCGCCGAGGCCAGCGCCAAGGGCGTGCACTACCTGATGAAGAAGAACAAGATCACCGAGCTCGACGGCTGGGGCACGATCACCGGCTCGACCGACGGCAAGCACTCCGTCGAGGTCGACAAGGACGGCAGCAAGGCGACCTACACCTGCGACAACCTGATCATCGCCACCGGCGCGAAGGTGCGGATGCTGCCGGGCATGTCGGTCAGCGCGAACGTGGTGACCTACGAGGAGCAGATCCTCGACGCCGAGCTGCCCGGCAAGATCGTGATCGGCGGCTCCGGGGCGATCGGCGTCGAGTTCGCCTACGTGATGAAGAACTTCGGGGTGGACGTCACGATCGTCGAGTTCCTCGACCGGATGGTGCCGACCGAGGACAAGGACGTCTCGAAGGAGCTCCTCAAGCAGTACAAGAAGCTCGGCGTCGAGGTGCTGCTGTCGACCAAGGTCGACGGCGTCGAGGACACCGGCGACGGGGTCAAGGTCACCGTCAGCCCGGCCGACGGAGGCGACGCCACGGTCATCGAGGCCGACAAGTTCCTGGCGGCGTTCGGCTTCGCCCCGCGGCTGGACGGCTACGGTCTCGAGGCCTCCGGTGTCGAGACCACCGACCGCGGCGCGATCGCCGTCGACGCCCGGGGCCGCACCAACGTCGACGGCATCTACGCGATCGGCGACGTCACCGGCAAGCTGATGCTGGCCCACACCGCCGAGGCGATGGGCGTGGTCGCCGCCGAGACCATCGCGGGGGCGGAGACCGTCGAGATCGACTTCGACTTCATCCCGCGGGCGACGTTCTGCCAGCCGCAGATCGCCTCGTTCGGCTACTCCGAGGAGCAGGCCAAGGAGAAGGGCTACGACGTCAAGACGGCCCAGTTCCCGTTCTCGGCCAACGGCAAGGCCCGCGGCATGGCCGAGGGGGTCGGGTTCGTCAAGATCGTGGCCGACGCGACGTACAACGAGATCATCGGCGCGCACATGATCGGGCCCGAGGTCACCGAGCTGCTCCCCGCCCTGACCCTCGCCCGGCAGTGGGACCTCACCGCCGACGAGGTGGCCCGCAACGTCTTCGCGCACCCGACCCTGTCGGAGGCGATGAAGGAAGCCGTCGAGGGCATCGCCGGCCACATGATCAACCTGTGAGGGACGCGACGTGAGCACCGACCGGGTCGTCATCCTCGGAGGTGGCCCCGGCGGCTACGAGGCCGCGCTGGTCGCCGCCCAGCTGGGCGCGGAGGTCACCGTCGTCGACAGCGACGGGATCGGCGGCTCCGCCGTCCTCACCGACTGCGTCCCGAGCAAGACCCTGATCGCGACCGCCGAGCTGATGAGCGACGTCCACGGCGCCAACGAGCTCGGCGTGATGATCGGCGACGACGGGGTGCGCGTCGACCTCGCGCGGGTCAACGCCCGGGTGCTCAAGCTGGCCGCCGACCAGTCCGCCGACATCACCCGTCGGCTGGACAAGGAGGGGGTCCGGGTCGTCCAGGGCCGCGGGCACCTCGACGGGCCCGGACGGGTGGTCGTGGGGGAGGAGTCGTACGACGCCGACGCCATCCTCGTCGCGACCGGCGCGGCGCCGCGCACGCTGCCGAGCGCCCAGCCCGACGGCGAGCGGATCCTCACCTGGGAGCAGGTCTACGACCTCCACGAGGTGCCGACCGAGCTCATCGTGGTGGGCTCGGGGGTGACCGGCGCCGAGTTCGCCAGCGCCTACCTCGCCCTCGGCATCCCGGTGACGCTCGTGTCGTCGCGCGACCGGGTGCTGCCGGGTGAGGACGCCGACGCGGCGGCGGTGCTGGAGGAGGTCTCCACCCGTCGGGGCATGAAGGTCCTGTCCAAGTCCCGGATGGAGTCGGTGACGAGGTCGGGCGACGTCGTCACCGTGACCCTGACCGACGGCCGCACCGTCGAGGGCTCCCACTGCATCCTGGCGCTCGGTTCGGTGCCCAACACCGCGGACCTGGGCCTGGAGGAGGCCGGGGTGGTCCTTAAGGACGGCGGCTTCGTCAACGTGGACCGGGTCTCGCGCACCTCGGCCCGCGGGGTGTACGCCGCCGGCGACTGCACGGGGGTCCTCATGCTCGCCAGCGTCGCCGCCATGCAGGGCCGGATCGCGATGTGGCACTTCCTCGGCGACGCCGTGCACCCGCTCGACCTGAAGAAGGTCTCCTCCAACGTCTTCACGGCCCCGGAGATCGCCACGGTCGGGTGGTCGCAGCAGGCGATCGACGACGGTGGGATCGTGGCCGAGGCCGTCACGCTGCCGCTGTCCGGCAACGCGCGCGCCAAGATGCAGGGCGTCCACGACGGGTTCGTCAAGCTCTTCTGCCGTCCCGGCACCGGCATCGTCGTCGGCGGTGTCGTGGTCGGCCCGCGGGCCAGCGAGCTCATCCACCCCGTCTCCATCGCGGTCGCCGAGTCACTCACCGCCGACCAGCTCGCCCAGGCCTTCACCGTCTACCCGTCGATGAGCGGCTCGATCGCCGAGGCCGCCCGACGGCTGCACAGGGTGGACTGAGGTGCCTGCGGGCCAGCAGATCCGCTTCTGCGAGGCGCCGGACGGTGTGCGGATCGCCTACGCGGTCCACGGGTCCGGTCCGCCGCTGCTGGTCTCGACCTGCTGGCTGAGCCACCTCCAGCACGACTGGGACTCGCCGGTGTGGCGGCACTTCCTGGAGGACCTGGGCTCGTTCGCGACCGTGATCCGCTACGACGAGCGCGGCCACGGGCTCTCGGACTGGGACGTCGAGGACCACAGCCTCGAGGCGCGCGTGGGCGACCTCGAGGCGGTCGCCGACGACGCCGGCTTCGAGCGGTTCGCGCTGATGGCGATGTCGCAGGGCGGGCCGCCCGCCATCGCCTACACCGTGCGGCACCCCGAGCGGGTGACCCGGTTGCTCTTCTACAGCAGCTATGCCGCGGCCCTGCCGGACCCGACTCCGGAGGAGCTCGAGCTCTTCCACACCTTCGAGCAGATGATCAAGGTGGGCTTCGGTCGCAAGGACTCGGCCTTCCGCCGGGTCTTCACCTCGCTGATGATCCCGGGGGCGACCGAGGAGCAGATGTCGTGGCTCGACGAGCTGCAGCGGGTCTCGGTGTCGGCCACCACCGCCTACCTGGCTCGCCAGCAGCGGGCGCAGGCCAACTGCATCCCCCTGCTCGCCGAGCTCGACCTCCCGACGCTGGTGCTGCACGGGCTCGAGGACCAGATGAACGAGTTCGAGATGGGTCGGCTGCTGGCCACGCACATCGACGGTGCCCGGCTGGTGCCGCTCGAGTCCCGCAACCACATCCTGCTCGCCGACGAGCCTGCCTGGCCGGTCTTCGTGGCCGAGGTCCGGGGGTTCCTGGGCCGCGACGAAGACCTCACGGGCGGCGACGAGGGTGTCGCCCTGCTGTCCACGCGGGAGCGGGAGGTCCTGGGCCTGGCCGCCGACGGGTGCGGCAACGAGGAGATCGCCGCGGCGCTGCACCTCAGCGTGCGCACCGTCGAACGACACCTGCACAACGTCTACGCCAAGCTGGGCGTGAGCGGTCGCTCGGCCCGCGCCGCCGCGGTCGCCCGGCTGGCACGTACGTAGTCCCCTCCCGACGACGGCCGCGGATGCGTGGCTGCACCGATGCCCGCGGCCCGTCGGGGTCCCTACGGTCGGGCCATGACCCGGACACCGTCCCTGCAGGACGTCGACGACACCGCCCTCAAGGCCAAGCACCGCGCCATGTGGGCGATGGGTGACTACCCCGCCGTGGCGACCGAGGTGATCGCTCCTCTCGGTCCGGTCCTCGCGGCCGCCGCGGGGGTGGGGCCTGGGGACCGCGTGCTCGACGTGGCCGCCGGCTCCGGCAACGCGGCCATCCCCGCCGCGGCGCTCGGCGCCGACGTGGTGGCCAGTGACCTGACGCCCGATCTTCTCGAGGCGGGACGGCAGGCCGCCGCCGGCCGGGGGGTCGGGCTGCGCTGGGACGAGGGCGACGCGGAGGCGTTGCCCTACGAGGACGCCTCGTTCGACGTGGTCGTGTCGTGCGTCGGCGTGATGTTCGCGCCACACCACCAGCGGAGCGCCGACGAGCTGGTCCGGGTCCTGCGGCCAGGTGGCCGTCTCGCCCTGCTCAGCTGGACGCCGTCCGGCTTCATCGGGCAGATGTTCGCGACCATGAGGCCGTACGCC
>NZ_JAEMSS010000192.1 GCF_016462705.1 Nocardioides sp. | reverse complement strand
CGGGGTCGGTGTCTGATCCAGGGCTGGTCGGTCTGGGTGCGGTGTCGTGGTGGTGGCAGGAACTCGGGTCTGCCGTCCTCGGGGTTGAGGCGGACCTGCCAGGGGGTGTGGTGGATGACCCGGTGGTGCTCCCCGCAGAGCAGGACCAGGTTGCCCAGTGCCGTGGGTCCGCCGTCGGCCCAGTGGGTGATGTGGTGGGCGTGGCACATCGAGGGTGGCCGGGTGCAGCCGGGGAAGGCGCAGTGCCGGTCCCTGAGGATCAGCGCGATCCAGATCGCCATGGTGACCAGCCGGCGGGCCCGACCCACGTCGAGGACCTGCCCGTCGGCGCCCAGGACGCCGGGGATGATGTCGGCGTCGCAGGCCAGCCGCCGGACGGCGGCCACCGACAGCTCCAGCCCGGTCTCGGTCCACGCGGACTGCCCCAAGGCCTGCTGGAGATGGTCCAACGAGGTGGTGACGGTGACCCGAGGGCGGGTGCCGTGGGACTCGGGTGGCAGCTCGGTGTCCAGGCAGTGCTGGGCGGTCTGGATCAGCGCGTCCCAGAGCCGGGCGCCGTGGTCGCGGGGGTCCCGCTCCGTCGCACACGTCGGGTCACCCGGGTCGTCGGGGTCCACCGCCGGAGCCGGTTTGGTCAACGGCAGCAACGCTGCGCGGAGGACCTCACCGTCCTCGGCCGACCCGTAGCCCTTGACCCGGACCCCGCCCGCACCGTCCTCGACCACCGACAGGAACCGCTGCCGGTGCGCCGCGCGCTCCTCCCGGTCCAACGCGGCCTCAACGGCGCGTTCCTCCCGGTCCGGGTCGACCACCGCCGCGACGTGCCGCCCGGCCCGGACCAGCTCGGTCGCGGTCAACGTCCGGCACTGCTCCAGCAGCACCCGCTCCGCGTCGGCCCGCAGGTCAGGGCTGGTCGGGAGCGCCTCCACCGCCTCGACCACCACCGCGGCCTGGCCGAGCGATGTCTCACCTGAACGGACCGCCGCCAAGGTCGCCGGGAAGTCCGACGCCATGACCCGCGCGAGCCGCACCCTCCGTCTGCCGTCGCGCCGCAACCCACCGACCAGGTGGGTGAACCAGTCCGCCGTCGACCCCCAGTGCAGCCGCCGCTTCGGGATCTCCCGGATATCGACCTCGGCCAGCATCGCCAGCTCCAGCGCGTCGGCCGCACCACGCAGCCGCTGGACCGCGGACATCCCCTCCAGCAGCTCGTCGTCCGACCACACCGCCGGCAACCGGTCCGACGCCTCGAGCACCAGGTCCCGAGCAGCCTCCACCACCGCAGCAGGTGCGGTGCCAGAGCCGGGAGTGATCGCCACACCCACCACGCTCCGAGCCCCCACCGACACCACCCCGGCAACCGCACGAACCCTGTGGAGAACCCGCCCCGAGCCGCCGCTGTGGACACGAAGTGGCCAGCTCCTGACTGGCTAGCCTGCTGGGCATGCGCCTCAAGCTCGGCCGACCGGACCTCGAGCGGTACCGCGACCGGTTCGACGTGCCCGCTGCCGAGGGCGAGTTCGCGGTCACCTTCCTCGGCGTGGCGACGCTGCTCCTCGACGACGGCTCCACGCGCCTGCTGTTCGACGGCTTCTTCTCCCGGCCGTCACTGGTGTCCGTGGCGCTGCGCAGGCTGACGCCCGACACCGCGCGCATCGACGCCGCACTGTCGCGCGCCGGCGCGGACCAGGTCGCGGCGGTGGTGCCCGTGCACACGCACTACGACCACGCGATGGACTCGGCCGTGGTCGCGCAGCGGACCGGGGCCACCCTGGTCGGCGGTGAGTCCACGGCGAACGTCGGCCGCGGCGGCGGCTTGCCGACGGACCGGATCCGGGTCGTCGGCGACGGCGACGTGGCGACGTACGGCGGCTTCACCCTGACCTTCGTGGTGTCCGACCACTGCCCGCCGGACCGCTACCCAGGCACTGTCGACGCCCCGGTCGTCCCACCGGTCAAGGCCGACGCGTACCGCTGCGGCGAGGCCTGGTCCGTCCTCGTCGAGCACGCCAGCGGGAGGACTGCCCTCGTGCAGGGCAGCGCCGGGTTCGTCCCCGGCTCACTGACGGGCCGCACCGCCGACGTCGCCTACCTCGGGATCGGCCAGCTCGGGGTCCAGAGCGAGGACTACATCCGCTCCTACTGGGCCGAGACGGTCGGGACCGTCGGCGCGAAGCGGGTCGTGCTCACCCACTGGGACGACTTCTTCCGCCCCCTGGACCTACCGCTGCGGGCGCTCCCCTTCGCGGGGGACGACCTGGACGTGACGATGCGGGTCCTCGGGGGCCTGGCGCAGGAGCAGGGCGTCGCGTTCCACCTGCCGACGGTCTGGCGACGCGAGGACGCGTGGTCGGGACTCGGCTGACCCCGGAAGGCTGAGGTCGAGCAGACTGGGTGCCGTGGAGGCCAGCAAGCGGCGGGTGCCCAGGCGTCACGACCTCGCGCCCCTGGTGCAGTTCAGGAAGCCGGTGCTGTCGCCCAAGCGGAGACGCCTCGACAAGTCGCTGACCATCGACGACCTGCGCCGGGTCGCGAAGCGGCGGACACCGAAGGCCGCGTTCGACTACACCGACGGGGCGGCCGATGGCGAGGTCTCGCTGGCCCGGGCCCGCGAGGCCTTCGGCGACGTCGAGTTCGTGCCGTCGATCCTGCGCGACGTCTCGACCGTGGACACCACCCGGGAGGTGCTCGGCTCGCGGGTGGCGCTGCCGTTCGGGATCGCGCCGACCGGGTTCACCCGGATGATGCAGACCGAGGGCGAGATCGCCGGAGCCCAGGCCGCCGCGGCGGCCGGCATCCCGTTCGCGCTGTCCACCATGGGGACCACGTCCATCGAGGACGTCGCCGCCGCCGCACCGGCGTCGTCCGGCGGCCGCAACTGGTTCCAGCTCTACATGTGGAAGGACCGGGACCGGTCGATGGCGCTGGTCGACCGCGCCGCCAAGGCCGGGTTCGACACCCTGCTGGTGACGGTGGACGTCCCGGTCGCGGGCGCCCGGCTCCGCGACGTACGCAACGGGATGACGATCCCGCCGACCCTCTCGGCGCGCACCGTCGCCAACGCGATCCCGCGAGCCGCCTGGTGGTTCGACTTCCTCACGACCGAGCCGCTGGCCTTCGCGTCGCTCGACTCGTGGTCGGGGACGGTCGCCGAGCTGCTGGACACCATGTTCGACCCGACCGTCACCTACGAGGACCTCGCCTGGATCCGCGACCAGTGGCCGGGGAAGGTGTCGGTCAAGGGCGTGCAGTCCGTCGCCGACGCCCGTCGCCTCGCCGACGCGGGTGTGGACGCGATCATCCTGTCCAACCACGGCGGCCGCCAGCTGGACCGGGCGCCGGTGCCGTTCCACCTGCTGCCCTCGGTGGTTCGCGAGGTCGGATCCGAGCTCGAGGTCCACCTGGACACCGGGATCATGTCCGGCCAGGACGTCGTCGCGGCGATCGCGCACGGCGCCCGCTTCACCCTGATCGGCCGCGCGTACCTCTACGGCCTGATGGCCGGCGGACGGGAGGGAGTCGACCGCACCATCGAGATCCTCCGCGGCCAGATCGAGCGCACCATGCGCCTCCTCGGGGTCCGGACCCTCGACGAGCTCACCCCGGAGCACGTGGTGCAGCTGCGTCGCCTCGGCCCGCGCGGATAGTCCCTGACTATCCCGCCCGTGGCCGATGAGTCCGCGCGGCCTCCTCGGTCAGGACTGCATGACCACTCTCGACTTCCGGCCGACCACGACGGAGCTGGCCTGCCTGGTGCGGTCCGTCCGCGACGAGCAGCTGGGCGACCCCACGCCGTGCCCCGACTACACGGTGGCCGACCTGCTCGACCACATCGGCGGCCTCGCGCTGGCGTTCACGTTGTCGGCCCGCAAGGAGGAGATCCCGGCCGGCGGCAACGCGTCCGGCGACGGCTCCCGGCTCGAGGACGGCTGGCGGGACCGGATCAGCGCCCAGCTCGACGAGCTCGGCGAGGCGTGGCTGGACCCGTCGGCGTACGCCGGCATGACGATGGCCGGACCGATCGAGATGCCCGCGGAGGTCGCCTCCCTCGTGGCCCTCGACGAGGTGACGGTCCACGCCTGGGACCTCGCGGTCGCGACCGGACAGGCGTACGCCGCGGACCCGGCCGCCGTGGACGCGGCCCACGCCTTCGCGACGAGCTTCGAGCCGCCCGAGGACGGACCCGCGGACGACGGAGGTCTCTTCGGCCCGCCGGTCCCGGTCCCCGCGGACGCGCCGGCTCTCGACCGGCTGCTCGGCGCGACCGGCCGCGACCCCCGCTGGAGCCCGCCATCGGGGTCTGACAACAATTCGGCGGCCTGACGCTGCTCCGGTACATTCTCCGGCGGTGGCGTGTCCGAGCGGCCTAAGGAGCACGCCTCGAAAGCGTGTGTGGGTGCAAGCCCACCGTGGGTTCAAATCCCACCGCCACCGCCAAGCTTTCCCGGTTCGACCACGCGCCAGCGCTTTCCCGCGTAGTTTCGAACGCATCCGGACTCGATGACATTCGATCCCCCCGTGTGACCACGCTCCGGCAATCGCTGGAGACCCCCGTGACTCCCTTCCCCCGCAAGCTTCTGCCTGCCTCCGCTCTCGCCGTGGCGTTCGCGCTGGTGCTTCCCGCCGGGTCGGCCTCGGCCGCCCAGGCGGCCGTCGGGCTCGGCACCGCGACGCCGTACGCCGTCCTGGCCGGCACCACCGTCACCAACACCGGCCCCTCGGCGATCGCCGGGTCGGTGGGCGTCGCACCGGGCACCGCCGTCGTCGGCTTCCCGCCGGGCCAGGTCAGCGCTGGCACCATCCACGCCGCCGACGCCGAGGCGCTCAGCGCGCAGGACGACCTGACCACCGCCTACAACGATGCGGCGGGACGTGGACCGGTCGTCGACCAGACGGACCAGAACCTGGGCGGGCAGACGCTCGTGCCCGGCGTCTACACCGCCTCCACCAGCATGAACCTGACCGGCACCGTGACCCTCGACGGGCTGGGTGACCCGGCAGCGGTCTTCATCTTCCAGGCCGGGTCGACGCTGCTCGCCGCCTCCAGCAGCCGGGTGGCACTCATCGGCGCCGCCCAGCCGTGCAACGTGTTCTGGCAGGTCGGCAGCTCGGCCACCATCGGGACCGACTCGGTCTTCGTCGGCACCGTGATGGCGCTGACCAGCATCACCCTCGAGACCCGAGCGACCGTCCAGGGCCGGATGCTGGCCCGCAACGGCCAGGTCTCGCTCGACACCAACGTGATCACCCGGCCCACGTGCGCGGCGACCCCGCCGGGCACGACGCCGACCCCCACCGCGACCCCGACGCCCTCGAGCACGCCGTCGGCCACTCCTGACGACTCCGACGACGACAGCGGGGACAACGGCGGCGACAACGGCGGGAACAACGGCGGGTCGGGCAGCAGCGGCGGCGGGTCCGGCAGCAGCGGTGGCGGCTCCGGGTCCGGCACCTCCGGCGGGACCCCGAGCACGCCGTACATCCCGTCGGGTCACCCCGAGACCGGCCGTCCCGCGGACGGCGAAACGCCCTCCAACGTCTGGCTGGGCCTCGGCCTCGTCTTCCTCGTGGGCGCCGGAGTGGCAGCGCGGCGGGCCCAGAAGGCCGCCGTCGTCCAGCCCTCCCCGTGAGCACCAGGTCCTGGACCGCCCCCACCTCCTGGTGGCGGGCGGTCGCAGCCCTGCTGGTCCTGCTCGCGGTCGTGTGCCTGGTCGTCTGGAGCGACCGCCAGGCAGCCTCGACCGAGGAGCAAGCGGCGACCGGAGCGACAGCTGCCGCGACCGCGCCGACGAGCACGCCCCAGGCCGAAGCGGTCGTCGAGACCGACGCCGAGCCCGTGAAGGTGCGGCCGGTCCAGCTGGTGATCCCCGCCCTCGACCTGGACACCCGGCTCATCACCCTCGGCGTGGAGAAGGACCGGACCGTCCAGGTGCCCAGCGACCCTGACCGCGCCGGCTGGTTCCGTCGCGGACCGGCGCCCGGCGCCCTCGGGTCCTCGGTGATCCTCGGTCACGTCGACTCGGTCGACGGGCCGGCCGTGTTCTCCGGGCTGTCCGAGCTCACCCCGGGCGCGCAGATCACGGTGCGCCTCGACGACGGCTCCGACGTCAGCTTTACGGTGCACTCGGTGCGGACGTACGCCAACGAGGACTTCCCGGCACGCAAGGTCTACGGCTCCCACGGCCGCAGCGAGCTCAACCTCGTCACCTGCGGCGGCGTGTACGACGCGGACCGAGGTGGCTACCAGTCGAACGTCGTGGTCAACGCCCGCAGGACCTGAGCCGCGACCGAGCGTCTAGCGGTACGACAGGTCGGCGTAGTTGCGGCGCTCGCTGCTGGTCGGGGGCCGGAACGCGCCGATCAGCAGCACCACGATGCCGCCGCCGATGACGACGGCGCCCACCACCAGCACGCCTGGGCTGGCCTGCTCCAACCCCTGCTCGGGTGACGATCCGTACGAGTCGGGCGCGGCGATCTCCGACTCCGACGCCTGGCTCGTCGCCGCGCCGCCCACGAACAGTGCGCCGAGCACGGCGAGGGCGGCGACCAGGCTGAGCCTGGCGAGCAACCGCACGGCGACATCGCGCCGCTGGTCCCAAGACTGCTTCCGCATGACGTGCCTCCCCATGAGTCGTCGTCATCGCTGGGTGTCGCTCGCCCGGACGAGTGACCTGGCCAGTCTGACTCCACCGCTCCCAGGATGTCCTCCTCCGATCGGTCAGACCTGGTCGAGCCGTCTGGTGCAATCAGGCCCATGAACGTCCGCATCGAGACAGACGGTCCGGTCACGACGGTGGTCATCGACCGCCCTGAGGCGCGCAACGCGGTGGACGGACCGACGGCCGCCGCACTGGCCGAGGCGTTCCGCGCCTTCGACGCCGACCCGGCGGCGTACGTCGCCGTGCTCACCGGTGCCGGCCGCACCTTCTGCGCCGGCGCCGACCTCAAGGCGATCGGCACGCCGACCGGCAACCAGGTGCAGCCGGTGGAGGACGGCGCCGACGGCCCGATGGGCCCGACCCGGATGCGGCTCGGCAAGCCCGTGATCGCCGCGATCGAAGGGTACGCCGTCGCGGGCGGCCTCGAGCTCGCCGTCTGGTGCGACCTCCGGGTGGCCGCCGAGGACGCGACGCTCGGCGTGTTCTGTCGCCGCTGGGGCGTGCCGCTGGTCGACGGCGGCACGGTCCGGCTGCCCCGGCTGGTCGGTACCGGCCGGGCGCTCGACCTGGTCCTCACCGGTCGTCCGGTCGGCGCGGCCGAGGCGCACGCCATGGGCCTCGTCGACCGGGTCGTCCCGGCCGGTCAGGCCAGGCAGGTCGCCGAGACCCTGGCCCGTGAGCTGGCGGCGCTGCCCCAGGAGTGCCTGCGCAACGACCGGCTGTCGGTGCTGGACCAGGAGGGCCTGCCCGAGGAGGACGCGCTCCGGGCCGAGCTCGAGCACGGGATGCGGTCGCTGGGCGCGGGCGCACTGGAGGGGGC
>NZ_JAEMSS010000191.1 GCF_016462705.1 Nocardioides sp. | reverse complement strand
ACGGTGCGGTGGGTGACCACCGCGGACGACGTACGCCGGGTCGGGCTGGCGCTGCCTCGTGCCTACGAGCGACAGATCGGCGGCCGCTGGAAGCTCAAGGTCGGCCAGATCGTGTTCGTCGCGTTCTCCCAGGACGAGCTCGCCATGGGCTTCGGCTTCCCCAAGGCCGAGCGCGCCGGGCTCGTCGAGTCCGACCCGGAGACGTTCTTCCTGCCGCCGGCGCGCGACCTGCGCTACCAGTGGGTGTGCGCGCGGCTGGACCGCCTCGACGACCGGGAGATGCGCGAGCTGGTCACCGACGCGTGGCGGATGTGCACCCCCGCGATGCTGCACGAGCTCCCCGAGATGCCCGAGCCGGCGGCGGCGGCCTGGGCCGCCATGGACAGCGAGCAGTGGGGTGAGGTGCGAGCGTTGCTGCACCCCTACCTGCACTTCACCGACGGCAGGACCGTCCTCCGCGGTCGCGCCCGGGTCCTCGCGCACCTGCGGGACTCGCCCCGGCCCAGACCTCCCGCCAGCGTCGAGGTCCGGGACGGTCAGGTCTACCGCTGGGTTCGATGATCAGCTCGCCGTGCCCGAGTCGCTCCGCGGCAGCCTGACCCTGACGCACGTCCCGCTGTGCGGGGTGTCCAGGACCGAGATGGATCCGCCGTGCCGCTCGACGATCCGCTGGCAGATGCCCAGCCCCAGTCCCGCGCCCTCGATGCCTCCGCGCTGGAGCCGCCGGAAGGGCTCGAAGACCCGCTGGCGCTCGTCGGGCGGGATGCCGATCCCGTTGTCGATCACCCGCAGCTCCGCCACACCGGCGGTCTCCTCGAGCTCGACCTCGACGACCGGGTCCACGTCAGGGGCGACGTACTTGACGGCGTTGGCGACCAGGTTGTCGATGACGATCCTCGCCAGGACCGGGTCCGCGTACGCCGTGGCCCGCCCGGTCACGGAGATCGAGGGCGGGCTGCCGGTCGTGGTCATCGCGTGGGAACGCATCTCGGCGACGTCCCGGGCGAGGTCGTCCAGCGGGACCGGCCGCCGCTCGAGAGGGCGGTCGCGCGTCACGGTGTCCTCGAGGAGGGCGGCGATGAAGTCGCGCATCCGCTCGGCGGCGTCCAGGATCCTGCCGGTCATCTTCAGACCCTCCTGAGGACGAACGGGCTGGTCCCGGCGGAAGCCGTCGGCGAGCACGTCCGCCCAGGACTGCACGACGAACAGGGGGGTGCGCAGGTCGTGCGCGACGTGTCCGGCGAAGGTGGCGAGCGCGTCGTGCCGCAGCCGGTCGCGGGTGACGTCGTGGTAGGTGACCAGCACCCGGGCCGGGTCGCCCCGCCGCGCCCCGGGGATGCGGTCGGCGCTGATCCGCAGGTAGCGCACCACCCGTCCGTCCTCGCGCAGCTCGTACTCGTCTCCCGTGACCCGCTCGCCGGCGAGCGCTCGGGTGTGGGGGGCGCGCTCCGGGTCCCACCGGGCGCCCGTGGAGTCGAAGAGCTGAAGTCCCTCCGTGGGGCGGACGTGCACCAGTGGCGAGTCGGTGCCGAACAGCTCCCGGGCCGCCTGGTTGAGCATGAGGACCTCGCCACCCTCCTGGATCAGGGCGATGCCGTCCCCGACCTCCTGGATGACCTGGTCGAGCGTGCGCGCCCGGGTCTCGGCGACGTGCTCGGAGTCGGCCAGCTCGGCGCGGGAGATCGCCAGCGCCAACCCGGTCCCCGCCAGCAGCAGCACGAAGAGCTGGGCGATGAGGGCCTGCTGCTGGACGTCGTCGATGCCGGCGAACGGGCCGTACCCGTTGAGGGTGAACAGGAGCGCGGCACTGCCGGCCACGGCGCCGTGCAGGGCGGCGGCCACCGGTGCGAACCTCACCCCGACCCAGGCCGTGGTGACCAGCAGCGCGAACGAGAGCGGCTTCTCCTCGAAGAAGTAGAAGCACAGCAGGTACGAGCCGGTGGACGCCGCGACCAGGGCCACGGCCTCGAGACGACGGGTGGGCGACGCGGACAGGGCGGCCCGCAGCCGGGCCCGGCGCCCTCCTTCACGGTCACCGCGCCGCAGCGCCGGGACGACCATGAGCCCCAGCGAGCCCAGGGCCGCGATGGCGGCCGTGCTGCGCGCCCAGCGCAGGAAGAAGGCCTCCAGGTCACCGGTCTCGAGCCCGGCCAGGGCCTGGGTCACCGTGTAGAGCGTCGCACCGCACAGGGTGCCGGCGGCGCTCGCGACCATGAGCACGCCGAGGTCCCGGAGACGCCACTGCGAGCGTCGTCCGAAGGGCTCCAGGTCGGGGCTCCCGCGGCGCAGCAGCAGCACGACCACGGCGACCTGGGTCAGGGAGATGAGCGGCGAGGTCAGCATGAGACCCCACATCACCCCGAGCTGCCAGGACACCGCGAGGCTCGCCAGGGCGAGCGTGGCGGCGTCCCACGGCCAGGTGCGCCGGTTGCCGGTGGCGAACCAGACGACGGCGACGCCGGCGCTGGGGGAGACCAGGGTCAGCGGCAGGTCGGCGACGGCGGTCAGGAGGCCCAGCTGGCTCGCGAGGTAGTAGGTCGGGCCCCAGACCAGCACCCGCCTCAGGATCCGGTCGCGAGAGGGCGCGCCTGAGCCAGGCCCCCGAGGAGATACGTCACCCACCGCGACAGTATGGCCAGCCGAACGACGTGACCGGTCCGCAAACTAGGATTTGGGCATGACCCAGCAGCCGTTCTCCCGACCGGGAGCCATCGACCTGTCGGCGCTGAAGCGCCCCGCCGCCCCGCCAGCAGGCGGGCCCGGTGCGGCGGCCCCCGCCGGGGCGTCGTACTGGCTCGAGGTCGACGAGCAGAGCTTCCAGTCGACGCTGGAGGCGTCGATGACCGCCCCGGTCCTGCTGGTGTTCTTCTCGCCCAGCCGGCTCCCGGAGAGCGAGCAGATGGCCCGCGACCTGGCGACCGTCGCCGAGGAGTACGAGGGCCGCTTCCTGGCCGGTCTGGTCGACATCGACACCTCGCCGGCGATCGCCCAGGCCGTCCAGCTGCCGTCGGTGCCCTATGTCTTCGCCGTCCTGGACGGTCGGCCGGCGCCGCTGATCCAGGACGTCATGAAGCTCGACGACCTGCGCGGGGCCATCAACCAGGTGATGCAGCAGCTGACCGCGCAGGGGATGACTGCCCGGCACCAGCCCCGAGCCGGGACCGCGCCTGCCGCGGACAGTGCCGACGAGCCCGGGTCCGACCCCCGCTACGCGCCCGCCGAGGACGCCCTGGCCGCCAACGACTTCGACCGGGCGGTCGCCGAGTACGAGAAGCTGATCGCCGCCAACCCGGCCGATGCCGAGGCCGCCGCCGGCCTGGCGATGGCCCGGGTGCTGCAGCGGACCGACGGCGTCGACGAGACGACCGCCCGGGCCGCGGCCGACGACGCCCCCGACGACGTCGCCGCCCAGACGCTGGTCGCCGACCTCGACCTCCTCGTCGGCCGGGTCGACGACTCCTTCGCGCGGCTCGTCGAGCTGGTCCGGCGTACGGCGGGCGACGACCGCAACGCCGCCCGCGAGCACCTCGTGGGGCTGTTCGCGGCCGTCGGCAACGAGGACCCCCGGGTCCTCAAGGGCCGTCAGTCGCTGGCGTCCGCGCTGTTCTGAGGCCTCGGGCAGGTCTCAGCGCGCGAACGGCACGCAGAGGACCGGCCGGTTCGTCAGGTGCAGCAGCTTGTGCGGCGTGGACCCGATGATCGCGCCGCGCAGCGGGCTCTCGCCGTTGGTGCCGACCACGATCACGGTCGCGTCGAGCTCGTTGCCGACCTGCACCAGAGCCTCGGCCGGCTTGGCGTCGACCAGCCGGACGCTGGCGGTGACCCCGGCCGCCTCGACCTTCTCCACCGCGTGCGCGGTGGCCGTGCGACCCATGTCGAGCAATGCGTCGAGATGGGACTTGAACTCCTCGCCCATGCCGCCCGGCGGAGCGGCGCCGTAGACGAGCACGAGCTCCTCGCCGTACCGCTGTGCGACCTGGATCGCCGCGTCGAGTGCCGCCTCGGCCCCCGGTGACTCGTCGTAGCCCAGCACCACTGCCATCGTGCCTATCCTTCCAGTCCGTCGGGGTCGGGACGCGGTGGTTTGTCGCCGCGTACGACCGCAGGATCGGGGAGCGAGGGCTTCTCGTCCCAGTAGCGCTTCTCCTGGGCACGCCAGACGAGCATGAACACCACGCCGGTCAGGAAGACGCCGACGCCGATGACCAGCGGCGGGCCGACGCCCAGCCAGGCCTGGCCGCTGTAGGAGTTGTCCGGGTCCGACTGGTCGCGCGCCGAGAGGACGAGCAGCCAGAGGAGCAGGCCGGAGCCGACCAACGGACCGACGCCGATGAGCAGCAGGTTCTTGGCGCTCTCGGTCAGGTGCTTGCGGTAGTAGACGGCGCAGGCGATGCCGGTCAGGGCGTAGTAGAACGCGATGAGCAGGGCCAGGGCCGTGAGGGAGTCGAACAGGGCGTTCTCGCTGACCTGGTACATCCCGACGTACCAGGCGATGGCGATCGCGGCGACGGTCCAGGTGCTGACGTCCGGCGTCCGGTTGCGCCGGTGGATGTGGCTGAGGCGCGGCGGGAGCGCGCCTCGCCGGGCCATGGACAGGCCGGTGCGGGAAGCCGGCAGGATCGTCGTCTGAGTGGACGCGATGGCCGCGGTCGAGACGGACAGCAGCAGGACCCAGTCCCAGCCGCCGAGCACCTCGGTGGCGAGGTAGTAGAAGACGAACTCCTCCTCACCGGCGTTGTCGCTGAGCCACTGGGTGCCGGCGAAGGCGACGACCGCGATCGCGACGGACACGTAGGTGACGAGCAGGATGAAGGTCGACAGCAGCGCCGCGCGACCGGGCGTCTTGTCGCCGTCGGTGGTCTCCTCGCTGAGGTTGACCGCCGACTCCCACCCCCAGTAGGCGAACACGCCGAGCAGCAGCCCCGAGCTCAGCGCGGCACCGCCGGCGCCGAACGGGTTGAGCCACTCGACCTCGGGCGTGACCTCCCCGAGCGGGCTGTCGCCGTCCACGGCCCGGTAGATGGCGACGGCAGCGAAGACGAGGAGCGAGACGACCTGGACCAGGATCAGGAGGTTCTGGAGCCGGGCGGAGACGTCGGTCCCGAGCACGCAGACCCAGGTCATCAGCAGCACCAGGGCGATGGCGGCGGGCATCCGGATCCACGCGTTGTCGCCGGCCTCGATCAGGCCGTCGCTCCCGAGCAGCTCGCCGAAGCCGTAGAGCCCGAACCGGATCCCGACGTCGGCCAGCGAGCCCACGATGAGCACCCCGGTCATCATGATCGCCCACCCGCCGATCCACCCGAACCACGGACCCATGGCGCGGGTCACCCAGCTGAACGTGGTGCCGCAGTCGGGGTCCACCCGGTTGAGGTAGAGGAACGCGGTGGCGATCAGCGCCATCGGCACGAACGACGCCAGCAGGATGCCGGGCGCGTTGACGCCGGCGAGGGCGGTGACCGCGCCGATGATGGCGGCCAAGGAGTACGCCGGCGACGTGGACGCCAGCCCGATCACCAGCGCGTCGACGAACCCGATCGCCCCGGCCTTGAGCTGGGTCTGCTCGACCTGTGCCTCCGCCATGCGGGTCCCCCTCCTGGACGTGTCCGGACTGTCTAGCGGACGCGACAGCCTGAGGGAAGGGGCGACCTGGAACTGGTCAGCCCTGTCCACCCTCGGTGTAGCTCGGCGCGGTCCCGTGGGTGTTCGCGAGGGCCGACGTGATCCGGTGCGCGGTGATCTCCGAGCAGCGCTCGGTCACCTCGTCGAGGGTGCAGAAGGCCGCGTCCTTGATCTCGCGCTCCTGTTTCACGATCGTGTCGGCGATCGTCGGGTCGTGGACCCCGCCGTCGAACACCAGGCACAGCGCGTCGTCCCACCCGCTCCACGGAGGCAGCCAGTCGGTGAGCAGCAGCGGCCCCGCGGGGATCACCAGGCCGAGCTCCTCCTCGACCTCGCGGCTCACCGCGAGCTGAGGTGACTCGCCCACCTCCACCACACCCCCAGGCAGGTCCCAGTCACGCTTGTAGGTCAGCTGGCAGAGCAGGACCCGGTTCTTGGTGTCGCGCACGAGCATCTGGCTGATCGCCCGCTTGCGGGGGAGGAACGAGTTGAGCAGCGACCGGAAGCCCTCGGGCTCGTGCGCCGGGGCGTCGGTGGCCAGCCGGGCGTAGACGATCCGGTCGACGGTGTCGCCGTCCACGGTGACGCCGCGCATGACGCCCTCGCGGCGCATACCGGCCCACGTGGCGCTGCGCTGGCTCTCCGTGTCCTCCGGGTCGATCCAGGCCTCCACCCGGGCGTGGCCCTCGAGGGCGGCCTGGACCTCACGGTGGACGTCGTCGATCGTCTGGTCGGTGGACCAGGAGATCCGGGCGACCCCATCGGCCACCGTCAGCCGGACGACGGGTGGCTCGCTCACGCCGTCAGGCTAGTGGTTGGGTCCCAGCCTCCGGTCGCGTGGTTTCGCTCGCCTGGCGGCGGGCGGCTCAACCGCCGGTGGCTCGGCGGAACCAGACCGTGGCCAAGGGCGGCACCACGATGTCGGCGTACGCCGGCTGCCCGACGTGGTCGCCGTCGACGGCCGTCACCGAGCCGAGGTTGCCCACCCCGGAGCCGGTGTAGCCCTCGGCATCGGTGTTGACGACCTCGTCCCACACACCGGCGGACGGCAGACCGAGGCGGAAGCCCTCGTGGGGTACCGCGGAGAAGTTGGCCACGACCACCACGTCCGGCGTGCCGGGGGCGCCTCGCCGGATGAAGGAGAAGACGTTGCGCCCGGCGTCGTTGGCGTCGACCCACTGGAACCCGTCCGGCTCCGCGTCGCGCTGCCACAGGGCCGGCGACTCCCGGTAGACCCGGTTGAGGTCGCCGACGACCGAGTGGACGCCGCGGTGCTCGGGGTGGTCGAGCAGCCACCAGTCCAGCTCCCGGGACTCGGCCCACTCCGACTCCTGGCCGATCTCGCAGCCCATGAACAGCAGCTGCTTGCCGGGGTGCGCCCACATGTACGCGAGATAGGCACGCAGGTTGGCCAGCTGCCGCCAGCGGTCGCCGGGCATCTTGCGCAGCAGCGAGCCCTTGCCGTGCACGACCTCGTCGTGGCTGATCGGGAGCACGTAGTTCTCCGACCATGCGTACACGAGCGGGAAGGTCAGCTCGTGGTGGTGGTAGGCCCGGTGCACCGGGTCGTGCTGCACGTAGGCGAGCGAGTCGTGCATCCAGCCCATGTTCCACTTGAACCCGAACCCCAGACCACCGGACGACGTCGGCCCGGTCACCTGCGGCCAGGACGTCGACTCCTCGGCGATCGTGGTGGCTCCGGGCACCCGCTTGTAGACGGTGGCGTTCATCTCCTGCAGGAACTGGACCGCCTCGAGGTTCTCGCGGCCGCCGTACTTGTTCGGGCTCCACTCGCCCGGCTCCCGGGAGTAGTCGAGGTAGAGCATCGAGGCGACGCCGTCGACGCGCAGCCCGTCGGCGTGG
>NZ_JAEMSS010000035.1 GCF_016462705.1 Nocardioides sp. | reverse complement strand
ACCATCGAGGCGACGACCTCGGTGCCCTGGAGGTTGGACACGTCGTAGCACTCGATCCGCAGCGGAGCCTCGTCCAGCGCGAGCGCCGCGCGGATCTCCTCGAGCGCCTGGTTTCGCGTGGTCAGGTCGCTGGCCCGCTTCGTCTTGTGCAGGGCCAGCGACTGGCCGGCGTTGCGCGCGACCGTCTCCTGGAGCGCCTTCTTGTCGCCGCGCTGCGGCACCCGGATCCGCACCTTGCTGCCGCGCAGGTCGCCGAGCAGCTGCTCGAACGTCGCCGCGTCGGGCGGCAGCTCGGGCACCAGGATCTCCCGTGGGATCGAGTCGGCGTCCGCACCGGCGTACAGCTGGAGGAGGAAGTCCTCGACGAGCTCGGCCGTCCCGCCCTCCTCCACCCGGTCGGCCACCCAGCCGCGCTGGCCGCGCACCCGGCCGCCCCTCACGTAGAAGATCTGCACGGCCACCTCGAGCGGGTCCTCGGCGAGGGCGACCACGTCGGCGTCGGCGCCGTCCCCCAGCACGACCTGCTGCCTCTCGAGCGCCCGGTTGATGGCGCCGAGGTCGTCGCGCAGCCGGGCCGCGCGCTCGTAGTCCTCCGCGTCGGAGGCGGCGTACATCTCCTTCTCGATGCGCCGGATGAACGGC
Source organism: Nocardioides sp. (assembly GCF_016462705.1). Lineage (GTDB taxonomy): Bacteria > Actinomycetota > Actinomycetes > Propionibacteriales > Nocardioidaceae > Nocardioides. The sequence continues at coordinate 28,068 of NZ_JAEMSS010000035.1, read as the reverse complement.
CGGGTCTGTCCGGCCATGAAGTCGCAGAAGTCGTCGACGATCTCGCGGTGCTCGTCGGCGGTGACGTTGCCGACGCAGGGCGCCACGCACTTGCCGATGTAGCCGAGCAGGCAGGGCCGCCCGATCTGGCCGGAGCGCTTGAAGACGCCGTTGCTGCAGGAGCGCATCGGGAAGACCCGGAGCAGGATGTCGACGGTCTCGCGGATCGCCCACGCGTGGCTGTAGGGGCCGAAGTAGCGGGTGCCCTTGCGCTTGGCGCCGCGCCCGACCATCACCCGGGGGAACTCCTCGCCCACGGTCACGGCGAGCCAGGGGTAGGACTTGTCGTCGCGGTACTTGACGTTGAACCGCGGGTCGAACTCCTTGATCCACGAGTACTCCAGCTGGAGCGCCTCGACCTCGGTGTTGACCACCGTCCACTCGACGCTGGCGCCGCTGGTGACCATCGCGGCGGTGCGCTGGTGCAGGTTGCGGACGTCCTGGAAGTAGGACGACAGCCGGGCCCGGAGGTTCTTGGCCTTGCCGACGTAGATCACCCGGCCCTTGGCGTCCCGGAACCGGTAGACGCCGGGCTGGGTCGGGATCGACCCCGGCTCGGGGCGATAGTCGGCAGGCACCACTCCTGAACCCTACGGTCGAGGGCGGACAGCGTGGGCCAGCGCGGGTCAGCGTGGGTCAGGCCAGCACGATGGAGTCGCCCTCGACGGTGATGCCGACCTCCTCCAGCGGGGAGGTCGCGGGCCCGCTCTCGGGCGAGCCGTCCGAGATCGAGAACTTGCTGCCGTGGCAGTCGCAGTTGATCGTCCCGTCGGAGACCGACTGCACCGGGCAGCCCTGGTGGGTGCAGGTGGTGTTGAACGCCTTGAACTCCCCCTCGCTCGGCTGGGTCACCACGACCTGCTCGTCGGCGAAGATCGTGCCGCCGCCCACCTCGATGTCCGAGGTGGAGGCGAGGGCGTCCGATCCACCGCCGCCACCGCTCGAGCTCTCGGCCTGGCTGGGCGTGCTCCCGCCTCCCGAGCTGGAGCCCGAGCCGGTGCCCGGGTCCGAGGCGGTGTCCGAGTCGTCGCCGCAGGCGGCGAGGAGCGGGAGGCTGAGGCCGGCGGTGGCCAGTCCGGTGACGGTGCGGCGGGAGACCTGGGTCATGGTTGAAACCTAATCCAGGGGCCACCGAGGGTCGATGAGACCCGGGTGTGAGTTCGATGAGAAAGCACTCACGCGGGGTCGCGCTCCCTATCCTCGAGTCAGATCCCCGGAGGGGACGTCCAACGATGGGGAATGCACGGATGGGGAAGCACAGCTCGGGGCGGCCGCGAACATCGGCCCTCTCGTTCCTCGTCCGCAGCGCCGCGGCGCTGGTCAGCACCTCACTGCTGACCTCGGGGCTGGGGTTCCTCTACTGGGCCGCGGCCGCTCGGCTCTACGACGCCTCGATCGTCGGCGAGTCCGCCACCGCGATCGCGGCGATGAGCCTGCTGGCGCCGGTCGCCATGCTGGGCCTGGGCACCCTGCTGATCGCCGAGCTCCCGCAGCGCACCGAGCGGCGCGGCGAGCTCGTCGTGGCCGCCACGGGCCTCAGCGCCGCCGCGGGTGCGGCTCTCGCGCTGGCGGCCGCACTGGTCCTCCCCGAGTCCGTCCTGGGCCTCCCCGGGATCGGCTCGGAGTGGGGGTCCACGACGCTCTTCGTCGTCGGTGTCGCCACCCAGGTGGTCGGCCTGGTCTTCGACCAGGCACTGCTCAGCACCAAGGGCGGCGGGCTGCAGCTGGGGCGCAACACCGTCTTCGCGGTGGTCAAGCTCGCCGCGGTCATCGCGCTCGCGTTCGCCCTCAGCTCCACCACCTCGTTGAGCGTCTTCGCCAGCTGGGTGATCGGCAACGTGGCGTCGTTCGTGACCACGGTCGGCTGGGTGGCGCGCACCCAGCGGGTGCGCTGGTCGCGGCTCGTCCCGCGGCCCGGGGTGCTGGCCGGGCGCGGCCGCACCGCGGCGGCACACCACGCCCTCAACCTCGCGCTGAGCACGCCGTACTTCGCGATGCCGATCGTGGCCAACGTGACGATGACCTCGCAGCAGGCCGGCTACCTCTACGCGACCTGGTCCGTGGCGGCGTTCGTGTTCGTGCTCCCGATCGCCCTGTCGACGGCCCTGTTCGCGTCAGGCTCCAAGTTCACCGACGAGGTGATCCCGCAGTTCCGGCTGAGCCTCCGCTACTCCGTGCTGGCCTGCCTGGCGGCCACGGTCGTCGCCGTCCTGGGCGGCAAGTACGTGCTCTACGTGTTCGGCAAGGACTACGCCGACGCCGGTCACACCGCGCTCATCCTGCTCGCCGTCTCCGGCCTCGGCCTGGTCGTCAAGGACCACCACGTCGCGCTCAGCCGGCTGCGCGGCCGGGTGGGCCGCGAGGCACGGCTGGTGTGGACCCTGACGCTGCTGGAGCTCGTGGGGGCCACCATCGGCGGGCTCACAGGTGACATCGAGGGCCTGGCGACCGGCTGGCTGCTCGTGGTCGGGCTCGAGATGCTCGTCTACGGACCGATGGTCCTGTCGGCCTACCGCGGCAGGCTCGACTCCGGGCCGGCCGGCGAGTCCGGGCGGTCCGCCAGCGCCAGCGACGCGGACCTGGCGGGGTCGCCGTCCATGCCGTCGTAGTAGACGAGGTCGAAGCTGCCCTGCTTGCTGATCAACCGGGCCGGCACCCCACCCACCACCGAGCGGTCCTCCACGTCCCGGTTGACCACGGCGTTGGCACCGACGGTGACGTCGTCGCCGACGGTGATCGCGCCGAACAGCTTGGCGCCGGGGGCGATGTAGGCGCGGTCGCCGATCGTCGGGGCGCCCTTGCGGCGGCCGGTCGGGGTGAACCCGAGGGTGACCTCCTGCGTCAGGGTCGCGTTGGACCCGATCCGCGCCTCCCCGTGCACGATGATCTGCCCGAAGTGCCCGATGTAGAGACCCGGGCCGATGACCGCCTGGGGACTGATCCCGACCCCCGCCCACACCTCGACGAGCCTCTGGAAGAAGATCAGCGGCACCCGGGACGCCAGCCGGACAGGCGACCGGCCGGCCCAGGCCCAATGCGCGACCCGGTAGTGGATGGAGGCGACGCCACCGGGCGAGATCCACAGGTTGACGAACGTCGGGAGACCCGACAGACGGCGGTAGCGGCGCAGGTCCGCCCGCAGGTCCGACATCGCCTGGGAGAAGGGATAGGGATCCGCGGACATGCCGAGAATCCTAGGACGTCGACCTGTGCCCTCGCTGTGCGCGCGGCTCACGCGCTCCTGCGGGCGCTGGCCTTCTTGGCGGGAGCCTTCTTGGCGGGAGCCTTCTTGGCGGGAGCCTTCTTGGCGGGAGCCTTCTTCGCGGGAGCCTTCGTGGCGGGAGCCTTCGTGGCCGCGGCCTTCTTGGCCGGCGTACGCCGCGCGGCCTTGGGCTGTGCCGCCTCGCGCCCGGCAAGGATGGGCTTGAGGAACTGGCCCGTGTAGCTGGCCGCGTTGGCGGCCACCGCCTCGGGAGTGCCCTCGGCGACGACGGTGCCGCCGCGGGACCCGCCCTCGGGGCCCATGTCGACGATCCAGTCCGCGGTCTTGATGACGTCGAGGTTGTGCTCGATCACCAGCACGGTGTTGCCCTGGTCGACCAGCCGGCCGAGGACGAGCAGCAGCTTGCGGATGTCCTCGAAGTGGAGGCCGGTCGTGGGCTCGTCGAGCACGTAGACGGTGCCGCCGGTCGAGCGCTTCTGGAGCTCCGAGGACAGCTTGACCCGCTGCGCCTCCCCGCCGGAGAGCGTGGTGGCCGGCTGTCCGAGCCGGACGTAGCCGAGGCCGACCTCGACCAGCGTCTTCATGTGCCGGGCGATCGGCGGGACGGCGGCGAAGAAGTCCACCGCCTCCTCGATCGGCATGTCCAGGACCTCGGCGATGGTCTTGCCCTTGTAGTGCACCTCGAGCGTCTCGCGGTTGTAGCGGGCGCCGTGGCACACCTCGCACGGGACGTAGACGTCCGGGAGGAAGTTCATCTCGATCTTGATCGTGCCGTCCCCGGCGCACGCCTCGCAGCGGCCGCCCTTGACGTTGAAGGAGAACCGGCCCTGGAGGTAGCCGCGCATCTTGGCCTCGGGGGTCGAGGCGAAGAGCTTGCGGATGTGGTCGAAGACGCCGGTGTAGGTCGCCGGGTTGGAGCGCGGGGTGCGCCCGATCGGCGACTGGTCGACGTGGATCACCTTGTCGACGTTGTCGACCCCGGTGATGGTCCGGTGCCGGCCGGGGACGGTGCGGGAGCGGTAGATCTGCTTGGCCAGGGACGTGTAGAGGATGTCGTTGACCAGCGTCGACTTGCCGGAGCCGGACACTCCCGTGACGGCGACGAAGAGCCCGAGCGGGAAGGCGACGTCGACGTTCTGGAGGTTGTGCTCGCGGGCGCCGAGCACGGCCAGCTCGCGGCCGGGGGTGCGCGGGCGGCGTACGGCGGGCACCGGGATCTCGCGACGGCCGGAGAGGTACTGCCCGGTGAGCGAGTCGGGGTGGTCGTAGAGGCCCTGGACCGTGCCGCTGTGGACCACCTGGCCGCCGTGCTCACCGGCACCGGGACCGATGTCGACGACCCAGTCGGCGGTCTTGATGGTGTCCTCGTCGTGCTCGACGACGATCAGGGTGTTGCCGAGGTCCTTGAGCCGGACCAGCGTCTCGATGAGCCGCTGATTGTCCCGCTGGTGCAGGCCGATCGACGGCTCGTCGAGGACGTAGAGGACCCCCACCAGGCCGGCCCCGATCTGGGTGGCCAGCCGGATCCGCTGGGCCTCTCCACCGGAGAGCGAGCCTGACGGACGGTCGAGCGAGAGGTAGTCGAGACCGACGTCGAGGAGGAAGTTGAGGCGCTCCTGGATCTCCTTCAGCACCCGCTCGCCGATCTGCCGCTCGCGGGCGCTGAGGTCGACGTTGCGCAGGAAGTCGGCGGTCTCGTTGATCGGCATTGAGCAGACGTCGGCGATGTTGAGGCCACCGGCGTCCTTGGGGCCCAGGGTCACGGCCATCGAGACCGGCTTGAGCCGGCTGCCCTTGCACACCGGGCACGGCACCTCGCGCATGAAGCCCTCGAACCGCTCCCGGCTGGTGTCCGACTCCGCCTCGCGGTGCCGGCGCTCGATGTAGGTGCGGACGCCCTCGAACTCGGCGTAGTAGGCGCGCTTGCGGCCGTAGCGGTTGGTGGTGACGACGTGGACCTTGGTGGAGTGACCGTCCAGGAGCGACTTCTGGGCCTTGGCGGGCAGGTCCTCCCACGGGGTGTTGAGGTCGAAGCCGAGCTCGTCGCCGAGGGCGCCCATCAGCCGCAGGAAGTAGTCGGCGACGTGCGCCATGCTCCACGGCTGGATGGCGCCCTCCCCCAGCGTCGCCCCCGGGTCGGGGACGACCAGCTCGGGGTCGACCTCCATCCGGGTGCCGAGCCCGTGGCACGTGGGGCAGGCGCCGAACGGACTGTTGAAGGAGAACGACCGGGGCTCGAGCTCGTCGGTGTCGATCGCGTGGTCGTTGGGGCACGACATCTTCTCGCTGAACCGGAGCTCGCGGTGCGGGTCCTTGGCGTCCAGGTCGACGAAGTCGAAGGTGATCAGCCCACCCGCGAGGCCGAGCGCGGTCTCGACGGAGTCGGTGAGCCGGCGCTTGGACGACTCCTTGACCGCGAGCCGGTCGACGACGACCTCGATGGTGTGCTTCTTCTGCTTGTCGAGCTTGGGCGGGTCGTCGAGGCCGTAGGTCTCGCCGTCCACCCTCGCGCGGGAGAACCCCTGGGTCTGGAGCTGCTTGAACAGCTCGACGTACTCGCCCTTGCGGCCGCGGATCACCGGGGCGAGCACCTGGAACCGGGCGCCCTCCTCCAGGGTCAGCACCCGGTCGACGATCTGCTGCGGGGTCTGCCGCTCGATCGGTGCGCCGCAGACCGGGCAGTGCGGGCGGCCCGCGCGGGCGTAGAGGAGGCGGAGGTAGTCGTAGACCTCGGTGATCGTGCCGACCGTCGAGCGCGGGTTCTTGGACGTCGACTTCTGGTCGATGCTGACCGCCGGCGAGAGGCCCTCGATGAAGTCGACGTCGGGCTTGTCCATCTGGCCCAGGAACTGGCGGGCGTAGGCCGACAGCGACTCGACGTAGCGCCGCTGGCCCTCCGCGAAGATCGTGTCGAAGGCGAGCGACGACTTGCCGGAGCCGGACAGGCCCGTGAACACGATCAGCGAGTCCCGCGGCAGGTCGAGCGAGACGTCCTTGAGGTTGTGCTCCCGGGCACCCCGAATGATCAGCTGATCCGCCACGTCGACAACTCTGTCACGCGCCGCCGACAGTCCTGAATCCGTGTGCGGGGGGCGGTCTCCCCCGAACGGGTGAGGGCCTGGCATCGGCCCAGGTCAGGGACGGTAGAGCTCGGACATCTGGATGAGAAGGCCACGCTCGAACCACAGTGCCGAGGTGACCGGGGAGACGTCCAGTGCCCTCCGGTAGGCCCGGCACGGAGCCCGCTCGTCCGACCCGGCGTGGTAGCCCAGCCGGATCGCGGCGGTGCAGATCAGGTCGGGTGGGCGCGCGACCGTGACCGGGTCCCCGATGGGGAGCTGGACGTAGTCGTTGGAGACGTCGATCCCGTGCGCGGCCCCGAACGCCCTGGCCCGGTCGCCCCAGAGGACGGTCAGCGGCTGGACGGTGACCGTCCTGGCGTCGTACGCCAGCACGTCACCGATGAGCGGATGCCGGTCGGGACAGGTGGGGATCGGCCGCGGGTCACCCATCCCCGGGTCGCACGGGACGGCCCGGACCGCCGGAGGTGGTGGGTCACGCGGGGGCATGGCTTCGGCAGGCGAACCGATGCCCGGCGCGCCGGTCGCCAGGGCACCCAGCGCCAGGGCACCGACAAGCGTCATGCCACCGCGCGGCGTCCTCACAGCCCTGGGACGTACCGCCGGCCGGGAGAGTTGTGTTGGATGGAGCCATGCCCGACTCCGTCGTCCCCCTGCTCGAGTCCGCCACCCGGCGGTTGGTCCGCACGGTCGACGCGATGGCCGACTTCCAGTTCGCCGAGCCCAGCCTGCTGCCCGGGTGGTCCCGCGGCCACGTCGTCGCGCACCTGGTCCTCAACGCCGAGGGCCTGGCCGGCGCCCTCGAGGGGGTGCGCGAGCACCGCGGGGTCCCGATGTACGCCTCCCAGGAGGCCCGGGACGGCGACATCGAGAGGCTCTCGGGCGTCGGCCCGTCCGTCCTGCGGGACCGGTTGCTGGCCTCGACCTCGGCCATCCACGACGCCGTCGAGGAGCTGCCCGAGGACCTCTACGCCGCCCGGATCGAGCGGACACCGGGCAGCGACCGGACCTTCACCGCCGGGCGGGTCGCGGAGATGCGCCTGCGCGAGGTGGAGATCCACCACGCCGACCTGGACCTGGCCTACACCTGGGCGGAGTGGCCGAGCGACTTCACGGTCCTGCTCCTCGACAACCGCAGCGCCGTGCACGACGGCCCGCCGTTCACCGCGCACGCCGTCGACCTCGGCCGTACCTGGTCCTTCGGCGAGGGCGGGCCCACGGTCACCGGCCCCGGACCGCTGCTGGCATGGTGGGCGACGGGCCGGGACCCCGGCGACGGGCTGACCAGCGACGACGGCGAGCTGCCGGGGATGGAGACGTGGTGACGTACACGGGAGAGGTCGAGGTCGGCGGCGGCGCGCAGACCCGCGAGCTGGAGCACCTCACGATCACCAAGGTCGCGGTGGACCAGAAGATGTCCAACAACGCCTACCTGCTGCGCTGCACCGGCACCGGTGACCAGGTCCTCATCGACGCGGCCGCCGAGCCCGAGACCCTGCTCCCGCTCGTCGGGGACGCCGGGCTGGCCGCGGTGGTCACCACCCACCAGCACTGGGACCACCACGGCGCGCTCAAGGACGTCGTCGAGGCGACCGGGGCACAGACCGTGGCCGGCGAGCCCGACGCCGACGCGATCACCGAGCAGACCCAGGTCACCGTCGACCGCCGGGTCGGCGACGGCGACACCGTCGCGGTCGGCGACTGCACCCTCGAGGTCATCAGGGTCACCGGCCACACCCCGGGGTCGATCTGCCTGCTCTACACCGACCCGTCCGGGCACCCGCACCTCTTCACCGGCGACTCGCTGTTCCCCGGTGGCGTCGGCAACACCTTCGGCGACGCCGCGGCCTTCCAGCAGCTGGTCGACGACGTGGAGAACAAGCTGTTCGCCCGGCTCCCCGACGACACGTGGTTCTACCCGGGCCACGGCAACGACTCGACGCTCGGCGTCGAGCGGCCGCACCTGCAGGAGTGGCGCGAGCGCGGCTGGTGACCCGGCAGCCGCTGGTCCTGCATCTCAACGGTGCACCCGGCGTCGGCAAGTCGACGTTGGCCAGGCTCTGGGCCGACCGGCATCCCGGCACCCTGCTCCTCGACATCGACGTGCTGCGGACCTGGGTGTCGGGCTGGGAGGACGACTACGTCGCCGTCGGCGCCACCGTGCGCCCCGCGGCGGTGGCGCTGCTGAGCGCGTACGTGAGGAACGGCGGATCCGTGGTGCTCCCGCAGCTCCTCGCCGACCCCGCTGAGCTCGACAGGTTCCGGTCCGCGGCGCTCGAGACCGGCGGACGCTGGGTCGAGGTCCTCGTCGAGGCGGACGACGTTGCCGCACGCTTCGGCTCGCGAGCGATCGACCAGCCGCATCTCGAGGCGGTGCACCGGCTCGTCGAGGCCGCCCCCGACGATCACCTGGCGCGGTACGTGGACCGGCTCCGCGGCCTGGTCGACACCATGCCGGGCGCGGTCCGGCTCGCCACGACGGACGGCGACGTCGAGGCGGCGTACGCAGTCCTGGTCGAGACCGTCCGGGACGCCCCCGGATGAGCCCGGCCCGTCGGCTGTTCAGGCCAGCGCCCGCCGGCCCACCAGCTCCAAGGTCGCCTCGGGCGTGAGCGGGTGGAACGGGCCGCCGCGGACGTCGCGGTAGGCACGCTCCAGGGGTGAGCCGCGGAAGAACGCCGAGCCCCCCGCGACCTCGAGGGCGATGTCGACCACCTCCCGGGCCTCGTTGACCGCGTGCCGCTTGGCGAGCATCACCGTCTCCAGGGTCGCCTCGTCGGCTGCCGGGTCCGGGCCGATCTCGTCGACGGACGCGAGCAACGCCCACAGGGCGACCCGCAGACGGGACCGCATGTCCCCCACCTGGCGGACCGCTCCGGGCTTGGCGAGGCTGACCGCCTGGTCGCAGGCCCCGGCGGCGACCCCGAGGTACGCCGCCCCGGCCAGCGGGGCGAAGTGGATCGCGGCCACGAGCAGGGGTCCGGACAGCTCGCCGTACGGCCGGGTGCCGGCGATCTTCTCGGCCGGGACGAACACGTCCTCGAGCACCAGGTCGTGGCTGGCGGTGCCGCGCATGCCGAGGGTGTCCCAGGTCTCCACGACCGAGACGCCCTCGGCCGAGAGCGGCACGCCGGCGTGCAGCACGGTGGCTCCCGGCCCCGGCTCCCCCAGCACGGCACAGGTCGAGACGACGCCCGCCACGGGCGCCTGGGAGCAGAACACCTTGCGCCCCGAGAAGAGGTAGCCGCCCTCGACCTCGGTGGCCACCGTGGTGGGCGACACCCAGTCCGAACCTCCGCTGGTGGCCATCACCAGGCCGTCGGCGACCTTGGCCAGCACGGCCTCGGCGTCCGGGGCCCCGCGGCGCCGCCGCCAGCACTGCACCAGGGTCAGGTAGTGGTGCATCGTCGACGAGAGCGCCGCCGCCCCCGAGTGCCGGCCGAGCTCGTGCTGGGCGAGCACGAGCTGGCGCATGGTCGCCCCGGCGCCGCCGAGGTCGGCCGGCACGGCCAGCCGGAGGTAGCCGGCCGCGTGCATCGCGTCGTAGGCCTCGGTGACGAACGTCGCGTCGCGGTCGTGGACGGCGTCGTGCTCGGCGGCGACCCGGCCCATCTCGGCGGCGAGCGCCACGACGTCGGCGTCGGTCAGGGCGTGGGTGACGGTGTCTGGGTCAGCGGTGAGGAGAGTCATGCTCCCAAGGTCACGCCCGGCGCTGGCGCGGCCTAGTTCCGAAACTGAACCACGTGCGCGATGATCCAGACATGTCCCGCTACGGGCAGTACTGCCCGATCACCCGCTCCCTGGAGATCCTGGGTGACCGCTGGACGCTGCTCATCGTGCGGGACCTGCTGGTCGGGGCCCGGCGGTTCAACGAGATCGCCCGCGGGCTGCCCGGGATGTCCCGCGCGATCCTGTCCAAGCGCCTCGACCAGCTCCAGCGAGCCGGCCTCGTCCGGCGGACCGACGACGGCTACGAGCCGACGCAGGCCTGCCAGGAGCTGATGCCGATCATCTTCGGGCTGGCCGAGTGGGGCGCGCGCTGGGCCTTCGGCAAGCCACGTGAGGACGAGCTCGACCCGACCGTGCTGATGTGGTGGATCCGCGGTGGTATCGATCCGGAACCGTTCGGCGACCGCCGTGTGGTGCTCCAGGTCGTGCTGCCCGAAGGACGGCGGACCCGCTTCTGGTTCGTCATCGACCCGCACGACGTGTCCCTCTGCTTCAACGACCCCGGCCACGAGGTGGATCTGCTGCTGGAGTCCGACCTGGGTGTGCTCTACCAGGTGTGGGAGGGCGTCTTCGAGCTCCGCAGCGCCCTCCGCGAGGGTCTCGTCCGGCTGACCGGGCAGCGCGACCTCGTGCTGGTCTTCCCCGAGGCGCTGAAGTTCTCCCCCGTGGCGCCCTACGTCCGACGAGCCCTGGCGCGGCCGATCGATGCGTGAGCTTCCACTGGCACTGGCCGCGCTCCTCGGCTGGCTGCCGTTCCTCTGGCGTCCGCTGAGCCCGGACGAAGGGGGCTACCTCATCGTGGCCTCGCAGTGGGGACCTGGCTCCTCCTTGTACGGCGACTACTGGGTGGACCGGCCGCCGGTGCTGATCGGCCTGTTCGCGCTCGCCGACGGTCTCGGGGACCGCTGGGCGTTGCGACTGCTCGGGTGCCTGGCGGTCGTGGCGACCGTCCTGCTCGCGGCGTGGGTCGGACGGCTGGCCGCGCCGGCCACCCGGATCGGGCCGACCCTGGCCGCGGGGACCGCGGCGCTCTTCACCTCGACCCGTTTGTTCGGCGGCGGCGCGGTCAACTGCGAGGTGCTGGCGGTCCCCTTCGTCCTGGCGGGCCTGGCGGCGGCGATCGCGGCCGCCGCGACGAGGTCGAACGTCCGCGCGCTGGCCCTGGCGACCATGGCTGGTGCCGCGGGTGCCCTGGCCGCGCTGACGAAGCAGAGCCAGCTGGACGTCTTCGCCGGGGTCCTGGTCCTCACGCTCGTGACGCGCCGGCCCCGGCTGCTGGTGGGGACGTTGCTGGGCGCCGGGCTCACGCTGGCGGTCGTCCTCGTCGTCAGCCAACGACTCGGCACACCGCCCGCGGAGCTGTGGGACGCCGTGGTGGTGTTCCGCGGTGAGGCGGCCCAGGTCATCGCCGAGTCCTCGACGGAGACGACCCCACGCCGGTTCGTGGGCATGATCGGAGCGCTGTTCCTCACCGCCGCACCGTTCGTCGCGGTCGGGCTCCTCGTCCGGCTGCGGGGGCCGGCGACGTACGGCGTCGTCGACCTGCGCTGGCCGGCGATCGGCGTCCTCGGCTGGGAGCTCGTCGTCGTCGTGCTCGGGGGCAGCTTCTGGCTGCACTACCTGATGGGTCTCGTCCCCGGCCTGGTGCTCCTGGCCGCCGCCGCGTCGCAGCGCAAGCTGCAGGCCGGACCCACGGTGGTGGTGCCCTACGCGGCGGCTGCGGTGTCCACCGTGGTCACGTTCGCCGTGGTCCTCGCCGTGCCGCTGGACCGGAAGGAGGTGCCCGCCATCGACTACCTCCGGGCGCAGGCCGAGCCCGGCGACACCGGCGTCGTGGCCTTCGGCGCCGCCAACATCCTCCGCGAGTCGGGGCTGACCTCCCCCTACGAGGACCTGTGGAGCCTTCCGGTCCGGGTCCGAGACCCGCAGCTGACCCGGTTCACCGCACTCCTGCTGAGCGACGAGGCGCCGACGTGGGTCGTGACCCAGGGGGCGGAGGTCGACACCTGGGGGGTCGACGGGGACGACGCCGACCAGGCCCTCCGGGACCGGTACCAGCTCGCCGCGACCGCGGGTGACTTCACGATCTTCAGGCTCGACGAGTGAGACGACGTTCGGCCGCGGCGGCGTACGTCGTCGCGCTGGTCGCCTGGTCGGCGCTGGTCGGGATCCCCAACGACCCGGTGGGCATCCTGCTGTGGGGCTGGCTGGCGCTGGTCATCGCGGGCCGGCACGAGGGCTTCTGGCGCGACTGGCGTCCCTATGTGGTGGGGATGGTCGTCTACTGGTTCCTCCGCGGGCTGGCCGACGAGACGTTCCTGGGCCCGCACTTCGACTACACCGTCCGCTTCGACAGATGGCTCGGCGGCCTGCTCGGCGACGGCCGCACCCCCACCGAGCAGCTGCAGGACGCCTGGTGCGGCGAGCCGTGCCTCAAGAGCGGCGACGCCGACTGGTGGGACCTCGTGCTCAACACCGTCTACGCGTCGCACTTCTACGTCGCCGTGCTGCTGGGACTCGCGCTCTGGGCGCGCAACAGGACGCTGTGGCGGGACTGGCTGCGCCGCTACGTCACCCTGCTCTTCGTCGGGCTCGCCGGCTACTTCCTGGTCCCGACCGCCCCACCCTGGATGGGCATCGACGCCGCCCGCATCACCAGCCGCGCCTGGGGCGAGCTGGGCCTCGAGCGCCAGAACATGATCCTGCTGGGCATGCCCAACCAGGTCGCCGCGATGCCCTCGCTGCACACCGGCATCTCCGCCCTGGTCGCCTTCTGGGCGGTCACCCGGCTGCGCTCACCGTGGCGCTGGCTGCTGCTGCTCTACCCCGTCGCGATGGGTGTCGCGCTCTGCTACTTCGGCGAGCACTACGTGATCGACGAGGTCGTGGGCGTCGCGGCGGCCGGCCTGGTGATGCTGGCCTGGTCGGTCCGCGACCGGCGAGACCGGCTGCGAGGATGACCGCGTGCGCCGTGCCGTAGGTCCGCTGCTCGCGGTGACCGTGGCGCTGGTGCTCGCGGACTCCGCGGTGGTCACGCTCGCCCTGCCGGACATCCTCCGCGAGCTGGACACCACCGTCGGGCAGGTCGCCTGGGTGCTGATCTCGTTCAACGTCGTGCTGGGGATCTGTGCCGTGCCGACGGCCATGAGCCTCACCCGGGTGCAGCCCCGGCTGGTCAGCGCCGTGGGGATCGCGGTGTTCGCCGGTTCGTCGGCGTGGTGCGCCTGGGCGGACTCCATCGAGGTGCTGATCGTGGCGCGCTGCGTGCAGGCGCTCGGCGGGGCGTTCGCGCTGCTGGGCTGCCTGGAACTGCTGGTCGCGGAGCACGGTGAACGCCGCGGCGTCGCCGCCTGGGTCACCGCCGGCGTGATCGGCACGGCCACCGGGCCGGTGGCGGGCGGTCTGCTCACCCAGGCGATCTCGTGGCAGGCGATCTTCGTGGTGCAGGTGCCGTTCGCGGTGCTGGCGGTGCCCGCCGCGCTCGCCGTGCGGGCCGAGCCGGAGCGCACGCCCGACCGGCACCGTCCCGCACTGCTCCCCAACCTCACCCTCGCCCTGCTGTCCGCGGCCCTGACCGCCGCACTGTTCCTTCTCGTCCTGCTCCTCGTCGAGGGATGGCGCCGCGACCCGGCGACCGCGGCCCTGACCGTGTCCGTCGTGCCGCTCGCGGCGCTGGCGGCGGGACCGCTGGCCCGTCTGCTGAGGCCCCCGCACGCGGTCGAGGTCGCGGCGGGCTGCTTCCTCATCGCGGGCGGGCTGGTCGGACTCGCCATCCCGCCTGCGGCGCACCTCGCCTGGACGGTCGCGCCGCAGGCGCTGGTCGGCCTCGGGCTCGGGATGACGGTGGACCGGCTCACCGCTCATGCCATGGAGCTGAGGCTCCCCCGGGTCCGCCACGCGGGGTGGACCATCGGCGCGCGCCACGTCGGCGTGGTGGTCGGGCTCGCCATCCTGACGCCGGTCTTCACGGCGGACCTGCGCGATGCCGAGGCGCCGGCCGAGGAGGCCATCGCCGCCCTGGTCCTCGACGCGCCGCTCGAGGCGCAGGAGAAGATCGCGGTGGCGGAGGCGCTCGGCCGCGAGCTCGCCGGGCAGGAGGGGCAGGTCCCGGACCTGCGCCGGGCCTTCGAGAGCGTGACCGTGGAGCCGGAGAGGCGGCCGGCACTGGCCCGGCTGGAGCGCGACCTCGACGTCCAGCTCGAGCGTGCCGCCACCCGGGCGTTCCGGGACTCGTTCCTCATCGGTGCCGGCCTCGCTCTGCTCGCCCTGCTCGCCGTGGCCCTGCCCCGCCTGCGGAACCCGGGAGTGACGGCATGACCGGGGGCCTGCGGATGGTGGGACTGCCGGCAGTCGCGCTCGCGCTGGTCGGCGGCGTGCTCGGGGTGCAGCTGGCGTACGGCGGCGGCGACTTCGAGCCGCTCCGGCCGGCCGACCCGTGCGTCGCCCGGACCGTGACCTCGCAGTCCGAGGGCATCGACGCCCTCACCGAGCGCCTGGTCCTGCTCGGCATCGACGGCGCCGCCTGCCGCCTTGAGGTCAGCCGGGAGCGCCTGACGCTCGAGCTGGCCGAGGGCGGAGAGCCCACGGAGGCCGTGGTCGAGGCGCTGCGCGACGGCCTGCTGGCCGCCGTACGCCGGATGGAGGACGACGGGACCCTGCCACCGATCTCGGACCTGGTCGACGAGGCTCTGGACAACGCGGACCTCAACGGCCTCCTCGAGGCCGCGATCCGAGCGTTGCCGGACTCGGTCATCGACGCGGCCCTCGAGACCGACGACGTGCTCACCCGCGCGATCGACGACCTCGACCTGCGCAGCATCCTCGAGGACGTCGACGACCAGGCCGCCCTCAACGACCAGATGGAGGCCGCGGTCACCCAGGCGGTCAAGGACTCGCTCGTCGACCGGCTCCGCGACCTGATCTGAGGTCGGGGCGCCCAGCGCAGGGAGCTGCGCTCGCACGTGGTCCACGATGGTTGCATGGACGCCTCCGACTGGTTCCTGCTCGGCGCCCCCTGGGACTGCTCCGGGTCGGGTCGGGGCGAGCAGCTGGCACCGGCGGCGCTACGCCGAGCAGGCCTGGACCGCCTGACCGCTGCGGACCTCGGCGATGCCGACTGCACGATCAGCGGCACCGAGCGCGACGAGCACAGCGGCGTGCTGGCCCTGGCCGAGACGGTGCGCGCCGCACGGGCGCTGGCCGATGCGCTGGAGAGCGGGCTGCACGGCCGGCCCGGCCTGCGGCCACTCGTGGTCGGCGGGGACTGCAGCATCCTGCTCGGGATCCTCCCGGCGCTGCGCCGCCACCACGGCCCCGTCGGGCTGTGGTTCCTCGACGGGCACCCCGACTACCTGGACGGGCGGACGTCCGAGACCGGTGAGACGGCCGACATGGACCTCGCGGTGGTGACCGGCGACGGGGCCGACCCGCTGGTCACCCTGGCCGGCGCGCCGCCGATGGTCCCGGTCGGGGACGCGGTCCTGCTCGGTCATCGCACGGTCGGCCTCGATGTGGGCTCAGAACAGGACGTCGCACGCCTGCCGGCCGACCTTCGCCGCATCGACGCGGCCTCCGTCGCCGACGACCCCGAGCGTGCGGGACAGCACGCGGCCGCCTGGCTCGCGAACGCCGGCCGGGGCGCCTGGCTGCACGTCGACCTGGACGTCGTGGACATGGGGGCGCTGCCCGCCGTCACCTACCCCCAGCCCAACGGGCTCGACTGGGACCAGCTCACGGCGGTGCTCCGGCCACTCGGGCGCTCGCCCCGGTTGCTCGGCGTCAGTGTCGCTGACTTCCGACCCGATCTCGATCCCACCGGTGAGCTCGCGCTGCGGATCGTCGAGGTCCTCGACCGGGCGCTGCCGTAGCCGGCGCGGACCGGCCGGCCTGCCGGACCTGCGACCGCCGGCTCAGTGGTAGGTGACCTTGACGACGTCGGTGACCGGCAGAGACTGGCAGCCGAGCCGGATCCCCTCGGCCAGGTCCTCGTCGTCGAGCACGTCGTTGTGGATCATCTTCACGTCGCCCTCGAGCAACCGGACCGCGCACGCCGAGCACTCCCCCTCACGGCAGGAGTAGGGCGCCTTGACCCCCTTGGACTCCAGGAAGTCGAGCAGCTTGCACCCCGGCTCCCAGTCGTCGAACGCGTAGGTCTGGCCGTCGAGCTCGACCTCGACCTCGACGTTGCCCTCTGGGCCGGGCTCCGGCACGGAGGTGTCGGAGGTCCCGTCGGAGCCGAAGTCCGTGTCGGCCTCGGCCTCCTCGAGCTCGTGCTCGGCCTTCTCGACCTCGACGGCGTCGCCGAACGGGTTGCCGCCCAGGGAGATGAACTTCTCCTGGTGCCGCCGTTCGCGGGGGAACTCGAGTTCGCGCAGCGCCGCGATGGTGAGCTTCATGAACGGTGCCGGGCCGCAGACGAACGCGTCGTACGTGGTGAAGGGCTCGATGAACGACTTCATCTGCTCCTGGGTGGGCAGGCCCTGCACCGACTCGAGCCAGTGGACGACCACCAGCCGGTCCGGGTGGGCCGCCGCCAGTGCGGCGAGCTCCTTGGCGAAGATCACCGAGGACTCGTCGCGGTTGGCGTAGAAGAGCACGATCCGGCCGCTGCCGTGCGCCAGCGCGGTGCGGGTGATCGACATGACCGGCGTGATGCCGCTGCCGCCGGCGAAGAGCAGGAGGTCGGCGTCCAGCGACGCGGGCGTGAAGATGCCCGAGGGCGGCAGCACCTTGATCGTGTCGCCCTCGCGGAGGTTGTCGCAGATCCAGTTCGAGGCGTAGCCGTCGGCGGTCCGCTTGACCGTGACGGTGAGCGGGCCACCGTCGTGCGGCGACGACGACAGCGAGTAGCAGCGGGCCGCCACCCCGGTCTGGTCGCTCGGCACCGCGAGGGTCAGGAACTGGCCGGGCTTGTAGTCGAACTCGGCCTCCGCGCCCTCGGGCACGGCGAACGAGACGGAGTGGGCGTCCGCGGTCTCCTCGACCACGTCGACCACGGTCAGGTCGAAGACGTGAGTGTCCATGGTGGAGAGCGAGTCACCAACCGTCTTCGGCGCCGATGGGGACCAGCCCCTCGCGGGCGGCGGCCTCGATGCTGGCCACCAGGCGCGGGCACGCGGCGTGGACGGGCCGCCCCCCGGGACTCCGGTCCATCCGGGAGAACTCCGGGCACTGGCGCAGCGCCTCGTCGTTCCACTGGATGGAGGTGTGGTGCTCGCTGTTCTTCTTCACCGAGACCTTCGCCAGGCAGTCCAGGCACGCGACCTCGGTGAGCCGGGCCTGCGTGTAGAGACGCTGGTCCTCCAGCGTCTCCTCGCTGGTCGGGACGAACGACGCCATCAGGTGCCAGTCATCGCCGAGTCGGGCGCCACGTCGTCGGACCTCTCCGCCTCGGCGTGGCCGTGGCCGGCGCCCTCCTGCTCCGCCTTGCGGCGCAGGTTCTCGGCGACCTCCTCCTGCCAGTACTCGTTCGCCTTGGTGGTGTCGACCTCGAACTCGAAGCGGTCGGTCATCTCCGGGACGACGTCGGCCTTGTCGACGTAGAACTGCTCGTACCAGCGGCGCAGCTGGTAGACCGGCCCGTCCTCCTCGCACAGCAGCGGGTTCTGCACCGGCGCCTTGTTGAGCCAGATGTGGACGTCCTGCTCGAACCCCTCCTTGAAGGTGTCCGAGTAGCGCTTGCCGATGTACTGCGCGGTCTCCTCGTCGACCCCTTCGGGCTTCTTGACGCAGACGCCGTACTGCAGCTTGAACGAGTTGTCGCTCGTGGGCACGTGGCAGTTGATGAGGATGACCTCGGTCTCGAAGCCCTTGTAGTCGACCCAGAGCCAGTTGATCATGTACGACGGCCCGTAGTAGGACGCCTCCGACTTGAGCACCAGGTCCGCGTCCCCGTAGCCGCTGCCGCCCATGTCGGGGCGGCCCTTCGACTCCATGAACTGGGTCGCGACGTGTCCCTCGAAGACGTTGCGGAAGCTCGTCGGGAACGCGAAGTGGATGTAGAAGAAGTGCGCCATGTCGACGACGTTGTCGATGATCTCGCGGCAGTGCGCGGTCGGGACGTCGAGCACCTCCCACGTCCAGTCGGTGTACTCGTCGGTGCCGACTCCCGGCAGCTCCGGAGGCAGGATGTCCAGGTCGGCCTCGGAGCCCTCGACGTCGTGCCAGATCATCAGGTGCCCGTTGCGGATGACCGCGGGGTACTTCTGGGTGCGGGCGCGGAGCGGGACCCGGCGGGCGTAGGGGATCGACTTGCACTTGCCGTCGCCGCCCCAGCGCCAGTCGTGGAACGGGCAGGCGATCTCGTCACCCTTGACCGTGCCCTGGGTGAGGTCGCCGCCCATGTGCCGGCAGTAGCCGTCGAGGACGTTGATGTTGCCCTGGGTGTCGGACCAGACGACCAGCTTGCCGCCGAACGCCTCCACGGCGTGGGGCTTGCCGTCGTTGAACATCGACTCGAGGCCGAGACAGTGCCAGCCCCGGGCGAATCGCTCCGGTGGCGCCCCATGGTCCAGGGCGCGCGTCTTCGTTGCGGTGTCGCTCATCAGGGTCGCCTCCCGCTCAGGTGCACAGCTCTCGACTAAGACTAGAACACGTTACAGTTTCAGGATAGTTTTGCGGCCATGCGCATCGCCCTCGAGCCCGAGCACGTGGCTCTCAAGGAAGAGCTCCAAGGCTACTTCGCCGAGCTGGTCACGCCGGAGGTGAAGGCGGGCCTGGCCAGCGCGACCGGCGAGTTCGGCGAGGCCGGCGTCTACAAGGCCGTGATCAGGCAGCTGGGCACGGACGGCTGGCTCGGGATCGGCTGGCCGGAGGAGTACGGCGGCCAGAACCGGTCGATGATCGAGCAGCTGATCTTCACCGACGTCGCCGCCGACTTCGGCGTACCGATCCCCTATCTCACGCTCAACACGGTCGGGCCGACGATCATGCGCTACGGCACAGACGAGCAGAAGGCGGACTTCCTGCCCAAGATCCTGGCCGGCGACCTGCACTTCTCCATCGGCTACTCCGAGCCCGGCTCGGGCACCGACCTGGCGTCGCTGAAGACGAAGGCGGTGCGCGAGGGGGACGAGTTCGTCATCAACGGCCAGAAGATGTGGACGTCGCTGATCCAGTACGCCGACTGGATCTGGCTCGCCTGCCGCACCGACCCGGACCTGCCGCGGCACAAGGGCTTGTCGATGATCCTGGTGCCGGCCGACGCCCCGGGCTTCTCCTACACCCCGGTGCACACCGTGGCCGGTGTGTCGACGAGCGCCACCTACTACGAGGACGTCCGCGTGCCCGTGGGCAACCTGGTCGGTGAGCTCAACGGCGGCTGGTCGCTGATGACCAACCAGCTCAACCACGAGCGCGTCTCCCTGACGTCGTCCGCACCGCTGACCATGTCCCTCAAGCTGGTCCGCGAGTGGGCCCAGGCCACCAAGAACCCCGACGGCAACCGGGTGATCGACTCCGAGTGGGTGCAGATCGCGCTCGGCCGGGCGCACGCCAGGATCCAGGCGCTCACGCTGATCAACTGGAAGCTCGCCGCCGACGCCGACCAGAAGGTCGACCTGTCCCCCGCCGAGGCCTCGGCCACGAAGATCTACGGGTCCGAGCTGGCCACCGAGGTCTACCGCTCGCTGATGGAGGTCGTCGGGCCCAACGCGGGCGTCGTCGCCGGCTCCGAGGGCGCGGTCCTCGCCGGCCGGATC
Organism: Nocardioides sp.; assembly: GCF_016462705.1. Lineage (GTDB taxonomy): Bacteria > Actinomycetota > Actinomycetes > Propionibacteriales > Nocardioidaceae > Nocardioides. The sequence continues at coordinate 8,299 of NZ_JAEMSS010000035.1, read as the reverse complement.
GAGCGCTTCTACCGCAGCGCCCTGGTCATGACCTTCGGCGGCGGCACCAACGAGATCCAGCGCGACATCATCGGCTACGTGGGCCTGGGCCTGCCGGCAGCGAAGAGGTAACGAGCCATGGACTTCACCTTCACCCCCGAGCAGGACGAGGCCGCCGAGCTGGCCGCCAAGATCCTCAAGGACCGGGCCACCAACGAGCGCATGAAGGCCGTCGAGGCCGACGGATCGCGCTTCGACAAGGAGCTGTGGGCCGAGCTCGGCTCCGCGGGCCTGCTGGGGCTGGCGCTCCCCGAGGAGTACGACGGCGCCGGGCTCGGCCTGGTCGAGCTGTGCCGGATCCTGGTCGAGGTCGGCCGCACGGTCGCCCCCGTCCCGCTGGCCGCGCACGGGCCGGCGTCGCGGCTGCTGGCCGAGCTGGCCGGCGACGAGCTCAAGGACCAGTGGCTGCCGGGCGCTGCGTCCGGCGAGCTGGTGCTGACCGCGGCGGTCGCCGAGGACCGCGCGTTCGCCCCGGAGCGGCCGACCACCGTGGCGACGCCCGACGGCGACGGCTTCCGGCTGACCGGGACCAAGACCATCGTCCAGGCGGGCACCGTGGCGGCCGCGTTCCTGGTCCCCGCGGAGACCCCCGACGGCGTCGGCGTCTTCCTGGTCGAGCCCGGTGACGAGGGCGTCACGGTGACCGCGCAGAGGTTCTCGGACGGTGACGAGGTCGCCCGCCTCGACCTGTCCGGCGTCGCGGTCTCCACGGCCCGCCAGGTCGGCCCAGCCGACGGCACGGCCGCGCTGAGGCTGCGGCACCTGCTCCTGGCCGCCGGTGCCGCCGAGCAGCTCGGCATCACCGAGGGGGCGCTGGCGCTCACGGCGGCGTACGCCAAGACCCGCGAGCAGTTCGGCCGCCCGATCGGCACGTTCCAGGCGGTCTCGCAGCGACTCGCCGACGGCTACATCGACACGCTCGGCCAGCGGCTCACCCTCTGGCAGGCCGTCTGGCGTCTCGACGAGGGGCTTCCCGCGGACACCGAGGTGGCGATCGCCAAGCTCTGGGCCGCCGACGCCGGGCACCGGATCGCGCACACCACCGTGCACGTCCACGGCGGCGTGGGGATCGACCTGGACGGCGAGGCGCACCGCTACTTCACCAGCGCCAAGCGGTTCGAGTTCCTGCACGGCGGCTCCACCGAGCAGGCGCTCACCATCGGCCGCGCCCTCGCCGCCGAGCCGGCCTGACGCCGCCGATGGCGGAGACGATGCAGCAGCTCCTGCGGGAGCGGCTCGAGGACGACAAGGTCGGCGTGCTCCACGGCGACCGGTCGTGGACCTGGCGCGACCACCTGACCGAGGCCGCCGCCGAGGCGTCCGCGGTCATCGGGCTCGCGGACCCGGACCGTCCCCTGCACGTCGGCGTGCTCCTCGGGAACACGCCCGACATGCTGCGGTCCATGGCGGCCGCCGCGCTCGGCGGCTACGTCCTGGGCGGCCTGAACACGACCCGCCGTGGCGACGCCCTGCTGGCCGACGTACGCCGGGCGGACTGCCAGATGGTCCTGGTCAACGACGAGCACGCCGAGCTCCTCGACGGCCTCGACCTCACCGGGGTGCGGGTGTTCGACGTGGACTCCGCCGAGTGGGCCGCGACCGTTGCCGGCGCCGGCTCGCTGAAGCCGCACGCCGAGGTCGGCGCGATGGACACGTTCATGATGATCTTCACCTCAGGCACCAGCGGCGAGCCGAAGGCCGTGCAGGTCCCGCACATCTTCCCGCTGTTCTCGGGCGCCAACCTGGTCGAGCGCTTCTCCCTGACCCGGGACGACATCTGCTACGTCTCGATGCCGCTGTTCCACTCCAACGCGGTCGTCGCCGGCTGGGCGGTCGCGGCCTGCAGCGGTGCGGCGATCGTGCCGGCCCGGTTCTCGGCGTCCCGGTTCCTCGACGACGTCCGCCACTACGGGGCGACGTACATGAACTACGTCGGCAAGCCGCTTGCCTACGTCCTGGCCACCCCCGAACGGCCCGACGACGCCGACAACCCGCTGCGGGTCGCGTTCGGCAACGAGGCGAGCGACCGGGACATCGAGGAGTTCGCGCGCCGCTTCGACTGCCTGGTGATGGACGGGTTCGGTTCCACCGAGTCCGCCGTGATCGTCACCCGGGTGCCGGGCACGCCACGCGGGTCGATCGGGCAGGGCTACGAGGGCGTCGCGATCTACGACGCCGAGACCGTCACCGAGTGCCCGGTGGCGGAGTTCGACGAGAACGGCGCGCTGCTCAACGCCGACGAGGCGGTCGGCGAGCTGGTCAACACGCAGGGGGCCGGCTTCTTCCAGGGCTACTACAACGACCCGTCGGCCAACGACGAGCGGATGCGGCACGGGATGTACTGGTCCGGCGACCTGGCCTACAAGGACGCCGACGGCTTCGTCTACCTCGCCGGACGGACCGCCGACTGGATGCGGGTCGACGGCGAGAACCTGGCCGCCGCCCCCATCGAGCGGATCCTCCAGCGCCTGCCGGCCGTCAACCGGGTCGCTGTCTACGCCGTGCCCGACGAGAACGTCGGCGACCAGGTGATGGCGGCGCTGGTGCTGCAGGACGACGCCACGCTGACCCCGGTCGAGCTCGAGGCCTTCCTGGCGGAGCAGGCCGACCTCTCCTCGAAGGGGTGGCCGCGCTACGTCCGGATCGCCGCCGACCTGCCGTCCACGGCCACCAACAAGGTGCTCAAACGGGAGCTGATCGCCCAGGGCCCCACCGCCGGTGGTGGCAGCCTCTGGGTGCGCGACGAGCGCGGGACGGCGTACCGCCCCGCCGGCTGAGCGCGGTCGCCGACCGAGCTCTCAGGTCCCGCAGTAGGTGGTGTAGGCGCCGAAGTCCGCAGGTGCCGGAAGGGCGTACCGCTCGAGACCCGGCCGCTCGTCGTAGGGCGCCCGCACCGCCTCCAGCAGCCGCTGGTACGCCGTCAGGTCACCGTCCGTCGCCGCGGTGAGGGCTTCCTCGACGAGGTGGTTGCGCGGCACGTAGACCGGGTTCGCGCGGTCCATCGCGTCGGCGTCCGGTCCCGTCGCGAGCCACCGCTCGCTCCAGGCGTCGAACGCGGGGAGGTCGAGGACGACTCCGCGGGCCGGCTCGGCGTCGCCGCGGACCAGCCGGGCCAGCGACCGGAAGAACGACGTGTGGTCGACGCGCCCCGAGCTCATCAGCGCCTCGAGCTCGGCGAGGAGTGGGGTCAGCACGGCGCGGTCGAGGCCCCCGGGCAGACCGAGCTTGGCGCGCATGCCCTCGGTCCAGGCGTCGGCGTACAGGTCGCGGAACCGCCCGAGGGACTCCTGGGCGACCGAGACCGCACCCTCCTCGTCCTCGTCGAGCAGGGGCAGCATCGCCTCGGCCAGCCGGGCCAGGTTCCAGGTGGCGACCGCCGGCTGGTTGCCGAACGCGTAACGGCCGCCGTGGTCGATCGACGAGAACACCGCTGCCGGGTCGTGCGCGTCGAGGAACGCGCACGGGCCGTAGTCGATCGTCTCGCCGCTGATGGTCATGTTGTCGGTGTTCATGACGCCGTGCACGAAGCCGACGTGCATCCAGGACGCCACCAAGCGGGCCTGGACGGCGATCACGCCGTCCAGGAGCGCGACGTACGGCGACCCGGTCGCCGCGGCCTCGGGGTGGTGCCGGGCGATCGCGTGGTCGGCCAGCCTGCGGAGCAGCGCCAGGTCGCCGGCCTGGTGCGCGAGGGCGCGGGCGTACTGGAAGCTGCCGACCCGCAGATGGCTGGACGCCACCCGGGCGAGCAGCGCCCCGGGGAGCACCGTCTCGCGCTGCACCCGGCGGCCTGTGGCGACGACGGCCAACGCGCGGGTCGTCGGGATGCCCAGCGCGTGCATCGCCTCGCTGATGACGTGCTCGCGCAGCATCGGGCCGACCGCGGCCCGGCCGTCGGCACCGCGCGAGAACGGCGTCCGGCCGGAGCCCTTGAGGTGCAGGTCGCGCAGCCGCGCGTCGGTGTCGACGAGCTCGCCGAGCAGCAGTGCGCGGCCGTCGCCGAGCAGCGGCGAGTATCCGCCGAACTGGTGGCCGGCGTAGCCCTGGGCGACGGGCTGGGCGGTCGGCGGCAGCGCCGTGCCGGTCAGCAGGCCGAGGCCGGCATCGCTGCGCAGCTCCTCCGGGTCCAGGCCGAGCTCGGTGGCGAGGTCCTCGGTGAGCACGAGCAGGCGGGGCTCCGGCGCGGCCTCGGCCTGCCACGGCAGCGCGAGCTCGGGGAGCTCGTCGGCGAACCGGTGCTGCAGCGGGACGGCGAGGACCGTCGGGGGTGCGTCGGTGGAGGTCATCGCACTCCAGTACACCAGCGGGCTGGTGGCCGGTCGGCCATGGTGGTGGGGCCGCGGACCGCGGCCCCACCGGTCACGGACACGTCAGCTGCTGCGGATGCTTCCCGAGAACAAGCAGGCGTCGCCGGCGCCGTAGGGGCCGTTGCCGCCGGGCAGGACGCCGTTCTTCACGCCCACGGAGAGCAGCCCGGAGATGGCGGTCCCGCTGGCGGAGAACGCGCCGAAGTCCGCTCCGTTGCTGGCGTAGTACTGCGCGCTGTTCAAGCCTTGGCTGGCGTACATGAGCTCGCGCCGGTCCTCGGGCGTGCTGGTGCTGAGGTAGTCATCGACGTCACCGCCGTGGAACTCGCCGGAGTCGCTGTCCAGCACGGCCCCGTCCTCCGAGGTCCGGATGTAGATGCTGGCGTAGGTCGACGGGTCGGCGCTGTCGGTGTAGCACTTGCCGTAGACGGTGAAGGGACCCTTGCGGAAGAGCACCGTCTCGGGCGCCGCGGCGCGGGCGGCGTCCTCGGTCGCCCCGGGCGTGGCAGAGACGCGGACCGCCGTCATCCTGTCCTCGAGGGTGCCGGGCGCGAGGTCGGCGGCCAGCAGCGAGCCGTCCTTGAGGTCCGCGCCGGTCAGGGACCGGTCCTTGACGTGCTTGCCCTCCAGCGTGCTCTTCTTGACGTCCTTGCCCGCGATGGAACCGTTCCTGATGTCCTTGCCGGTCAGCAGCTTCGCGGCGTACGAGCCGCCGCCGCCGAGGGCGGCGACGAGCGCGAGAATGGCGACGGCGAGCGCCGTCTTCGAGATGTACCTGTGACGAGTCACTTGTCCGTCCACTCCGGTCCTGAGGTGCTGTACGACCCAGCCCACCGAGGGCCGAGCGCCACGTTCGGTCGCGACAGCGCCGAGCCTCCTGCGTCGCGAGACCCGGACGTCAGGGGTCGATGTCCTCGGTCTGACAGGTCACCGTTCTCGGGCCGCGCTCGGAGACCCGGACCTCGGGACCAAGGCCTCTCCTCGAACCACCCTGCGAAGTGACTGAATCGTCGGACGAGCTGAGAGGAGTCCCCCCATGACCCACGACGTGGAGATCGTGACGGTCCCGGCCCGGACGAGGGCGGTCACCCGCATCCACGTCCCGGCCGAGGCGATGCCGACCATCGGCGAGCGGATGAGCGAGGCGTTCGCCACGGTGGTCACCCGCCTCGGCCGCGCGGGCATCCCGCCGACCGGCCCGGCGTTCGCGTGCTACACCCCGGCCGACGGGGGCTTCGACGTCGCGGCCGGCTTCGGGGTGCCGGACACGTTCGCGGCACCGCCGGGACTGGAGCGGATCGACCTCGGCGCCCGCGAGGTCGCCCACACCACCCACCTCGGGTCCTACAGCGGGCTGCCGTCGGCCTACGAGGACCTGCAGACGGAGGTCACCCGCCGCGGCCGGGCGCTGGACGGGGACAGCCCGATGTGGGAGGAGTACTGGAGCGGGCCGGAGACGCCCGACGAGAAGACCCGCACCGAGGTCTACTGGCCCGTCGCGGCGGTGTAGCCCCGGACCGCACCGACCCCGCCTACCCTCACACCGTGCGTCGCTTCCTCTGGTTCGCCCTCGGGCTCCTGCTGCTGGGCGCGCCCGGTCACTTGGCCAGGAGCGTGCGCGGCAGCCGGACGGCGCCCTTCAGGGGGAAGGTCCGCGAGTCCGGTCCGACGAACAGCTTGTAGCGGCCCTCCTCGATCACCCAGCTGTCCCGCTTCGTGCTCCAGTGCGCGAACGCTCTCGGGGACAGCCGGATGGTGATCCGCCTCGACTCCCCGGCGTCGAGCCGGACCTTGCGGAAGCCTTTGAGCTGGCGCTTCGGCTCACCGGTCTTCTTCGGGAAGCCGACGTAGACCTGCGGCACGGCCGCCCCGGCCCGGCTGCCCGTGTTCCTGACCACCAGCGACACCTTGACCGTGCGGCCCCGCGGCCGCACCTTCAGACCGCGGTAGTCGAACGTCGTGTAGCCGAGGCCGAAGCCGAAGGGGAACAGCGGCGTGCGCTGGTGGGCGTCGTACGCCCGGTAGCCGACGAGCAGCCCGTCGGAGTACTTCGCCACTCCCCCGACACCCGGGTACTGCGCCGCCGGGAACGACGCCTGCGCCTCGTCGACCGGGAACGTCTGCGGCAGCCGGCCGCCCGGCTCCGCCTTGCCGTAGAGCACGTCGGCGAGGGCGTTGCCATGCTGGAGACCGGCGTACCAGGGCACCAGGACGGCGCCGGCCCGGTCCAGCCACGGCATCTTCACCGGCGCGCCGATGTCGAGCACCACCACGTTGTCCGGGTTGGCCTGGGTGACCGCCGCGATCAGGTCCGTCTGGTCGATCGGCAGGTTCTGGCAGAAGATCGTCACGCAGATGCCCGGGTGCAGCCCCAGGTCGGGGCGGTCGGCGCCCTCGCTCGAGCCGTCGTTGGCCACCACGACCGCCAGGTCCGCGGCGGCGGCCGCGGCGACGGCGTCCGCCTGGCTGGAGCCGTCGACGTAGACGACCCGGTCGCCGTTCTCCAGCGCCTGCGCGGTGATGCCTTCCAGCGGGCTGACCACCCGGCCCGGCAGGCCGGTGCGCGACGAGCCGCCGCCGGAGACCGAGTTCATCGCACCGATCGGGCCGGCGGCCCAGCCGATGACCGCGATGGTGCGCCCGCCCGCCACCTTGGGCAGCGGGAGCAGGCCGTCACGGTTCTTGAGCATCACCGTCGCGGCCGCGGCGGCCCTCCGGGCGACGGCCTGGTGCGGGGTGCTGACGTCGGACGTGTACGTCGCGGCGTTCTGGTCGGTGCGGTGGTCGAAGAGACCGTGCCGGAACATCGTCCGGACGATGTTGTGGACCATCTCGTCGAGCCGGGCTCTCGACAGGGACCCGTCGGCCAGGGCGGCCTTGAGCTGCGGCGCGTCGAAGAACCGGCCGCCGGTCCCGGTCACGGGAGTCGCCGGCGTGGGCATGGCGAAGGCGTGCATCTCCAGGTCGAGCCCGGCATTGGCCGAGGGCGCGGTCGAGTGCACGGCGCCCCAGTCGGACACGACGAACCCGTCGAAGCCCCAGTCGTCGCGCAGGTAGTCGGTGAGCAGCGTCGGGTTCTCGCACGCGTACTTGCCGCCGACCTTGTTGTAGGAGCACATCACCGAGCCGACGTCGGCCTTCTTGACCGAGGCCTCGAACGCCGGCAGGTAGATCTCGCGCATCACCCGCTCCTTCGCCCGGACGTCGACCGTCATCCGGTCGATCTCCTGGTTGTTGAGCGCGTAGTGCTTGGCGTCGGCGATGACCGGGTTGTCCTGGATGCCCTTGATGACGGACACGGCGGTCTGCGAGGCGAGGTAGGGGTCCTCGCCGAAGTACTCGAAGTTGCGGCCGTTGTAGGGCGTCCGGGCGATGTTCATGCCCGGCGCGAGCATCACGTTGATGCCCTTGGCATGGGCCTCGGCCCCGATCGTGCGGCCGATGGTCCGCTGCAGCTGAGGGTCCCAGGTCGACGCCTGGGCCACGCCGGACGGGAAGGTGGTGGTGCCGTACTGCAGCCCCGCGACACCCGAGCCCGCGTCGCTGAGCACGAGGTCGGGGATGCACAGCTCGTCGATGCCGGTGATGTGCCCGGCGGTCCCGTAGTAGAGGAACCACGGCGGGTCGCTGAAGGTCAGCATGTGCAGCTTCTGGTCCAGGCTCATCGCCGCGACCAGCGCGTCGGCCCGCTTCTCGGGAGACTTGGACTTGTCCATCCAGCCAGCGCAGGGCCCAGCCGCCGCCGCGGTCGCCGCGGGAGTCGAGGACAAGGCAGCGGCCGACCCAGCGGTCAGGACGACGGCCAGCAGGGCACCCACGGTTCGACGCATGCCGGACCAACGCGTCGCACTGGTGCTCGGTTACGTCCGTGTGACATGAACCGGCCCCCTACTCCCGTCGGGGTCGGTGTCTGATCCAGGGCTGGTCGGTCTGGGTGCGGTGTCGTGGTGGTG
>NZ_JAEMSS010000034.1 GCF_016462705.1 Nocardioides sp. | reverse complement strand
GCCCAAGGTGGTCACCCGCACCCGGCGCCGCGGAGGAAGCCGGTCCGCGGGCACCACGACCGCGGTCGCCGACGTCCCGGCCAGTGCCGAGGCGGCCGTCATCGACACCGCCCTGGGTGCCCCGGCCGACGACGGGCTGATGGAGATGGACCCCGCCGACGCCGCCCCGCACGTGCCGGTCAAGCGCAAGGGCCGCAAGCGGTAGCCCTCCACGACGCCGAGCATTTTGCGCCTGGGCTGGCCGGTCCGTACGATTGACCCTTGGTGCGCTCAGCGCCCCCACCATCTACGCAGAGATCCGAGGAGACCGCGGTGTACGCGATCGTGCGCGCAGGCGCCAAGCAGCAGAAGGTTGCCGTGGGCGACGTCATCGAGATCGACACGATCTCGACCGAGGTCGGCAAGACCGTCGACCTCCCGGTCGTCCTCCTCGTCGACGGCGACGACGTCACCAGCGACGCGAAGAAGCTCGGCAAGGCCTCGGTCACCGTCGAGGTCCTCGGTGGCACCAAGGGTCCCAAGATCGTGATCCAGAAGTTCAAGAACAAGACCGGCTACAAGAAGCGCCAGGGTCACCGCCAGAAGTACACCCAGGTCAAGGTCACCAAGATCTCCGCCTGAGCCTCGCTCAGGCTCTCCCAGTCACACCGCAGCCACCACCGCGCAAAGGAACTCGTCATGGCACACAAGAAGGGCGCCGCGTCCACAAAGAACGGCCGCGACTCCAACTCCCAGCGCCTGGGCGTCAAGCGCTACGGCGGCCAGGTCGTCAACGCCGGCGAGATCATCGTCCGCCAGCGCGGCACCCACTTCCACCCCGGCAGCGGCGTCGGCCGCGGCGGTGACGACACCCTGTTCGCGCTCGTCGGCGGTGCCGTCGAGTTCGGCACCCGTCGTGGTCGCCGGGTCGTCAACATCGTCCCGGGTGACGACGCCTGACGTCGTACCCATTCATCGACACACAGGGCGTCCCGTTCGGGGCGCCCTTCGTGTTTCTCCGGTAAGGACAACCCATGGCCATCCCCACCTTCGTCGACCAGGTGACGCTCTACGTCGCCGGCGGTCGCGGCGGGCACGGTGTGGCCTCGGTCCACCGCGAGAAGTTCAAGCCGCTGGGCGGTCCCGACGGTGGCAACGGGGGGCCCGGCGGGTCGGTGATCCTGCGGGTCGACCCTGACGTGACGACCCTCGTCGACTACCACCACAGCCCCAAGCGCCAGGCCGAGAGCGGCGGGCAGGGTGCGGGTGCCCACCGCAACGGTGCCCACGGCGGCGACCTGGTGCTCCCCGTCCCGGACGGCACCGTGGTCCGCGACCGGCAGACCGGGGAGGTCCTCGCCGACATGGTGGGGCCCGGCACCGAGCTGGTGGTGGCCCAGGGAGGCCGCGGTGGCCTGGGCAACGCCGCGCTGGCGTCGTCCAAGCGCAAGGCGCCGGGCTTCGCCCTGCTCGGCGAGCCCGGCGACGAGCTCGAGATCGTGCTGGAGCTCAAGGTCGTGGCCGACATCGGCCTGGTGGGGTTCCCCAGTGCCGGCAAGTCCAGCCTGATCGCCGCGATCTCGCGGGCCCGGCCCAAGATCGCCGACTACCCGTTCACCACGCTCGTGCCCAACCTCGGTGTGGTCAAGGCCGGCGACGTCACCTTCACCGTGGCCGACGTCCCCGGGCTGATCGAGGGTGCCAGCGAGGGACGCGGGCTCGGCCACGAGTTCCTCCGGCACGTCGAGCGCTGCGCGGCGCTGGTGCACGTCGTGGACACCGCCACCATGGAGCCGGGCCGCAACCCGCTCGACGACCTCGACATCATCGAGCGAGAGCTGACCAACCACGGCGGCCTGGAGGACCGACCCCGGCTGGTGGCGCTCAACAAGATCGACGTCCCGGACGGACGCGACCTGTCCGACATCGTCATCGACGACCTGCGCGAGCGCGGGCTGCGGGTCTTCCCGGTCTCGGCCGCCTCGGGCGAGGGGCTGCGCGAGCTGACGTTCGCGATGGCCGAGCTGGTCGGCAACGCCCGGGCCGCCACGCCCACCGCGGAGGCGACCCGGATCGTGCTGCGCCCGCCGAGCGCCGACGGGGGCGGCGACTTCACGGTCCTGCGCACCGACGACGGCGGCTGGCGGGTGCGCGGCACCAAGCCGGAGCGCTGGGTCCGGCAGACGGACTTCAGCAACGACGAGGCCGTCGGCTTCCTGGCCGACCGCCTCGACCGGCTCGGCGTCGAGGCGGAGCTGCTCAGGCTCGGTGCCCAGGAGGGCGACGCCGTGCTGATCGGTCGCGACGACAACTCGGTGGTGTTCGACTTCAAGCCGAGCGTGGCCGCCGGTGCCGAGATGCTGGGCCGCCGCGGCGAGGACCAGCGGTTCGAGGAGGCCCGGCCCGCTCGCGAGCGGCGTCGCGAGATCGACGAGGCGATGGAGGAGCGTGAGGAGGGCGAGACCCGCGCCGACGTGGCTCGGCGGGTGCGCGAGCAGGAGCGCGCGGCCCGGACCCCGGGCCCGACCTCCTACGAGATCGGTGGTGCCGACGACCCCGATGCTCCGCGGGTCGACCAGTGGGACATCACCGAGGTCTCGGATGAGGACTGAGGTCACCGACGCCAAGCGCATCGTGGTCAAGGTCGGCTCCTCGTCCCTGACGACCGCCGCCGGCGGCATCGACCCGGCCCGGGTGCGGGCCCTGGCGGAGGTGCTCGCCGGCGCCCGGACCCGCGGGGTCGAGGTCGTCCTCGTGTCCTCGGGTGCGATCGCAGCGGGACTGGCGCCGTTGCGGATGAAGCGGCGGCCCAAGTCCCTTCCGGCGCAGCAGGCGGCCGCGTCCGTCGGTCAGGGGCTGCTGGTGCACCGCTACACCGAGGAGCTGGCCCGCCACGGCGTCATCACCGGGCAGGTGCTGCTCACCCTCGACGACGTCACGCGTCGCTCGCACTACCGCAACGCCTACCAGACCTTCGCCAAGCTGCTCGAGCTCGGCGTCCTGCCCATCGTCAACGAGAACGACACCGTGGCGACCACGGAGATCCGCTTCGGCGACAACGACCGGCTCGCCGCCCTCGTCGCCCACCTCGTGCACGCCGACCTGCTCGTCCTGCTCTCCGACGTGGACGGCCTCTACGACGCGGCGCCCAGCGCCGACGGGAGCACCCTGGTCACCGACGTCCACGGCCCCGAGGACATCGCCCACGTGCGCGTCGGACGGGCAGGCGCGGCGGGGGTCGGCACCGGCGGCATGCACACCAAGCTCGACGCCGCCCGGATCGCCACCGGCGCCGGCGTACCGACCATCCTGACCGCGGCCGAGCAGGCGCGTGCCGCGCTGGCGGGGGAGCCGGTCGGCACCTTGTTCCACGTCACGGGCAAGCGGCGGCCCACGCGTCTCCTCTGGCTGGCGCACGCGACCGAGCCCCAGGGCACGCTGCTGCTGGACGACGGGGCGGTCCGCGCCGTGACCCAGCGTCGCGCGTCCCTGCTGGCCGCCGGAGTGACGGGCGTGAGCGGCTCGTTCGTGGCCGGCGACCCGGTCGACATCGCGGGCCCGGACGGCGTCGCGGTGGCCCGGGGCCTGGTCAACTTCGACGCCGACGAGCTGCCCGGCCTGCTCGGCCGCAGCGGTGAGCGGGAGGTCGTCCACCGCGACGCGCTGGTCCTGATATGAAGCGCCTGGTCTTCTGGCTGGCCGCGGCCGGCCTGGCACTGCCTGCGGTCCCGCTCACCCTCAACCGGCTGCTGGACTCCGATGCGGGGCCTGCCGTCCGGATGATGTCCTTCACCCCGCTGGTGACCCCGCTGTACGTCGTCGACGTCCTGCTGGTGGGCGGAGCCCTGGCCGCCGGCCGGGCCGGGCCGCGACGGGTGCTGGCCCCGGTCCTGGCCGTGCTGGTCGCCGGCCTGGGAGCGCACGTCTGGTGGCTGGCCCCGCAGTTCGTCGGTGACAACCCGGCCCCCGCGGACGGTGCCGCGCCGCTGGTCGTGATGACGACGAACTTCTACGCCGGCGACGCGGCCGCGGCCGAGGTGGTCAGGGTGGCCCAGGCGCGGGACGTGGGGCTGCTGGTGGTCAACGAGATCACGTTCGGGACGCTGACCGAGATGGAGGAGGCGGGGATCGACGAGCTCCTGCCGTACCGGATCGGGGAGCCCAACGGTGCCGTCGACGGCACGATGGTGTTCTCCCGCGAGCCCCTCACGGAGCCGACCCGGCTGGAGACGACGTTCCAGTCGTGGCAGGTGACCGTGGGGGAGGGGGCGGACGCGCTGACCGTGCTGGCGGTCCACCCCGTCGCCCCCGTCCCGCCGGCCGGGGCGTCGACCTGGCGTGCCGAGCACGAGACCCTCCTGGCGGCCGCGCAGCAGTCCGAGGCCACTTTGGTCCTGGGCGACCTCAACGCCAGCCCCGACCATGCGGTGCTGCGGGCCTGGCGCGACGCCGGGTACCGCGACTCCCTCGAGCTGGTCAACGCGGGCTGGAGCCCGACCTGGCCGAGCAACGGCATCACGCCGGTGCCGGGGTTCCACCCGCCGGCCCTCATCCAGATCGACCACGTCCTGGTCACCTCGGCGCTCGCCGTCACCGAGTCCTTCACCGTGGACGTGCCCGGCAGCGACCACCGTGCGGTGGTCGCCACCGTCGCCCGCCGCTAGCGCGGTGCTTGGCTAGATCCTCCCGAGCAGCTTCCGGACCTCGACCATCCGGTCGACCGACCTGCTGGTGTGCGCCCTGTCGGCCATCGCCACCAGCTGACCGAACCGGTAGAAGCCGCCCTGGGGACGGCGCACGACGGGCGCGTCCCAGGCCTGCTTGCCGTGCACGAAGTCGAGCAGCGCGCCGAGGAACGCCCGGTCGAGCTTGGCCCGCTCGACCCGGAGCCGGCTCTGGCCCGGGGTCGGCTTGCCCGGCCCCGCCGTGGCCTTCTTCATGGTGAGGACGTCGAGGGCCGCGGCCGAGCTGCCCAGCCGCACCCGCTTCTCGAACGTCGGGCTGACGTGCCGGGCGACCGCGAGGTAGCACGACGCCTGCGCCGGGGACAGCCCCGAGGGCTGCCCGGCCGCCAGGGCACGGAACTGCCTGGTCCACCACCGGCTGCCGCCACCCTTCTCGGGTGTCGCGCGGGTGACCACGACCGAGCTGCTCACCGTGCCGGCGGCGCCCAGGTCGTCGTCGGTCACGTCGGCCGTGACGGGATAGACGCACGGCTCGGCCCAGCCGTGGTCCGCCGCGATCGGGCGGGTCAGGACGTCGTCGCTCGTCAGCATCAGGTCGGTGCCGGACCCGTCGCCCCAGTCGATCTCGGTGCGCAGCAGGTCCACCACGGACTTGTCCTTGACCGCACCCGCCCACGAGACGATGCGTCCGGTGCGGGTGAACGTGGTGTCGCCGTCCACCAGCACGTCCTGCGAGGCGAAGGTCAGCCCGTAGGCCGGGGTGTTGGCCACCGTCTGCGAGCCGAGCTCGTCGGTGGTGGCGTTGTCCTTGTCCTTCACCACGACCGAGACCGGCATGACGTCGCGGTCGGTGGAGCTCGGGTTGTCATCGGCGTACTCGTGCTCGGCCGAGAACGCACCGGCGATGACCGGCACGGGGACGGGTGCCGTGCCGTCGCCCCAGTCGACCACCACGGTGTGCGTGTCCAGCGTGCCCGGGTCGGTGACCGTGCCCGAGACGGTGACCGCGTCAGTCTCCTCCACGGCCGCGGTGGGGAGGGTCAGGCCCGTGATCTGCGGGGCCACGTTGACCACCGCGAACTGACGGACCGCCTCGATGTGCTCGGCGGCCTCGGCCTTGACGGTGTACGTCGTCGACGTGCCCACGCCGGCGTCGTCGGCGTACACGTGCGAGGCCTGCCAGGTCTTGGTGGCCGACAGCACCGCGGTGCTGGTGGTCCCGTCGCCCCAGGTGACGGTGACGGTCTCGCCGACGGTGCCGCCGACGCTCTTGCCGCTGGCGGTGACGGTGGACCCCTCCTCGACCAGCGAGCCGCTGAGCGCCAGGGAGAGCACCTTGCTCGGCCCCGGGGGCGGCGCGCTGCCCGTGCAGCCGCCGTCGTCCGAGGTCGTGAGCAGCGCGTTGAGCGTGTCCTGCTCGGCCTCGTCGGCCGTCTCCGGGCTGACCTCGCCGTCGGCGGCGAGGTCCTCGGGCTTGTCTCCGGTGATGGTGACGACCGTGCCCATCGTCTGCACGTCGAACGTCGTGTCGCTGATCGTCCCCACGGGGTAGCTGACCTGCGACACCGCGCAGTTGACCTGGGTGCCACCCGTGGCCACGGCCCGGGCGGAGCGGCTGCCCGGGGTGCTGGTGGGCTCGATCGCCGCGAACTTGGTGACGAGCGTGTCGATGGAGACGCCGGACGGGACCACGAGGCCCGCGTCGCCGACCTCCTCCCTGATCACCGGAGCGGCGTACTGCGCCCGGAGCTGCTCGTCGACCTGGTTCTTGGGGCCGGTGCAGATCGGCGTGCCCTGCAGACCGGGGGTGTAGCTGCACATGCCCGGGATGTCCGGAATGCTGATGGACGGGATGATGGTCAGGCAGCCGCCGAACAGGCACACCTCGACCTTGGGGATGTCGGGCGTGATGATGCCGAACAGCGCCAGGTCCAGGAGCTGGTTGATCGGGATCGGCCGGCCGAAGCCCCACTGCTCGAGGGTGTCGTTGGCGCTGTCGACGTCGTCGCGGAAGTCGAAGTAGCCGGTGGACAGGGTCCGCCAGGTGGCGGACCCCGGGTTGCCGAGGTCGTTGAAGGCGCCGCGGATCTCGGAGAAGACGGTCTCCATGTTCTGCGACGAGAAGGCCTGGGCGAACTCGTCGGCGGCCATGTCGACGGCCTTGATCGCCTCGTCGATGCCCGCGGCGATGTCCTCGAGGAACTGCGCCCGCAGATAGACCGAGAACTCGAAGTCCGGGTCGGTCAGGTCGAACTTGCCCGAGCCCTCGATGCCCGCCGCGATGATGTCGGCGAGCACCACGTCACCCTTCACCAGGAAGCGCTGGGTGCCGATGTCGAGGGTCACCTGGCCGGAGGCCCAGACGCTGGACGAGCTGCCGGTGGAGTAGTACTCGATCGGGTCCAGCAGGGTGGCCCCGGCCTTGATGAAGACCCGAGCTCCCGAGCTGCCGAGGTTGAGCTTGACGATCGTCGGGTCGAAGGTGAGCGGCCCGGCGTTCCACCCGGTGATGTAGCCCTGGGCGTTGACGCTCGGGACCCCGCCGCCCTTGCCGGTCTGCACGTCCACCAGCACGGAGGCGATGCAGTCCTCGTCCTCCTCACACTGGTCCGTCACGGAGGGGTCGGACCCCGCGGGCGGCAGGCAGCCGGGTGTGACCGAGCCGCCGGGGGTGCCCTTGTCGAGGTAGAGGTCACCGGAGAGGTAGAAGCCGGCGCGCAGGCAGAGGGAGGGGTCGTCCACGTGGCCGATGGACAGGAACAGGTTGCGGATCCCGACCGGCGGGATGATCTCGTCCGGGATCACCTGGCCGCCCGAGACCTGGGTGTAGAGCTTGCCCAGCTGCTTCATGCTCAGGCCGTTCTGGCTCGACCCGGTGAAGCCCTTGAAGTCGAGGTACGGCGAGTTGGGGGTGACGCCCACGAGGGCCGAGATGGAGATGTCGGTCTGGCCGACCACCAACCGACCGAGGAACCCGATGTCCACCGAGGTGGTGGTGCCGGTCGTGACACCGAGCACGAGCTTCGCCTCGTGCAGGGTGAGGAACGGGACGCCGAAGGGCTGCTGCCAGCCCTCGTCGGACGCGCTCTCCAGACCGCCCTCGATCCGGAAGCTCGACGTGGTCGTCGTGAAGCTGAACCGACCCGTGAGGGAGAACTTCACCTCGTCGATGCAGGTGGTGTCGACGTAGAGGTTGCTGGGACAGGTGTCGCCCTCGACCCGCGGGATGCCGAGGGTCAGCGACCCCTCGAGGCCGAAGCTGATGGTGCTCCCGGCCTTGGAGATCTCCAGGGCGAGCCCCGCGCCGCGCACGAAACCGCCGTCACCCGCGGTCGAGAGACCGGGGAGCTCGACGGTCAGGGAGGTCGTGGTGCCGCCGAACGCCGGGATCAGGCCGGTGACCTTCAGCGGTTCGTCGACCGCCAGGCCCATCTCGCCGAGCGGCTCGGTGAGCGCGGCCGGCAGCTCGATGGCGGCGGCGAGCGAGACGCCCTTCTTCAGCTCCAGGTCGAAGTCGCAGCCGGGGGTCGCCGCGGGGCAGAGGACACCCGCGAAGTACTGACGTGTGGGGCCGTCCAGGTCCCCGGACGCCGCCTCGACGTCCTCCGTGCTGACCACGACGGACAGGTCCGGCAGCGTCGGGTCGGGCGTGACCGCGCCGACCAGGTCGCTCAGGCTGAGCTCGCCGCTGGGCCGGGCCGCGACGATGACGCCGTCGGGGCCGCTGCGCACCAGCATGGTGGCGCCGACCGAGGTGCCGCCCAGGACGACGTTCGCCGTGCCGGTCGCGGAGACGGTCAGTGCCTTGGGCGTCACGGAGCCGTCCACCGCGACGTGCAGCGCCGGGTCGGTCACCTCGACGTCGACGTCGTCGGGCAGGCCGGAGACGTCCGCGCCGACGAGCTCGGCGAGGTCGACCGCGCTGATCGTCCCGGCCAGCGCCGCGTCCACGGTGCCGGACACGGCACCGGCGGTCTTCTCCAGTGCGACGGAGACGGTGCCGGTCAGCGTGTCGGGAGCAGTGCCGAGCGTGACCTCGGCGTCCAGGGACCCCGACACCCCGTCCCCCGAGATCGACGCCTCGAGGGACGCGGTCTCCAGGGTCAGCCAGTCGGCACCGAACGGCGCCTCGATGGTGTCGATCTCGATCCCAAGGTCGACGGCGAGCGCGCCGCCGGACATGGTGACCGCGACCGAGGCCGTCCCGGAGATCGGCGTGTCGCCGAGGGTCACCGTCGCGCCGCCCTCGAGGCCCACGGTGAGGTCGCCTCCGGCGCTCTTGGCCAGCTCGAGGGTCCACGGGGAGCCGAGCTCCAGCCACTCCGGCATCGAGTCGGGGTTCTGCACGCCGACGGTCGCGGTCAGGGCGAACCCGGTCGGGGCGGGGGCGCCCTCCTCCAGGGCCTCGTCGGAGGTCGACAGGGTGCCGTCGAGGCGGACGTAGTCGACGCCCACGCGACCGAGCGCGTCGCCCAGGCCGGCGGAGTCGCCGTCGACCAGGCCACGGAACGCCACGCCCTGGCCGATCGCCAGGTCGTCGTCGCTGTCCGGGTCCCCGTCGTCGAAGAAGTCCTGGCCGCCCTGCGGCAGGTCGCCGACGGCCAGGGTCGAGGTGTCGGTCGCGTCCTTGCGGAACGCGGTCCAGGTCTTGCTCAGCCCGACGTCGACGGCGTCCAGGCTCGGCGCGAAGTCGCTGAGCGAGGCGGCGCCGGTCCGGAACGCGACGGTCACCGACGGGCTCGAGTCGGCATCGGCGTCGGCCCAGGTGGCGACGACGATGACGTCGGCGGCGACGCCGAGCAGGTCGGTCGGTCCGCTGACGGTGAGCGCGAACGCCGCGTCGTCGAACTCGAGGGTCGCGTCGTCGGTCGTGACGCCGGGGAACCCGGTGGGGGCGACCGGCAGCACGACGGGTGTCGCCGCAGCGGAGGCCGTCGACAGGGCGTCCCTGGCCTCCTCGTAGGTCATCTCGTCCACCGCGAGGTCGTCGGGACCGCTGGTGCCGATGACCTGCACCGACCACGGCTCGGCGGCCTGCGTGCCCCCGACGGCACCGACGAGGAGGACGCCGACGGCGGCCAGCATCAGCCCCAGCCACTTCACGGGGTGCTGCAGGAGACGTGACCTGACCAGGACGTACTTCTTCGACACGGCGCTCCCCATCCGTCCCACGGCCCTCCGGGGGAACCCACGAAGGCTACGGCGGTCTGGACCGGCTGCCCATGGCCTGTTCGGGCCCCCGGACTAGTCAGGTCCGTCCCTGGGGGCGGCGCGCCGGCAACCCGTACGCTGGAGGGCGACATGGCCACAGGTGCGCACTACCTCGACCACGCCGCGACCACACCGATGGTCCCGGCGGCGATCGAGGCGATGGCCCAGCACCTGCGCGAGGTCGGCAACCCGAGCTCCCTGCACGCGTCCGGCCGCCACGCCCGCCGCGTCGTCGAGGAGTCCCGGGAGACCCTCGCCCAGGCACTGAACTGTCGACCCGGCGAGGTGGTCTTCACCTCCGGAGGCACGGAGGCGGACAACCTGGCGGTCAAGGGCATCCACTGGGCCCGGACGGCCGCCGACCCGAGACGGACCCGCATCCTCACGACCGCCGTCGAGCACCACGCCGTGCTGGACCCGCTGGTGTGGCTCGCCGAGACCGGGGCCGCCGAGGTCGAGCTCCTGCCCGTCGACAGCACCGGACGGCTCGAGGTGGAGGCGCTGGCCGCCGCGATCGACCGCGACCCCGGCTCGGTCTCCATGATCTCGGTCATGTGGGCCAACAACGAGGTGGGCACCCTGCAGCCCGTCGAGGACGCCGTCGCGCTCGCCGGCGCCCACGGCATCCCGGTGCACACCGACGCCGTGCAGGCCGTCGGCGCCGTGCCGGTCGACTTCGCCACGAGCGGCGTGGACGCCCTGACACTCACCGGCCACAAGGTCGGGGGACCGTACGGCGTCGGGGCCCTCCTGGTCGGCCGCGAGGTCGAGGTGACCGCCCTCGTGCACGGCGGCGGGCAGGAGCGCGACATCCGCAGCGGCACCATCGACCCGCCTGCGATCGCCGGCTTCGCCACCGCGGTCGAGCTGGCCGTCAAGCACCAGGCCGAGCACGCGGCACGGGTCGCCGCACTGCGCGACGACCTGGTGCGCCGGATCGTCGAGGTCGTGCCCGACGCCCACCTGCACGGGGGCACGATGGCTCCGGTCGGCGTCCACCGACTTCCGGGCAACGCACACATCGGGTTCCCCGGCTGCGAGGGCGACTCCCTGCTGATGCTGCTCGACGCGCGGGGCATCGAGTGCTCCACCGGCTCCGCCTGCTCGGCCGGCGTCCCGCAGCCCTCGCACGTCCTGCTCGCGATGGGCTGCGACGAGGACCAGGCCCGCCACTCGCTGCGCTTCTCGCTCGGCCACACCTCGACCCAGGCCGACGTGGACGCCGTCGTGGATGCGATCGGCCCGGTCGTCGAACGCGCCCGCGCCGCGCGGATGTGACCGGGCGGTGATCCCGTGCGGGTGATCGCCGCCATGTCCGGTGGCGTCGACTCGGCCGTGGCCGCGGCCCGGGCCCACGACGCCGGGCACGAGGTCACCGGCGTGCACCTCGCGCTCTCGCGCAACCCGGCGTCGTACCGCTCCGGGGCCCGCGGCTGCTGCACGATCGAGGACGCCAACGACGCCCGCCGCGCCGCCGACGTCATCGGCATCCCCTTCTACGTCTGGGACCTGTCGGAGCGCTTCCACGAGGACGTGGTCGAGGACTTCATGGACGAGTACGCCGCGGGCCGGACGCCCAACCCGTGCCTGCGCTGCAACGAGCGGATCAAGTTCGCCGCCGTGCTCGACCGGGCCGTCGGGCTGGGCTTCGACGCCGTGGCCACCGGGCACTACGCGCGGCTGCGGAGCGGGGCGGATGGCCTGGTCGAGATGCACCGGGCGGTCGACCACGGCAAGGACCAGTCCTACGTGCTCGGGGTCCTGGACCAGGAACAGCTGCGGCACTCGCTGTTCCCGCTCGGCGGCTCGTCGAAGACCGAGGTGCGTGCCGAGGCGGCGGCCCGCGGCCTGCTGGTCGCCGACAAGCCGGACAGCCACGACATCTGCTTCGTCGCCGACGGTGACAACGCGGGGTGGCTGCGCGAGAAGCTCGGCGACCGGGCGCCCAACCACGGCGGTCCGATCCTCGACGAGGCGACCGGCGAGGAGCTCGGCCGGCACGGGGGCACCTACGGGTTCACGATCGGGCAGCGCAAGGGCCTGCGGCTCGGCCGGCCGGCCCCCGACGGCAAGCCGAGGTTCGTCCTGGACATCGAGCCGGTCTCGGGCGCCGTGCTGGTCGGGTCGCACGACCGGCTCGCCGTCGACGGGCTCACCGCGATCCGGCCCCGCTGGTGCGGGACCGCACCCGCGCTGCTCGCCGGCCCGGACGTGACCGTCCAGCTCCGCGCGCACGGCGACGAGCACCGGGCGGAGATCCGCGTGGACGAGGGAGCCGACGGCGGCACGGTCGCCGTCGAGCTGCACGAGCCGGCCTACGGGATCGCCCCCGGGCAGGCGGTCGTGATCTACGACGGCACCCGGGTGGTCGGGTCGGCCACCATCGCCTCGACCCGCCGCGCGTCCGGCGGTGGCGACTGATGGTGCGGGCCACCGGTGTCGGGTCGCATCCCGGCGACGACCAGCACGCCTACGACGAGGCCGTGCGCCTGGTCCTGGGCGAGCTGCCCGACCTGGCGTACGTCCCCGAGGTGCCCGGCCGCGGAGCGGGCGCGTCGATGACCGGCCGCGGCGTGGCCGTCATGGCCGGCCTGGCGGCGGACCTGCAACCCGCCGGCTGGCGGCTGACCGACGCGCCGGGGATCGACCACCGCCGGGCGAGGAGCCTGCTGGCCCAGGACCTCGACGGGTTCGAGGAGCAGGCCCAGGGCTACACCGGCACGGTCAAGGTCCAGGTCGCCGGGCCCTGGACCCTGGCGGCGACGGTGGAGCGCCCCCGGGGCGACAAGGTCCTGGCGGACTCGGGCGCCCGCCGCGAGCTGGCCCAGGCGCTGGCCGAGGGACTGCGCGACCACGTCGCCGACCTCCGGCGCCGGGTGCCGGGTGCGGCGGGTCTGGTGGTGCAGGTCGACGAGCCCGCGCTCGCCGCGGTCCTGGCCGCCGCGATCCCCACGGCGTCCGGCTTCGGACGGCACCGCGCGGTCCACCCTCCCGAGGCCTCGCAGGCGCTGGAGTGGGTGCTCGAGGCAGTCATGGAGAGTGGCGCCGAGGCCTGGGTGCACTCCTGTGCGGCCGGGACGCCGCTCGGCCTCCTGCGCGGCGCGGGCGCCCGAGGTCTGTCGGTCGACCACGCCCGGCTGACGGCTCGCGACCACGACGAGCTGGGCAGCGCACTCGACGACGGCGAGACGGTGGTGCTGGGGATCGTCCCGTCCACCGACACCTCTCCCGCGCCGACCGACGGCGAGGTCACCGAGTCGGTCGTGCGCTGGCTCGACATGCTGGGCATGGACCCCGGGGAGGTGGGGGACCGGGTCGTCATCACGCCGTCCTGCGGCCTCGCCGGGGCATCCCCGGGCTGGGCGAAGCAGTCGCTCACCGTGCTGCGCACGGCCGCGGACCACCTCTCGGGGTGAGACTGCCCCCCGCCCGGCCGGGTACCACGCCTCCATGGCTGACCTGAGCGGGAGGACCGTGGCGATCATCGTCGCCGACTTCATCGAGGACGCCGAGCTCGTCACCCCACGCGACGAGCTGAGCGCCGCCGGCGCCGAGGTGCGGGTCTACGGCGTGGAGGCCGGCTCCGTGCAGACCGTCGAGGGGGACACCGACCCGAAGCAGCAGGTCGAGGTCGACGGCACCCTCGACGACCTCGACGTGGCCGGCATCGACGCGCTGGTCGTTCCCGGCGGGACGGTCAACGCCGACAAGCTCCGGGTCGAGCGGCGGGCGCAGGAGATCGTCCGGGAGGTGGCCGAGTCCGGCAAGCCGTTGGCGGTGATCTGCCACGGTCCGTGGCTCCTGGTGTCCGCCGGCCTGGCCAAGGGCCGGCGACTGACGTCGTACCCGTCGCTGGCCACCGACATCCACAACGCCGGCGGTGACTGGGTCGACGAGGAGGTCGTCGTCGACGGCAACCTGATCACCAGCCGCAACCCCGGCGACCTGCCGGCGTTCGTCAAGGCGCTCCAGGACGCGCTGACCTGACCCTGGCTGACGAGACCTGCCTCGCGCGGCCGCGGACCCGCGCCAGGTACACGAAGTGGCCGCCCCCATACGCTGGGGGCGGCCACTTCCGTGTGGTGGTCGGTGCTCGGGATCAGACTCCGACGTGCGCACCCTCGGGGCCGTCGGTCGCCAGCTCCTCGTGCTTGACGTCGAGGAAGATCCAGACGATCGCCGAGGCGATCAGCATCATGCCCGCGCCGAACAGGAACGCGTTGCTCGCCCCGTCGGAGAACGTCCCCTGGAAGGCCGCGAACCCGAGCAGCTCCTGGAGCTGGTCCGCGGGCATGCTCTGGTCGAGACCCGTCGCCTGAGCCTGGGCCGCCAGCTCGGGGATGAAGGTCTCCTTGCGGTCGTTGACGAAGTAGAGCGAGACGGTGCTCAGCGACGCCAGCCCGAGGGCACCGCCGATCTGCTGCATCGTGTTGAGCACGCCGGAGCCGATCCCCGAGTCCTCCGCCTTGACGTGGTGGACAGCGGTGAGGGTCAGCGGGACGAACACCATGCCCATGCCGACCGCCATCAGGACGATGAACGGGAGGATGCTGGTCCAGTAGTTCACCCCGTCGGCCGCCGCCTCGCCGTTGAGCACGGACTGGAGCACGGAGCTCGCCGAGTCGTCGAACGAGATCCGCGAGAACCCGAACAGCCCGATCGACGCCAGCAGCGTGCCGACGCCGGCGATGTACCTGGCGTCGATGCGGTTGACCAGGTTGGACGAGAGGCCCGCACCGATCACGATGCCGATGGAGAACGGCAGGAACGCGAAGCCGGCCTTCAGCGGGCTGTATCCCATGATCTGCTGGATGAAGAGGCTGAGGAAGAAGAACATCGAGAACATCGCGGCCGGTGCGAACATCATCGCCGCGAAGCTGGTCGCCCTGGTCCGGTTCTGCAGGATCCGCAGCGGGAGCAACGGGTGGGCGGCGCGGGACTCCACGAACGCGAACAGCGCGAGCAGGCCGACGCCCAGCACGAGCGGCACGATGGTGGAGGGGGCGTCCCAGCCGTACTCCGCGTCGCCGGCCCGGGTGAGGCCGAAGACGATGCCGAGCAGGCCGAGGGTGCCGGTGACGGCGCCCGGGATGTCCAGCTCGCCCGGGTGCGACTCCGACTCGGGCAGGAAGCGCGGCGCCAGGAGCGCGGCGGCCAGACCGATCGGGACGTTGATGAGGAAGGTCAGGCGCCAGCCGCTGACGTCGATGCCGGCGAAGCTGTCGAGCCCGGTGAGCCAGCCGCCCAGGATCAGGCCGACGGCGGCGCCGGCGCCGGACATAGCGGCGTAGATGGCGAAGGCGCGGTTCCGGGCCGGACCGGCGGGGAACGTCGTGGTGATGAGCGCCAGCGCGGCCGGGGAGGCCAGCGCCGCACCGAAGCCCTGGAGGCCCCGAGCGCCGAGCAGCAGCGGCTCCGAGGTCGCGATGCCGCCGAGCAGGGACGCCACGGCGAAGATCGACAGGCCGATCATGAAGACCTTGCGCCGGCCGTAGAGGTCCCCGAGCCGACCACCGAGGAGCAGCAGGCCGCCGAAGGCGAGGGCGTAGCCGGTGACGATCCACGACAGGTTCGACTGCGAGATGTCGAGGTCGGCGCCGATGAACGGGAGTGCGATGTTGGCGATGGTGGCGTCGAGGACCACCATCAGCTGCGCGACGGAGATGAGCACGAGCGCCCACCCGAGGTGCAGCGACCTCTCGGTCGAGGAGTCCTCGACCTCGATGTCGCTCTGGGTCGTGTCTGTCATGACTGGTTCTCCTGGTGGTCGTGAGTGGCGGCGGGCAGGATGATCTGGTCGATCACGGTGGTGACGAGCTCCTGGGTGGGCTGTTCGCCCACCAGCAGGAAGTGGTGCATGACGACCCCGGCCAGCGCCGGGGCGAGCAGCTCGATGTCGACGCCTGAGCCGATCTCGCCCCGCTCCTTGGCGCGCTCGAACAGGGCCCGGGTGCCGGCGAGCTTGGGGGCCAGCACCTCGGAGCGGAACGCCGCGGCGAACTCGGCGTCGCGCATGATCGCGGTGAGGATGGCCCCGAAGGCGTCGACCTCGGGCTTGTCGGTCAGGCCTCCGACACCGCAGAACGCCTCCAGCAGGTCGCCCCGCAGGGTACCGGTGTCGACCGGCTCCACGGGGTGTTCGTGCTGATGGCCGTGCTGCAGGGCGTCGATGACCAGGGCGACCTTGGAGTTCCAGCGACGGTAGAGAGTGGCCTTGGACGCCTTGGCCCGCAGGGCCACCGCGTCCATGGTCAGCCGGTCGTAGCCGACGTCACCGAGCACGTCGAGGGTCGCCTCGAGGATCTCGGCCTCGCGCTCACCCTCGATGCGTGGTCGCTGGACGACGCTCTCCGGCTGGGGACTCATGCGGATCGGTTGCTCCTGTTCGGGCTTCGGTGTGACGGTCTTCACAGATGAAACGAAACCGTTTCGTTTCATCCAGAACAGAGTGGCACGACGAGCCATTCCGGCCAAGCCGATAAACCTGTGCTGGTCTGGACCAATCGGCGTCTGCGCAGGTCAGACGGGGTGATGACCAGGGTGACCAGCCGAGGAGATGTCGGTGGTGACCGGCATGATGGTCGTGTGATGAGCGAGCCCACCCCCGCCACCGCCCAGGCCCGCGAGGAGCACCGAGCCCTCTCCGACGAGATCGAGGACGCCCGGTGGCGCTACTACGTGCTCGACGCGCCCACCATCGACGACGCCGACTTCGACCAGCGGATGCGCCGGCTGGAGGCCCTCGAGGAGGAGTTCCCCGAGCTGCAGACGCCGGACTCACCGACCCAGAAGGTCGGCGGCGCGGTGTCGACGCAGTTCACCGCGGTCGCCCACCTCCAGCGGATGGAGAGCCTCGACAACGCGTTCTCCTACGACGAGCTCGAGGCCTGGTACGCCCGGCTCGGCCGCGACGGCGTCGACGCGCCCGACCTGCTCTGCGAGCTCAAGGTGGACGGCCTCGCGATCAACCTGCTCTACGAGGACGGCCGGCTGGTGCGGGCGCTCACCCGCGGCGACGGCAGCACCGGCGAGGACGTCACGCCCAACGTCAAGACCATCGCCTCCATCCCGCACCGGCTGACCGGCACCGACGAGTTCCCGGTCCCCGAGCTGCTCGAGGTGCGCGGGGAGGTGTTCCTCCCGATCGAGGCGTTCGAGCGGCTCAACGCGTCCATGACCGAGGCGGGCAAGCCGGTCTTCGCCAATCCTCGCAACGCCGCCGCGGGGTCCCTGCGCCAGAAGGACCCGCGGGTCACGGCCAGCCGCGACCTGGGCATGGTCTGCCACGGCATCGGTGCCCGGCGCGGGTTCGAGCCCCAGGCCCAGTCCCACGCCTACGACGCGCTCGCAGCATGGGGGCTGCCGACGTCCACCCAGGTCAAGGTGCTGCCGACCCTCGCCGACGTCCGGGCCTACATCGACCACGCGGGCGAGCACCGGCACACGATCGTCCCCTACGAGATCGACGGCGTGGTGGTCAAGGTCGACGACGTGGCCCTCCAGCGCCGGCTCGGCTCGACCAGCCGGGCGCCGCGGTGGGCGATCGCGTTCAAGTACCCGCCGGAGGAGGTCAACACCAAGCTCCTGGACATCCGGGTCAACGTGGGGCGCACGGGCCGGGTGACGCCGTACGGCGTGATGGAGCCGACCCGGGTCGCCGGCTCGACGGTCGAGAACGCCACGCTGCACAACGCCCACGAGGTCAGGCGCAAGGACGTCCGCCCCGGCGACACCGTGATCCTGCGCAAGGCCGGCGACGTCATCCCCGAGATCCTCGGGCCGGTGCTGCCGCTGCGCCCCGAGGGTCTGGCCGAGTGGGTGATGCCGACCGAGTGCCCGGCCTGCGGCACCGCGCTGGCGGAGCAGAAGGAGGGCGACAAGGACCTGCGCTGCCCCAACCACCAGTTCTGCCCGGCCCAGGTGCGCGAGCGCGTCTTCCACGTCGCAGGCCGCGGCGCGTTCGACATCGAGGGGCTCGGCTACGAGGCCGCGGTGGCGCTGCTCGAGGCCCAGGTGATCGACAACGAGGGCGACCTGTTCGCGCTCACCGAGGACAAGCTGCTGCAGGCCCCTCTCTTCACGCGGGCGCCGAAGAAGGGCGAGGAAGGTCCGCAGCTGTCGGCCAACGGCGAGCGGCTCCTGGCCAACCTCGACCAGGCCAAGCGCGTGCCGCTGTGGCGGGTGCTGGTGGCGCTGTCCATCCGGCACGTCGGGCCGACCGCGGCCCGGGCACTCGCGCAGGAGTTCGGGTCGATGGCCGCCATCCGCGGCGCGTCCGAGGAGAGCCTGGCCGCTGCCGAGGGCGTCGGACCCACCATCGCCGAGGCGGTGATCGAGTGGTTCAAGGAGCCGTGGCACGTCGAGATCGTCGACAAGTGGGAGCGCGACGGGGTCTCGCTCGAGGACGAGCGCGACGCCTCCGTCGAGCGCACCCTCGAAGGCCTCACCGTCGTGGTCACCGGGTCGCTGGTCGACTTCAGCCGCGACTCGGCCCGCGAGGCGATCCTGGCCCGTGGCGGGAAGGCGGCCGGGTCGGTCTCCAAGAAGACCGACTACGTCGTGGTGGGCGACAACGCCGGCTCCAAGGCCGACAAGGCCGAGCAGCTCGGCGTCCCCATCCTCGACGAGGCGGGGTTCAAGCAGCTGCTCGAGGGCGGGCCGGACGCACTCTGACCCGGACGCGGGCGTCGAGTGACCCGGACTGGCTGGTCCGGCGTGCCCGTACCCCACCAGAACCGGTCACTCGACGCCCGCCAGGCGCCCGCTAGAAGTCCTCGTCGAACCCGACCGAGCCGGAGACGCCGACCTGGTAGGCCGACACCTTCCGCTCGAAGAAGTTCGAGAGCTCCTGGACGTCCTGGAGCTCCATGAAGGCGAGCGGGTTCGACGAGCCGTAGATCTGGGGGAGACCCAGCCGCTCCATCCGCCGGTCGGCGACGTACTCCAGGTAGCTGCGCATGTCCGCGGTCGACAACCCGGCGACGCCGCCGCCGAGCAGGTCCTCGGCGAACTGCGCCTCGGCGTCCACCCCGTCGATCAGCATCTGCCGCACCTGTGCGGCCAGCTCGTCGTCGAACAGGTCGGGCTCCTCCTCGCGGACCGTGTCGACCACGTCGAACGCGAACGCCATGTGCATCGACTCGTCCCGGAACACCCAGTTGGTGCCCGAGGCGAGGCCGTTGAGCAGCCCACGCGACCGGAGGAAGTAGACGTAGGCGAACGCACCGTAGAAGAACAGGCCCTCGATGACCGCCGCGAAGCAGATGAGGTTGAGCAGGAACTTGCGGCGGTGCTCCTCGGTCTCCAGCTGGTCGAGGTCGAACACCGAGTCGATCCAGCGGAAGCAGAAGTCGGCCTTGGCCTTGATCGACGGGATGTTCTCGACCGCGGCGAACGCCTCGTGCCGCTCGTCCTCGTCGGTGACGTAGGTGTCGAGCAGGGTCAGGTAGAACTGCACGTGCACCGCCTCCTCGAAGAGCTGGCGGGAGAGGTAGAGCCGGCCCTCGGGGCTGTTGATGTGCTGGTAGAGGTTGAGCACCAGGTTGTTCGCGACGATGGTGTCGCCGGTCGCGAAGAACGCCACCAGCCGCGAGACCAGGTGCCGCTCGGCGGCGGTCAGCCGCTGGAGGTCCTTGAGGTCGGAGTGCAGGTCGACCTCCTCGACCGTCCAGGTGTTCTTGATCGCGTCGCGGTATCGGTCGTAGAAGTGCGGGTAGCGCATCGGACGCAGGGTCAGGTTCATGCCGGGGTCCAAGAGCATCGTGTTCACTGGCAGGCCTCGCAGTTCTCGGGGTTCTCGAGCGAGCAGGCAAGGGCTTCCTGGTCGCTCTGGGACTGGGTGGGGGCGGTGACGCTGGTCGTCGTCTGGGTGATCCGGGTGGCCGGCCGTGAGCGCAGGTAGTAGGTCGTCTTCAGTCCCGCCTTCCACGCGTACAGGTACATCGACGAGAGCTTGCCGATCGACGGCCCGGCGATGAAGAGGTTGAGCGACTGGCTCTGGTCGACGTACGCCGACCGGGCGGCCGCCATGTCGATCAGCGCCTTCTGAGGGAGCTCCCAGGCGGTCCGGAACAGGGTCCGGACGTCCTCGGGGAGGGCCGTGATGCCCTGGACCGAGCCCTCGGCCCGCTTGATCGCCTCGCGGACCTCCGGTGTCCACAGACCGCGGGCCTTGAGCTCGCGGGTGAGCGCCCCGTTGACCTGGAGGAACTCCCCGGAGAGCGTCTCGCGCTTGAACAGGTTGGACACCTGCGGCTCGATGCACTCGTAGCAGCCCGCGATCGACGCGATGGTCGCCGTCGGCGCGATCGCGATCAGCAGCGAGTTGCGCAGGCCGTGCTCGGCGATCGTCGCCCGGACAGCGGCCCAGCGCTCCGGCTGGGTGGGCGCGGCCGACCAGTGGTCGGGCTGGAGCACCCCCTGTGCGGCCCTGGTCTCGGCGTACGCCGGGTGCGGGCCGTGCCGCTGGGCGAGCCCCGCCGACACCTCGAGCGCGGTCAGGTAGATCTCCTCCTGGATCCGGGTCGACAGGTCCCGCGCCTCGGGCGAGTCGAAGGGCAGCCGCAGCGCGAAGAGCACGTCCTGCAGCCCCATCAGGCCCAGGCCCACCGGGCGCCAGCGCGGGTTGGACGCCGCCGACTCGGCGCTCGGGTAGTAGTTGACGTCGATGACCCGGTCGAGCAGCGGCACCGCGGTCCGCACCGTCTGTCGCAGCTTGTCCCAGTCCACACCGGTCCGGTCGGCGGTCAGGTGCTGGGCGAGGTTGACCGACCCGAGGTTGCAGACCGCCGTCTCGTGGTCGGAGGAGACCTCGATGATCTCGGTGCACAGGTTGGAGAGGTGCACGACAGGCCCGCCGGGGGACCCGACGACGGGGTCGCTGGTCTGGTTGCAGGTCCGGTTGGCGGCGTCCTTGAACGTCATCCAGCCGTTGCCGGTCTGCGCGAGGGTCCGCATCATCTTCCCGTAGAGGTCGCGGGCCTTGACCGTCCGCACGACGCGGCCCTCCTCCTCGGCCCGGCGGTACGCCGCGTCGAACGCGTCGCCCCACAGGTCGGGCAGCTCGGGAGCCTGGTCGGGGTCGATGAGCGACCAGTCGGCGTCCGCCTCGACGCGACGCATGAACTCGTCCGGGACCCAGTTGGCCAGGTTGAGGTTGTGGGTGCGCCGGGCGTCCTCGCCGGTGTTGTCCCGGAGCTCGAGGAACTCCTCGACGTCGGGGTGCCACGGCTCCAGGTAGACGCACGCCGCGCCCTTGCGGCGGCCGCCCTGGTTGACCGCGGCCACCGACGAGTCCAGGGTCCGCAGGAACGGCACGATGCCGTTGGACTGACCGTTGGTGCCGCGGATCAGGGCGCCGCGGGACCGCACCCGCGAGAACGCGATCCCGATCCCGCCGGCGAACTTCGACAGCTTGGCGACCTGTCCGTAGCGGGAGTAGATCGAGTCCAGGTCGTCGCGCGGGCTGTCGACGAGGTAGCACGAGGACATCTGGGTGTGCCGGGTCCCGGAGTTGAACAGCGTCGGGCTGCTGGGCAGGTAGGCCAGCGAAGACATCAGCCGGTAGAACTCGATCGCCTCGCCCGGGCTCTGGGCGAGGCCGCAGGCCACCCGGAGCAGGAAGTACTGCGGGGTCTCGACGACCAGTCGGCTGCTGGGGTGCCGCAGCAGGTAGCGGTCGTAGAC
The DNA here is from genome assembly GCF_016462705.1 of Nocardioides sp. Classification (GTDB taxonomy): domain Bacteria; phylum Actinomycetota; class Actinomycetes; order Propionibacteriales; family Nocardioidaceae; genus Nocardioides. The sequence goes on along the minus strand of NZ_JAEMSS010000034.1, from coordinate 7,344 downwards.
CGTGCGGAGCCCGAAGTACTCGAACCGCCGGTCGGCCGACGGGTCGACGGCGAAGTCGAGCTTGCGGGCGTTGTCCTTGACGAACCGGGCGGTCTCCTCGCCGATCAGGCCCTCGGCGTGGCCGAGCGACACCGACTGGCTGAACGACATGACGCCCTGGTTGCGGACCTCCTTGTCGATGTAGCCGGCCAGCAGCCGGGCGGCCAGCCGCGAGTACTGCGGCTCCTCGCCGATCATCTCGGCCGCTGTCTGGATCGACAGCCGGTCGAGCTCGGCGGTCGTGGCGCCGTCGTACAGCCCGCTGATGGTGCGGGTCGCGACCCGCATCGGGTCGACGTCGGCCAGGTCCTCGCAGACCCGGTCGACGGCGCGCACGATCTTGTTGACGTCGACGGGCTCGGTGTCGCCGTTGCGCTTGCGCACGCCCATCGTGGGTCGTGCTGGTGTATCGGTGACCGTCATTTCTCTCTCCTCGCGAGATCGGTCCGGGACGGTCCGAGGTCGCGCGGGAGGAGACGGTCGTTACGGCGTGTAGTAGGGGCCGCGCCGTGCCAGCCGTCGGCCGTCCCACGAGGCCTCGGACCACCGCACCCGACGGGTGCGGCGCGCTGGCAGGTCTTCGGACTCGTGGGCACACCGAGCTCCGGTGCTGCTCAGAGCTCGATCCCTACTGGCCGTCGCTTCCCAGATCTCCTCACAATCGGACGGAGTCGATCCAGTGCGTCTGACGGCGGTCGTTCCCACTCACCGCTGCGGGGCAGTCCCGGACTCACACCGGGTTCCCTGTTGCCTCACGACGCCTGGCTGACGCCGTGAACCAGCTGCGTCGAGCACCATATGTAGATCGCGATCGGGAGTGTGGGACCACATCTTGTGTCGGCGTGTCGAGAGGTTCCATCAGGCGCGATCGGCTGTGAGCAGGCGCTGGGCGACCGTGCGAGCCACGTCCGGAGCCAATGCCTCTGTCGGAGGTTGTCGGACGGTCTTGATCGATCGATCGATCAAGACCGTAGAAGACCTCAGCGGGACGCCCGTCAGGTCCCGTCCTCGAGGGCTCGGGAGTGCAGTCGCTGGGTGAGCAGACGTCGCTCGGCGTCGTTCGAGGTCAGCGCCAGCGCCTGCCGGTTGGCCCGCGCCGCCTCCGCGTCACGACCGAGCGAGGTGAGCAGCTCGGCGCGGGCCGCGTGGAAGAGGTGGTACGCCGCCAGTGGCTCGGCCAGCGCCTCGACGTCGGCCAGCGCCGCCTCGGCCTGGCGGCGGCCGAGCTGGGCGACGGCGACGGCGCGGTTGAGCCGGGTGACCGGCGACGGGTCGTGCTCGAGCAGCAGCTCGTAGAGCGTGACGATCTGGAGCCAGTCGGTGTCGGCCCACGAGGGGGCGGTCGCGTGCACGGCGGCGATCGCGGCCTGGAGCTGGTACCGCCCGGGGCTGCGCAGGGCCGCGGCCCGCTCGAGCAGCCGGTCACCCTCCGCGATGGCGTCGCCGTCCCAGAGCGACCGGTCCTGGTCGCGCAGCAGCACCAGTCCACCGGCCTCGTCGAAGCGGGCGCTGCTCCTGGCGTGCTGCAGGGTCAGCAGGGCGGCGAGCCCCCACGCCTCGGCCTCGCGGGGGAGTGAGGTCGCGACCACCCCGGCCAGCCACACGGCGTCGGCGGCCAGGTCACGGTCCTGGGTGGGACCGGAGGAGGACACGAAGCCCTCGTTGAACATCACGTAGACGACGGCCAGGACGTCGGTCAACCGTTCCGTCAGCTCCCTGTCGGGAGGGACCGTGAGCGCGATGTTCGCCGAGACGATCTTGCGCTTGGCCCTGACGATCCGCTGCGCCAGTGTCGTCTCGTTGACCAGGAAGGCGCGCGCGATCTGGGGGGTGGTGAGACCGACCACCGCACGCAGGGTCAGGGCGAGCCGGGCCTCCGGGGCGAGGGCCGGGTGGCAGCAGGCGAAGAGCAGGGCGAGCCGGTCGTCCGTGCCGGTCCTCGGCTCGGCAGGGGGGTCGACGCGTGTGGCCAGGGCCCGTTGCCGGTCGCGCCGGCGGAGGGCGTCCATGGCGTTGCGGCTCGCCGCGGTGTGCAACCAGGCGGCCGGCCGGCTGGGCGGGCCGTCGCGGCGCCAGGACGTCAGTGCCTCGGCGACGGCGCTCTGCACGGCCTCCTCCGCGACGTCGAAGTCGCCGAACCGGCGGGACAGCGACGCGACCAGCGGACCTGCCTCCTCGCGCAGGGTCTGCGCGAGGAGGCGGTCCGTGCTGGTCATCGACACGTCATCCGGGAGAGGTCACTGCTCGAACTGGGAGTAGTCCTCGACCATCGGCCGGATCTCGACGGCGTTGCCCGGGCGCTCCAGGAGCGGCCAGCTCTTGGTCAGCGCCACGGCGGCGTCCATGTCGGGGACGTCGATGATCGAGAACCCGCCGATGACCTCCTTCGCCTCGTTGAACGGGCCGTCGACGACCACCGCCCCGGCGTCTCCGTGCTTGACGGTCGTGGAGGTCTCGACGCCGAGCAGCTCAGCACCCCCGTCGGCGAACTTGTCGGCGTGGGTCGTGAACCACTCGTAGATCTTCTTGTAGTCGGCCTCCAGCGTCTCCTTGTTGATCGTCGCGTCGAGGTCGGTGTTGGAGGTGAACATCAGGACGTACTTCATGGGTGCTGCCTCTCTCGTACGGCCCCGCGGCTCGGGGCTCGGTCACCACCCCGTCGCCGCTGGTGACGGGAAATCGACAAGGAACATGAACAAGCAACAGGGCCTAGTCTGGCGGCCATGGGGGAGATCGAGAACCGCCCGCAGCACGACCCCGCGCAGCTGCGCATCTCCGACGCCGACCGGCACCGCGTCACCGAGCTGCTGCGCGAAGCCGCCGGTGAGGGGCGGCTCGACCTCGACGAGCTCGAGGAGCGGCTGGAGCTGACCTGGGCGGCGAAGACGTACGCCGAGCTGGTGCCGATCACGCTCGACCTGCAGGCCCCCGGAGTCGGGGCTCCGCACGTGGGTGCGCCGGCGCGACGTACGCCGCCGCCGGTGCCGGCGGTCGGGCACAACTCGTCCACCGCGATCATGGGCGACTGCAAGCGACAGGGCGTGTGGTCGATCCCCGAGAGGCACACCGCCTTCGCCCTCATGGGCAGCGTCCTGATCGACCTCCGGCAGGCGCAGCTGTCGGCCCACGAGACCACGATCACCGCCAACGCCGTCATGGGCGAGGTCAAGGTGATCGTCCCGGCGCACCTGCACGTCGTCGTGGACGGCACCCCGATCATGGGCGACTACAGCCTGGCGAAGGACAAGACGCCCGCCGAGCTCGGGCCCGACTCGCCGGTCGTCCGGCTGCGAGGAGTCGCGCTGATGGGCTCGGTCACAGTCGAGCGGCAACCGGCGCCGGGCACCCCGAAGAAGTACCTCGGCACCTACTGACGCGGTCGCCGGCTCGGCCGGCGCCGGCGATCGCGGGCATCAGGCGGTCACCTGGGACGATGACCGTGATGACCTTTCCCTACCCTCCGCGCCAGGTCGCCCTGCTCGTGCTCGGCTGCGTCGTGCTCGGTATCGGCGTCGCGATGCTGCTCACCGCCGACCTCGGCTCCGACGGCTTCTCCACCCTCGTCAACGGCGTGTCCATCGGCACCGGGATGTCGTTCCTGGTGGCCAACGCGCTGATCAGCCTGCTGTTCCTGCTGGCGGCGGCGCTCCGCCGGTTCTTCCCGGGCCTGGGCACGCTGGTCCAGGTCGTGGTCGTCGGGTGGACCGTGTCGTTCCTGATCGACCTGCTCGACACGCCGGACGGGCTCGGCTGGCGGTTCGCGCTGCTCGCCGCCGCGCTGCCGGTGGTGGCGCTGGGGATCGCCCTCTATCTGGGCGCCAACACCGGTGCCGGCCCGGCGGAGTCGGCCGCGCTGGCCTGGGACCCGCCGGTCCCGTTCAAGTGGAGCTACAGCCTGGTCCAGGGCGGCGGGGCACTCGTCGGGTGGCTGCTCGGGGCGACCATCGGCCTGGGCACCATCGCCGTGATCGTGGCGCTCGGCCCGGCGGTCGACCTCACCAGCCGGCTGCTGCGTCTCGACGTGCATCAGGGCACCGCGGACCCCGCCCCGACACCCTCCTAGGATCACTGTCATGGCTGAGATCACCCGGGACGAGCTCGCGCACCTCGCGACGCTGGCCCGGATCGACCTGACCGACGCCGAGCTCGACCACCTCGCACCCCAGCTGTCGGTGATCCTCGAGTCGGTCGCCTCCATCCAGGAGGTGTCCGACGCCGACGTGCCGCCGACGTCGCACGCGCTGCCGTTGACCAACGTCTTCCGCGAGGACGTCGTCGTGCCGAGCCTGACTCCGGAGGAGGCGCTCTCCGGGGCACCCGAGCAGGAGCAGCAGCGATTCCTGGTCCCGCGGATCCTGGGCGACGAGCAGTGAGTCGCATGCGGAGGTCCGCGGCCGAGCTCGCCGCCGACCTCGCCGCCGGCGAGACCACCTCGGTCGAGCTGACCCAGGCGTCGCTGGACCGGATCGCGGAGGTCGACGGCGAGGTGCACGCGTTCCTGCACGTCGACGCGGACGGCGCGCTCGCCCAGGCCGCCGAGTCCGACGCCCGGCGCGCGGCCGGCGACCCGGCGTCGCTGCTGGACGGCGTGCCGATCGCGGTCAAGGACGTGCTCACCACCAAGGGCCTGCCGACCACGTGCGGCTCCCGGATCCTCGAGGGCTGGGTGCCGCCGTACGACGCCACGGTGGTCACGCGGCTGCGCGAGGCCGGCCTGCCGATCCTCGGCAAGACCAACATGGACGAGTTCGCGATGGGCTCCTCGACCGAGCACTCGGCGTACGGTCCCACGCACAACCCCTGGGACCTCGGCCGGATCCCCGGCGGTTCCGGCGGTGGCTCCGCCGCCGCGGTCGCCTCGTTCCAGGCGCCGCTGGCGCTGGGCACCGACACCGGGGGGTCGATCCGCCAGCCCGGGGCCGTGACCGGCACGGTCGGGGTGAAGCCGACGTACGGCGGGGTGTCCCGCTACGGCCTCGTCGCCCTGGCCAACTCCCTCGACCAGGTCGGCCCGGTCACCCGCACCGTGCTCGACGCCGCCCTGCTGCACGAGGTGATCGGCGGCCACGACCCCCGCGACTCGACCTCGGTCGACCAGCCGGTCGGCGCACTGGTCGACGCGGCCCGCCAGGGTGCGGACGCCGACCTGCGCGGTGTCCGGATCGGCGTGGTCAAGGAGCTCGGCGGCGAGGGCTACCAGGCCGGGGTCCAGGCCCGCTTCGAGGAGTCGGTCGAGCTGCTCGTCGGCGCCGGCGCCGAGGTGGTCGAGGTGAGCTGCCCGCACTTCGTGCACGCGCTGGCCACCTACTACCTGATCCTCCCGGCCGAGGCGTCCAGCAACCTCGCGAAGTTCGACGCGATGCGCTACGGGCTGCGGGTCCTTCCCGAGGGCATCGAGGCACCGTCGGCCGAGGACGTCATGCGGGCCACCCGCGAGGCCGGGTTCGGCGACGAGGTCAAGCGCCGGATCATCCTCGGCACCTACGCGCTGTCCAGCGGCTACTACGACGCCTACTACGGCCAGGCCCAGAAGGTGCGGACGCTGATCTCCCGGGACTTCACGGCCGCGTTCGAGCAGGCCGACGTGCTGGTGTCGCCGACCGCGCCGACCACCGCGTTCAAGCTCGGCGAGAAGCTCGACGACCCGATCGCGATGTACCTCAACGACCTCGCCACCATCCCGGCCAACCTGTCCGGGGTGCCCGGCATCTCGGTGCCGAGCGGGCTGGCCGACGAGGACGGGCTCCCGGCCGGCTTCCAGGTGCTGGCGCCTGCCTTGGCCGACGACCGCTGCTACCGGGTCGGCGCCGCGCTCGAGGCGCTGCTGCTCGACCGCTGGGGCGGCCCGTTGCTCGACCGGGCTCCAGCACTAGGAGGGACCGCGTGACCACGACCGCCAGCACCGGCGACGCCCTGATGCCGTGGGAGGACGTCCTCGCGGCGTACGACCCGGCCCTCGGGCTCGAGGTCCACGTGGAGCTGAACACCAACACCAAGATGTTCTGCGGCTGCCCGGCGGTCTTCGGTGGCGAGCCCAACAGCCACGTCTGCCCGACCTGCCTCGGGCTGCCCGGCGCGATGCCCGTCGTCAACCGCAAGGCCGTCGAGTCGGCGATCCGGATCGGGCTGGCGCTCAACTGCGAGATCGCCGAGTGGTGCCGGTTCGCCCGGAAGAACTACTTCTACCCGGACATGCCGAAGAACTTCCAGACGTCCCAGTACGACGAGCCGATCGCCTTCGACGGCTACATGGACGTCACTCTGGCCGACGACGGGGACGGCGAGACCTTCCGGGTCGAGATCGAGCGCGCCCACATGGAGGAGGACACCGGCAAGTCGACCCACATGGGCGGCGCGACCGGCCGGATCCACGGCGCCGACTACTCGCTGGTCGACTACAACCGGGCCGGGATCCCGCTCATCGAGATCGTGACCAGGCCGATCACCGGGGCGGGGGAGAGGGCGCCGGAGGTGGCCCGCGCCTACGTCAGCCAGCTCCGCGACCTGATCGTCGCGCTGGGCGTCTCCGAGGCCCGGATGGACCAGGGCAACCTGCGCGCGGACGTCAACCTGTCGCTGGCCCCCCAGGGCTCCGGCGTGCTGGGCACCCGCACCGAGACCAAGAACGTGAACTCGTTCCGGTCCGTCGAGCGCGCGGTCCGCTACGAGATGCAGCGGCACGGCGCGGTCCTGTCCTCCGGCGGCTCGATCCTCCAGGAGACCCGCCACTGGCACGAGGACACCGGCGTGACGACCAGCGGCCGGGAGAAGTCGGACGCCGACGACTACCGCTACTTCCCCGAGCCCGACCTTGTCCCCGTGGCGCCGTCACGGGACTGGGTCGAGGAGCTGCGCGGCACGCTGCCGGAGAACCCCACCGAGCGGCGGGCCCGGCTCCAGGCGGAGTGGGGCTTCAGCGACCTCGACATGCGGGACACGATCGGCGCCGGGGCGCTGTCCCTGATCGAGGAGACGGTCGCCGCGGGTACGTCGCCGCAGACGGCGCGCAAGTGGTGGCTCGGCGAGCTCGCCCGGCGTGCCAACGAGCAGGGCGTCGAGATCGCCGAGCTGCCCGTGACGCCGGCCCAGGTGGCCGCGGTGCAGGCGCTGGTCGATGAGGGGACCCTCAACGACAAGCTGGCCCGGCAGGTGTTCGACGGGCTGTTCGCCGGTGAGGGCACGCCGGAGGAGATCGTCGCCGCCCGCGGGCTCGCCATCGTCTCCGACGACGGCGCACTGTCGACGGCCGTCGACAACGCGATCGCGGCCAACCCCGACGTCGCCGACAAGATCCGCGACGGCAAG
>NZ_JAEMSS010000190.1:3699-7580 GCF_016462705.1 Nocardioides sp. | reverse complement strand
CTTGTTGTCGAACTTGGACTTGGTGACCGAGTCGTTGACGTTGATGGCCGGGAAGAGCAGCGAGCCTTCCTTCATCATGTCGTAGAGGCGGAGCACGCCGGTCGTGGTCTCCTCGGTGACGCCCTTGATCTCACCGGCGATGGGGGTCCAGCGCTCGTTGGTCTCGGCCAGGGAGGCGTTGAGGACGTCGAAGATGATCTTCTGCTCGTGGCTCTTCGCCGTGGCCGGGTCCGGCGCGACCCCGGTCTTCTCCATCTCGACACCGAGGTGGACGAGCAGGGTGGCGTCGCCGCCGTCGTCGAGGATCATGTTGGCGAACCGCTTCGAGCCGTCGGCGGCGTCGGGCCACATGAGGATCTGCTGGGTGCACCACCAGTACTCCTCCAGCGTCTCGCCCTTCCAGGCGAAGACGGGAACGCCGGCGGGGTTCTCGGCGGTGCCGTCGGGGCCGACGGCGACGGCCGCGGCCGCGTGGTCCTGGGTCGAGAAGATGTTGCAGGAGGCCCAGCGGACCTCGGCGCCCAGGGCGACCAGCGTCTCGATGAGGACGGCGGTCTGGATGGTCATGTGCAGGGAGCCGGCGATCCGGGCCCCGGCGAGCGGCTTGGAGTCGCCGTAGCGCTCACGCATGGCCATCAGGCCGGGCATCTCGTGCTCGGCGAGAGAGATCTCGGTGCGGCCGTAGTCGGCCAGGGTGAGGTCGGCGACCTTGAAGTCCATCTGGTAAGTCTCCTTGTGACGGTGGCGTCAGGTCTGCGTCGCGCATCTGCACGTTGACGGGATCTCCCCACGCTGACCGGAAGAGCGTAGGACGTCGGCCGCCGGGATCAGGAATCCTCGGCAACCCGCGTGCCTGGGTCAGTGCTGGGCCTTGGCCCGACCGGGGACCAGGTGCATCACCACGAGCGCCACGGCGCCCACCAGGAGGCCGAGGACCGCCGAGGCCAGGGTGTTGACGAGCCAGGCCGCGGCCCCGCCGATCGCCGCGAGGCTCCCGTCGAACCAGTGGTCGACGTCCTCCTCCCAGTGGTGGACCACGTCGTAGAGCCAGTGCCAGCCGAGGTCGTCCAGTCCCACCAGGATGATGTGGCCACCGACCCACAGCATGGCGGCGACGCCGACGGTCGAGATGACGCTCAGCAGGCCGGGCATGGCTTTGACCATGGCGACCCCGACCCGCTGCGCGAGCTCGGACTTGCGCTGGCTGAGCGCCAGGCCCACGTCGTCCATCTTCACGATCAGTGCGACCACGCCGTAGACCAGCGCGGTGATGCCGACCGCGACGACGGCCAGGATGATCGCGCGGGGCAGGAAGGACTCGCCGGCCACCTCGTTGAGGGCGATGACCATGATCTCCGCCGACAGGATGAAGTCGGTGCGGATCGCGCCCGACACCATCGAGCTCTCGTGCTCCGCGCCGAGCTCGCCGCTCTCGGTCGCGACCGGCGCGTGCTCCTCGTGGCCACGGATCCGGCCCCAGACCTTGTGGGCCCCCTCGTAGCAGAGGTAGGTGCCGCCGCACATGAGCAGCGGTGTCAGGGCCCAGTCGAACCACTGGCTGAGCACCAGGGCCGCCGGGAGGATGAACAGGAGCTTGTTGCGGAACGACCCGCGGGCGATCCTCCAGATGATCGGCAGCTCGCGCTTGGCGGCGACGTTCTGGACGTACTGCGGGGTGACGGCCGTGTCGTCGACCACGACCCCGGCGGCCTTGGCACTGGCCCGGCCGGCTGCCGCGCCGACGTCGTCGACCGAGGCGGCGGCGAGTCGCGCGAGGGCGGCGATGTCGTCCAGCAGGCCGAAGAGGCCTGCGCTCACTGCCTCGTCTCCTGCGTCCCGGCCATGGCGGGAAGGTTAGCGGGCACCTCCTCGTCGAAGTGCTGGCCCACCCCGACGTCCTGCTGGGCGACCGTCACGTCGACGGCCTTGCGGACCTCGCGCTCGGCCAGGGCGAACGGGTCGACGAGGTGCTGCAGCCGGGACGCGAGCGGCCGCCACGCGAGCAGCAGGGCGAGACCGACAGCCGCGGCGCTGACGGTGACGAAGCCGAGCACCGGGTGCGCCCCCGCCCAGGTGGGCACGCCGGCGTACTCGGCACCGAGCACGAAGAAGCCGTGGACCAGGTAGACGACCAGCGTGAAGGCGCCCATCCGGGTGAACCAGCCGCCGACCCGGGGCACGAGGGTGAGGAACGCCCAGGCGCCGACCAGGCCCACGGCCATCACGCCGGCACGGGTCAGCAGGGCTCGGGTGTCGCTGACGTCGAGCTCGGCGTACCGGGCCCGGTAGTAGAGCCACTCGGTGGTCGCCAGCCGGTCGGTCCAGATGGCGAGGACGCCGATCGCGAGCAGCGCGACCACCGCCCAGCGGCGTCGCCCGGCGTCGAAGACCGCGGCCAGCCGCTCCGGGGTCGCGTGCAGGCCGAGCACGAAGAACGGCAGCAGACCGAGGACCCGGGCGGCGTCGAAGGTGTCCCCCGCCCACACCCCGGCGACCAGGCTGGTGGCCACCGCGACCGCCACGGCGACCCCGGCGGGCAGCCGGCGGAACGGCGGCGTCAGCAGCCGCCAGAAGAAGAGGGCGGCGAGGTACCACATGGGCCAGTGCGGGTTCTGGAACAGCCGCTCGAGGTTCTCTCCGCCGACATGCACCCGGAACAGGGCGAGCAGGCCCTCGAAGATGAGGTAGGGCACGACGACGGTGCTCAGGAGCTGGCGCATCCGGGTCGAGGTGTAGGCGAACGACCGGGACAGGTAGCCGGTGACGAACACGAAGGCCGGGACGTGCCAGGCGTAGAGGGCGTCGTAGAGGACCTCGTTGACGGCGCCCTGCGGAAGCAGCGTCCAGGCGTGGCCGAGGACCACGAGGGTCACCAGCGCCATCTTGGCGTTGTCGAGCCACGGATCTCTCACCACGGCGGGGTACTACCCGCCCGAGCGGACCCTCAACCCTCCTCGACGAGCCCGATCCCGAGGTAGGCCGCGGCGTAGGTGCCGCTCAGCAGCAGCGACGCGTAGCGGGCGACCTCGGTGGGCGCCTCGGCCACCACGGTCTCGACCCGTACGCCGCGCGCCGCCGCGGCCGCCTGGAGGCGGCCGCGCTGCTCGCGCACCACGGGCTCCTCGGCGCCGTCGTCCAGCACGAGGAGCATCGGCCGCAGCTCGGACGGACTGCCGAGGCTGTCGGCGAAGGGGTCGTCGAAGACGTCCCGCGGGCGGGCGGCCTCGATGACCGGCAACAGGTGCTCGGCGTCACCGGCCAGGGCGGTTCGCCCGCTGGCCCGGCGGACCGACTCGGCGACCCTGCGGGCGGCCCGCGCGGCGAGCACCGACCCACCCCAGACCAGCGGGTTGGTGTCGGCCAGGGCGATGGCGAGCATCTTGGCCGGGTTGACGGCCAGGTCCCGGTGCGGGGAGCTGGCGATGGCGACGTCGTCGAGCGCCTGCGCGACCTGTTCCGCGTCCGCCGCGGGCCCGAGCGACACCTGGTCGAGATAGGACAGCATCACGACCGCGGTGGCGAGCGGGTCGCCGGCCTCGGTGGGCAGGATCGTGCTCCAGCGGCCCGCGGCGTGCTCGGCGACCATCGAGCTCGGGGGGCAGGCCACCACGACCTGGCAGCCCCGGCGGACGCCCTCGGCGACGGCGGAGGCGGTCCCGACGTCGGAGCCGTCCGGCGCCAGGACGACGACCAGGTCGAGGCTCCCCGCCCAGCCGGGCAGGGCCGGGTTGGGCCAGGCCACGAACGGGACCGGGCACCACGGCTCGAGCACCGCGCGCAGCAGCCGAGAGTCCGGCCCGGCGGCGATGACCGCGCGCGGTCGGGCCAGCTCACGGCCGCGCTCGACGGCGTCGGCGATGGCGGTCGCCGCCTCGCTCGCC
>NZ_JAEMSS010000190.1:0-3689 GCF_016462705.1 Nocardioides sp. | reverse complement strand
AGCCGCACCCGCGCGCCGGACTCGGCGAGCCGCCGCAGCCGCGGGTCGGCCGCGGCCAGGACGGTCTCGTCGTCGAGCCGCGACTCGTCGAACCAGGTGCTCATCGCCGGGCCATTCAGTCGGGCCTGCGCGCCTCGTCGACCAGCAGCACCGGGATGTCGTCCCGGACCGGGTAGACCAGCCCACAGCCCTGGCAGACCAGCTCGCCCTCGCCCTCGGCGGCTCCGTCGACCACGGTGAGGTCCCCGTGGCAGGCGGGGCAGACGATGACGGCGAGGAGCTCCTCGGAGAGGTGTACCGGCGGGGTCATCTCAGGATCCTTCCCTTCGGATCAGCTCGAGCACGTCGTCGCGCACCCGGGTCATGGTCGCGGCGTCGCGGCCCTCGGCGTTGAGCCGCAGCAGCGGCTCGGTGTTGGACGGCCGCACGTTGAAGGCCCAGTCGCGGTGGGCCACGCTCAGGCCGTCGAGCCGGTCCACGTCGACGCCGTCCTGGCCGGCGTACGCCGCCTCGACCGCGTCGATGACGGCCCGCGGGTCCGCGACCTCGGAGTTGATCTCGCCGCTGACCGGGTAGGGGTCGTAGGTCGCCAGCAGCTCCGAGAGCGGGACGTCGGTCTCGGCGAGCGCGGCCAGCGCGTGCAGCGCCGCGAGCATCCCCGAGTCGGCGCGCCAGAAGTCGCGGAAGTAGAAGTGGCCGCTGTGCTCGCCGCCGAAGATGGCGTCGGTCTCGGCCATGGTCGCCTTGATGAAGGAGTGGCCCACCCGGGTCCGGACCGGCGTGCCGCCGAGCCGGGTGACCAGCTCCGGCACCGCCCGGCTGGTGATCAGGTTGTGGATCACGGTCGCGCCCGGCTCCTTGGCGAGCTCGCGGGCCGCGATGAGCGCCGTCAGCGCCGACGGCGAGACGGCCTCGCCGCGCTCGTCCACGAGGAAGCAGCGGTCGGCGTCCCCGTCGAAGGCGAGGCCGACGTCGGCTCCCTCGGCCAGCACCGCCGCCTGCAGGTCACGCAGGTTGTGCGGCTCGATCGGGTTGGCCTCGTGGTTCGGGAAGGTCCCGTCCAGCTCGAAGTACATCGGCACCAGCCGCACCTGGTCGCCGAGGAGGGCGAAGACGGCCGGGGCGGTGTGACCGGCCATCCCGTTGCCCGCGTCGGCCACGACGGTGAGCGAGCGCCCCCGCACGGGGGCGAGGGAGTGCAGGTGGCCGGCGTAGTCGGCGAGCAGGTCGCGCTCGCTGATCGTGCCGCGCGGGCCCGGCACCGGGCGGGGCGAGAGGGCCAGGTCGCGGATCTCGGCCAGCCCCGACTCCATCCCGATCGGTACGGCGTCGGCCCGGCACAGCTTGATGCCGTTGTAGGCCGCCGGGTTGTGGCTGGCCGTGAACATGGCGCCCGGCAGTCCGAGGTGACCGGAGGCGAAGTAGAGCTGGTCGGTGGAGGCGAGCCCGATCATGACCACGTCGGCCCCGGCCTCGGTGGCACCCTCCGCGAAGGCCGCCGCCAGCGCCGGCGACGTCGGGCGCATGTCGTGCCCGACGACGACCGTCGCCGCGCCCGTCACCTGGGTGTGCGCGCGACCGGTCGCACGGGCCAGGGCGGGGTCGATCTGCTCCGGGGCCAGGCCCCGCACGTCGTAGGCCTTGAACACCGCGTGCACGGTGGCCGGGTCCAACGCCGCTTCCGGGTCACCTGCCATGCGGCCGAGCCTAGGGCCTGCCGTGCGCGTCCCTCACCCGGGCACGATCACCCGGGCACGACCACCGAGGGCGGCAGCTCGATGTCCGGGACGAGCTCGAGGAGCAGCGCCCGGACCCGGGTGTCGATGTCGGCGACGATCCGCCGCACGGTGGCGTCGTCCTGGCCCTTCGGGTCGTCCAGCGGCCAGTCCACCATCCGGGTGGTCGGTGACCAGGGGCAGTTGTCGCCGCACCCCATGGTGATCGCGACGTCGCTGGCCGCGACGGTCTCGACGGTGATCAGCTCCGGGGTCTCCCGGCTGGTGTCGAGGCCGAGCCCCTCCAGGACCTTCGCGACCTCGGGGTGGATGTGCTCGCCGGGCTCGGTGCCTCCCGACACCGCGACGACCCGGCCGCGGGCGTAGTGCTCGGTCAGCAACCGGGAGGCGACCGACCGGCCGCCGTTCGCGCGGCAGACGAAGACCACCTGGGGTACGTGGTCGTCACTCACGCCTGTGCTCATGACTGTGCTCCGATCGTAGGGAAGAAGCGGCGCGCCCAGAGGCTCACGTAGACGAGTCCCACCAGGACGGGGACCTCGATCAGCGGGCCGACGACGCCGGCGAGGGCCTGCCCGGATGCGACCCCGAACACCCCGATCGCCACCGCGATGGCGAGCTCGAAGTTGTTGCCGGCCGCGGTGAACGAGACGGCCGTGGCGCGCTGGTAGTCGAAGCCCATCGCACGGGTCAGCAGCATCGAGCCGCCCCACATGATGACGAAGTACGCCAGCAGCGGGAGCGCGATCCGGACGACGTCGAGCGGTTGGTTGGTGATGGTGTCGCCCTGGAGCGCGAAGAGCAGGACGATGGTGAACAACAGGCCGTACAGCGCGAACGGCCCGAGCCGCGGCAGCAGGCGGGTCTCGTACCACTCCCGGCCCTTGGTCCGCTCGCCCCACGTGCGGGTGAGGAACCCGGCCAGCAGCGGGATGCCGAGGAAGACCAGCACCGACTTGGCGATCTCCCACATCGAGACCTCGAGGCCGGTCTGGTCCAGGCCCAGCCAGCCGGGCAGGGTCTCGAGGTAGAAGTAGCCGAGCACGGCGAAGGCGAGGATCTGGAAGACCGCGTTGAGGGCGACCAGGATCGCGGCCGCCTCCCGGTCCCCGCACGCCAGGTCGTTCCAGATCAGGACCATGGCGATGCAGCGGGCCAGGCCGACGATGATGAGCCCGGTGCGGAACTCCGGCAGGTCCGGCAGCAGCAGCCAGGCCAGCGCGAACATCAACGCCGGGCCCAGCACCCAGTTGAGGACGATGGAGGCGCCCAGCAGGCGCCGGTCGCCGGTGACGTGCCCGAGCTCGTCGTAGCGGACCTTGGCCAGGACCGGGTACATCATCACGAGCAGCCCGACCGCGATCGGCAGGGACACCGAGCCGACCTCGACCGAGGCCAGGGCGTCGTCGAGGCCGTCGACCAGACGACCCAGGAGCAGCCCCGCGACCATCGCGACGCCGATCCACAGCGGCAGGAACCGGTCGAGTCTCGAGAGGCGCTGGAGGACCGGGTCGTCCACGTCGCGGACGGTGTCGCTCACGGTCGCTCCTGACCGACCGGCAGCACGAAGATGCTGCCCAGCGCGGCCATCGCCTCGGGACGCGCGAGGTAGTAGACCCAGGTGCCGCGCTTCTCGCGGTCCACCAGACCGGCCTCGTGCAGGACCTTGAGGTGGTGGCTGATGGTCGGCTGGGCCAGGTCGAAGTGCGGCAGCAGGTCGCAGACGCAGGCCTCGCCGCCCTCGTGGGAGAGCACCAGCGACAGCAGCCGGAGCCGGGTCGGGTCGGCGAGGGCCTTGAGCATCGGCACCACCCCGACCGCCTGGTCGGAGGTGATGGGCTCGCGGGCCAGCGGTACGCAGCTGGCCAGGGACCCCGACGACCCCGACAACCCCGACGACCCAGACATCGACACACGTCGATATTGACAGACTTCGATATGGCGCGCCAGTCG
>NZ_JAEMSS010000033.1:18500-28966 GCF_016462705.1 Nocardioides sp. | reverse complement strand
GACAGGTGTGGTGCCCGCGCATGCGGGCGGCGGGGCGGAGCCCTGCCGCTGAGCGTCGGCCTGCTACGCGCGCGGGCACCACGCCCAGCCCGCAGATCGGCCCGCCAGCCGAGATGGTCAGGTCCCAGCCACAGCGTGCGAGGTCTCGAGACGGCGCTGGCGCGCCTCCTCGACCGACGGGTGCGCTGGCAGCCGGAGACGACCGGCCCGTGGCTACTCCGGCAGCGTCAGCAGGTCCCGCACGCGTTCCGATCCCAGCGCCAGGATCAGCGTCGGCAGCCGCGGCCCGCGCTCGGCGTCGACGAGCAGCTGGTAGAGGAGCGCGAAGAACTCCTTCTGGTCGGCCTTGACCTCGTCGGTCGGCTTGTCGTCCAGCGCCATGCCGCGGGCGAGCTTCGGCACCCCGTAGACCACGGCCGTCAGGGGCTCGAGGTCCGGCTCGTCGGGGAGGTGCTGGAGCAGCAGCCCGATCCACTCCCGCTGCTGCGGACCGAGGGCCGCGAGGGTCTCGGTGTCGGGGGCGTCACGCACCGTCGTCCGGTCGGACTCCGGGACGAACTCGGAGGTCCAGGCCATCGCCTTGTCGAGGCGTGGCTGGAGGTCCGCCACCGAGCCGTGCGGGTGGCCGGCGTGCTCCACGATCCGGCTGATCTGCTCCGCCGAGCCCGCGGTGACGTCGGCGACCGAGGACAGCAGCCGGAACGGGACGACGACGGGCGCGGTGGGCAGGACGCCGGCGGTCGACGTGGACGTCGCCCGCTCGTAGGCGAGGACCTGCGCGTCCCGCTTCGCGGGGTCCTGCGCCTTGCGGCCGAGCGCGTCCCACTCGTCGTAGAGCCGGACGACCTCGGCGCCGAAGTCGATGTTGAAGGCCTGCCGCGGGTTGCGCCGCACGTAGAGCCACCGCAGGATCGGCGCCTCGAGGATCCGCAGCGCGTCCTCGGCGGTGGGCGCCCCGCCCGCCGACGACGACATCTTCTGGACGCCGGCGAAGCCCACGAAGCCGTAGCCGAACCACGCCGGCCGGGGCATCCCGTAGATGCTCTCGACCAGCTCGTGACCGACCGTGAACGACGAGCCCGGGGTGGCGTGGTCCATGCCGGCCGGCTCGAAGTCGACGTGCTCGACCGCCCACCGCATCGGCCAGTCGACCTTCCAGACGAGCTTGCCCTCGAAGTCGGTCGTCAGGTTGGTGACGCCCTGGTAGCCCGTGACGTCGCAGGTGTAGCCGAGGTCGGTGGTCTCCTCGTCGTAGGACGTCAGGGTGACGGTGTCGCGGCCGCAGTCGCGGCAGTAGGGCTTGTAGGGGAAGCGGGCGAGGTCGCCGGCCGCGGTATCCGCGGTGTCGTCGTCGTCCGCCGACTCCAGCTCGACGGCCTTGGTGCGGTGCTTCGCCAGCACCGACTCGATCCGGTGCCGCTCGCGGACGGCGGTGAGCACGGGGTCGCGGTAGTGGCCGGCTCGGTAGCGCTCGGTCTGCGAGATCTCCTCCATGTCGACGCCCATGGCGTGCAGCGCGTCGCGCAGGGGTGCCTTGAAGTGCTCGGCCCAGGAGTCGTGGCAGCCCTCCGGGTCGGGGACCGCCGAGAGCGGACGGCCGATGTGGTCGCTCCAGGACGGGTCGACGCCCACAGGGACCTTGCGGAACCGGTCGAAGTCGTCCCACACGTGCAGGTGCCGGGTGTTGACGCCGCGGCGGCGCAGCTCCTCGGCGACGAAGTGCACGGTCAGGAACTCACGCAGGTTGCCGAGGTGCACCCGGCCGGACGGGCTCGCGCCGGAGGAGACCGTGACGATCTCGGCGCCCTCGCCGGCATGCCTCACCGCGTCGTCGGCGGCGCGCGTCACCCAGTCGTGGGGCTCGCCGTCCTGCTTCGTGGGCACCCGGAAACGCTACCGGGGCACGACGAGGGAGTACGCCGCGGGCTCGACCCGCCAGGTGCGGTGCCGCTCGGGGCCGTAGATCTCGCCGTCGGCCGAGCACCAGAACTCCTCGCCGGACACCGAGACGGTGGTCCCGCGGAGGTAGATGACGTCGTCGCGTTCGGGGTGGCGGCCGGTCAGCAGCTTGGCGCCGTAGCCGAACCGGGCCAGCGGGCCGATGGCGCGCGACACCATCACGTCGACCGTGCCGTTGCCCGGGTCGGCGTGCGGCGTGAGCTCGGTGCCGCCGCCGACCTGCGAGCCGTTGCCCACGGCGACCATGAGGATCGGCTTGTCCATGTCGACGACCACCTCGCCGTCGACCTCCACGGCCACGCGGATGAACGGCGGCTTGACCGCCGCCATCGCCGCGCCGAGGGGGTAGCCCAGCTTGCCCAGGTTGAGCTTGCCGACGCCGACCGCGTGCAGCCGGTCCTTCCACCGCGCGCCGTACCGCCCGGCCTGGGCGCCGGCTCCCGCGTGCACGTTGTTGACCACGATCTCGCCGACCTCGTCCACGATGAGGTCCATCGCCCGCGGCGCGCCGTCGACCAGGACCTGGGCGGCCTCCTCGACGTCGAGCGGGATGTCGTTGGCCCGGGCGAAGTCGTTGCCGGTCCCCAGCGGCAGGATGCCGAGCACCGCGTTCTTGAGCTCGTTGCGCCGGTAGAGCGTGGTGACCACTGCGTGCAGGCTGCCGTCCCCGCCGGCGACGACGATGCGTCGCGACCCGGCCCGGTGCAGGGCGCCGTTGAGCTCGCCCGGGTTGGACGTCGCCTGGACCTCGACGTCGGCGTGCGTCCGCAGGAGCGCCAACGCCGCCTGCAGGGACTCCTCGTCTGCCGGCCCGGCGTCCGCGTTGCTGATCACGAGGAGGGGGTCCATCGCGATTGACCCTACAGTTAGGACACGTGCCAGCCATCGCGATCATCGGTGCCCAGTGGGGTGACGAGGGCAAGGGCAAGGCCACCGACGTCCTCGGGAGCCGCGTCGACTACGTCGTGAAGTTCAACGGCGGCAACAACGCCGGCCACACGGTCGTCATCGGGGCGGGGGAGACCCAGCAGAAGTACGCCCTCCACCTGCTGCCCAGCGGCATCCTCACACCGGGGTGCACGCCGGTCATCGGCAACGGCGTCGTGGTCGACCTCAACGTGCTGTTCGAGGAGATCGAGGGGCTCGAGACCCGCGGCGTCGACACCTCGCTGCTCAAGGTCAGTGCCAACGCGCACGTCATCGCCGACTACAACCGGACCCTCGACAAGGTCACCGAGCGCTTCCTCGGCTCGCGGCGGCTCGGCACCACCGGTCGCGGCATCGGCCCGACGTACGCCGACAAGATGAACCGGGTCGGAATCCGCATCCAGGACCTCTTCGACGAGAAGATCCTGCAGGCCAAGGTCGAGGGCGTCCTCGAGCTGAAGAACCAGGTCCTCGCCAAGATCTACAACCGTCGCGCGGTCACCGTGGAGGCCACGCTGGAGGAGCTGCTGTCCTACGCCGACCGGCTGCGGCCGATGGTCTGCGACACCGGCCTGCTCCTCAACCAGGCCCTCGACCGCGGGGAGACCGTCCTGCTGGAGGCGGGCCAGGCCACCCTGCTCGACGTCGACCACGGCACCTACCCGTTCGTCACGTCGTCCTCGGCGACGGCCGGAGGGGCGTGCACCGGCTCCGGCATCCCGCCCACGCGTCTGGACCGGGTGGTCGGCATCGTCAAGGCCTACACGACCCGCGTGGGGGAGGGACCGTTCCCGACCGAGCTGCACGACGACTTCGGGGAGCTGCTCCGCAAGACGGGCGCCGAGTACGGCACCACGACCGGCCGGCCCCGCCGCTGCGGCTGGTACGACGCGGTCATTGCGCGCTACGCCGCCCGGGTCAACGGCGTCACCGACTTCACCCTGACCAAGCTCGACGTGCTCACCGGCCTCGAGAAGGTGCCCGTGTGCGTCGCGTACGACGTCGACGGCGTCCGCCACGACGAGATGCCCGTCAACCAGTCCGACTTCCACCACGCCGTCCCCATCTACGAGGAGCTGCCCGGCTGGTGGGAGGACATCTCCGCGGCCCGGACCCTCGACGACCTGCCGCCCAACGCCCGCGCGTACGTCACGGCCGTGGAGGAGATGTCAGGCGCCCGGATCTCGGCGATCGGCGTCGGCCCGGCGCGCGACCAGACCGTCGTCGTGCACGACCTGCTCTGAGGGGATGTCCGTGAAGACCCTGGTCATCGGCCCCGGTGGTCGTGAGCACGCCCTGGCCCGCGCCCTGTCACTGGACCCGGCGGTCACCGAGGTGCACGTCGCGCCGGGCAATCCCGGCATGGCCGCTGTGGCGACGCTGCACGACGTCGACCCGCTGGACGGCGACGCGGTCGCGGCCCTGGCGGTCGGTCTCGGGGTCGACCTGGTCGTCGTCGGGCCGGAGGCGCCGCTGGTCGCGGGCGTCGCCGACGCCGTGGAGGCCTGTGGCATCGCGGTGTTCGGGCCGTCGGCGGCGGCCGCGCAGCTCGAGGGGTCGAAGGCGTTCGCCAAGGACGTGATGAACGCGGCGAGGGTCCCGACGGCGCGGGCGTTGGTCTGCACGACGGCCGAGGAGGCGGCCACCGCGCTGGACGAGCTGGGGGCGCCGTACGTCGTCAAGAACGACGGCCTCGCTGCCGGCAAGGGCGTCGTCGTGACGGAGGACCGGCAGGCCGCCCTCGACCACGCGGTGGCGTGCGACCGGGTGGTCATCGAGGAGTACCTCGACGGGCCGGAGGTCTCGCTCTTCGTCGTCACCGACGGCTCGACCGTGTACCCGATGCAGCCGGCGCAGGACTTCAAGCGGATCTTCGACGGTGACGCCGGCGCCAACACCGGCGGCATGGGTGCCTACACGCCGTTGCCGTGGGCGCCCGCGGACCTCGTCGAGGAGGTGCTCGACACCGTCGCGCACCCCACCATCCAGGAGATGTCCCGCCGGGGCACGCCGTTCAAGGGTCTGCTCTACATCGGCCTGGCCCTGACCTCCCGCGGTGTGCGGGTCGTCGAGTTCAACGCCCGCTTCGGCGACCCGGAGACCCAGCCGCTGCTCGCGCTGCTCGACCAGGATGCCTCGCCGCTGTCGGCGCTGCTGATGGGCGCCGCGACCGGCAGCCTGGCCTCCGTGACCCCGCCTGCCTGGCGCGAGGGCGCGGCCGTGGGGGTGGTCATGGCCAGCCGCGGCTACCCCGCGTCGTCGTCCAGCGGAGACGTCATCACGGGCGTCGACGCGGCCGAGGCACTCGCGGACGTGCACGTCATCCAGGCTGGCACCGCCCTGCGGGACGGGTCGCTGGTCACCGCCGGCGGCCGGGTCCTGGCGGTCGTCGGCGTGGGCGAGGACGTCGCCGCCGCCCGCGCCGCGGCGTACGACGGCGTCGCGTGCATCTCGTTCGACGGCGCCCAGCACCGGACCGACATCGCCGCGGGGATCTGAGCGTGCCCTTCGCAGCCGGCGCCACCGTGACGGTCCGGGAGGTCTGGGCCGGTGAGGTCTGGCTGGAGTTCCCCGAGCTGGTCGTCGCCGACGACGACGTGCTCGCGACCCTCCAGCGCGATGGGAGCCCACTCACGTTCCCCCCGCACCCCGGCGGGCCGCACCCGTGGTCGCGCCAGACCCACTGGCTCGGCACCACGGTGCTGAAGCTGCGGCGGCCGGGGGAGTGGTACTCGGTCTGGAAGTTCTTCGACGCCGACCTCGCCTTCCAGGGCTGGTACGTCAACTTCGAGCGGCCCTACGTGCGCCGCGCGGACGGGATCGACATCGACGACCTCGAGCTGGACCTCGTGCTGCACGCCGACGGCCGGCGCGAGTGGAAGGACGTCGAGGCGCTGGACGCCCGGCTTCGCGAGGGCAGGTTCTCCGTCGACGACCTGCTCCACGTGCTCGCCGCCGCTCCCGGGGTCACCGACCTGCTGGACCGCGACGACCGCTGGTGGGCTGCCTGGGACGACTGGCGTCCTGTGGAGGGCTGACCCTGGATGTCGGTGATGCCGTCCGGGCTGGAGCCCCCACGGAGCTCGGGTCCCGACCGGTGAGGTGACCGTCGGCGAGCACGGCGTCGTACCGCTCGACCCGGCCTGGATCCTGCCGGGCCGACTTCTCTGGGACGATGGGACCCGTGACCGTCCCCAACGTGCTGGCCACGCGCTACGCGAGCCCCGACCTGGCCGCGATCTGGTCGCCCGAGCACAAGATAGTGCTCGAACGCCGGCTGTGGATCGCGGTCCTCCGCGCGCAGCGTGACCTCGGCGTCGACGTGCCGGACGGCGTGGTCGAGGCCTACGAGGACGTCGCCGAGCTCGGCGAGAAGGGGGTCGACCTCGAGTCGATCGCCGCCCGCGAGCGGGTGACCCGGCACGACGTGAAGGCTCGGATCGAGGAGCTCAACGCGCTGGCCGGCCACGAGCACGTCCACAAGGGCATGACCAGCCGCGACCTGACCGAGAACGTCGAGCAGCTCCAGGTCCGCCAGTCGCTGGCGCTGCTCCGGGACCGGGCCGTCGCGGCCCTGGCCAGGCTCGCCCGGCTCGCCGCCGAGCACGAGGCCACCGTCATGACCGGCCGGTCCCACAACGTCGCGGCGCAGGCGACGACCTTGGGCAAGCGGTTCGCGACGGTGGCCGAGGAGATCCTGGTCGCCGTCGAGCGGGTCGAGGACCTGCTGGGGCGCTACCCGCTCCGCGGCATCAAGGGCCCGATGGGCACGGCGCAGGACATGCTCGACCTGCTGGACGGCGACCAGGACCGGCTGGCCCGGCTGGAGGCCGCCGTCGCGCAGCACCTCGGCTTCGAGCGGACGTTCACCTCGGTCGGCCAGGTCTACCCGCGGTCGCTCGACTTCGACGTCGTGTCGGCGCTCGTGCAGCTCGTCGCCGGCCCGTCCAACCTGGCCACCACGATCCGGCTGATGGCCGGCAACGAGCTGGTCACCGAGGGCTTCCAGGAGGGCCAGGTCGGCTCGTCGGCGATGCCGCACAAGATGAACAGCCGCTCCGCCGAGCGGGTCAACGGTCTCGCCGTCGTGCTCCGGGGGCACCTCTCGATGGTCAGCGAGCTCGCCGGCGACCAGTGGAACGAGGGCGACGTCTCCGACTCCGTGGTCCGCCGGGTCGCCCTGCCCGACGCGTTCTTCGCCGCCGACGGCCTCTTCGAGACCTTCCTGACGGTGCTCGACGAGTTCGGCGCGTTCCCGGCCGTCATCCAGCGCGAGCTGGACCGCTACCTGCCGTTCCTCTCGACCACCAAGGTCCTGATGGCCGCGGTCCGCAACGGCGTCGGCCGTGAGGCGGCGCACGAGGCCATCAAGGAGGCGGCGGTGGGCACCGCCCTGGACATGAGGAAGGGCCAGGCCGAGAACGACGTCTTCGCACGCCTCGCCGCCGACGAGCGGCTCGGCCTCTCCGCCGAGCAGCTGGGCTCGCTGGTCGCCGAGCCGATCACGTTCACCGGGGCCGCCGTGGCGCAGACCCAGGAGGTCGTCCGCCGGGTCGCCGCGCTGGTCGCGCGCCACCCCGGCGCGGCGGCGTACTCACCCGGCGCCATCCTCTAGCGCCGCGCTTCGCGGACGGCTGCGGGGGCGAACGCGGTCTGGTTCGGAGTCCGTGAGCGCAGGCTGGGCCGCATTCGCCCCCGCAGCGGCACCGGTCCGACGCGTGGAGGCGCCAGATACGGTCGGGGCATGACGGACGCGACCGGTCGGCCCGGGATGGTCGACTGGGACCTCGCCGTACGGATCGGCTCACGCCTCGTCGGCGACGGCCCCGAGATCTCCCGCGGGGAGGCGGCGGCCACGGTCGAGGAGCTCCGGGCCGGTGCGGACCGCTCGACGGCGCTGGTGCGCGAGTTCACCGGCCTCGCGGCCGCCGAGCGCACGGCACCCGTGCTGGTGGTGGACCGGGCCGGGTGGGTGCAGGCCAACGCCGACGCGTTCGCGACCCTGCTCGGGCCCGTGGTCGACAAGCTCAGCGACAAGAAGCCACCCAGCGCTATCTCGGCGGCGATCGGCTCCAAGGTCACCGGTGCCGAGGTGGGCGGGCTGCTCGGCTTCCTGGGCAGCAAGGTCCTCGGCCAGTTCGACCCGTTCCACGAGCCGGCCGGCCGGCTGCTGCTCGTGGCCCCCAACATCGTCCACGTCGAGCGCGAGATCGGTGCCGACCCGACCGACTTCCGGCTTTGGGTGTGCCTGCACGAGGAGACCCACCGGGTGCAGTTCACCGCGGTGCCCTGGATGCGTGACCACCTGTTCGCCGAGATCGGCAAGCTCGCCGAGACCATGGAGCCCTCCAGCCTCCTCGACGACGGGCTCGGCCGCATCGCCGAGGCCCTCAAGGGCGCGAAGGCCTCGGGCTCCAGCCTGCTCGACGTGATCAGCACCCCCGAGCAGAAGGACCTGATCGACCGGATGACCGGCGTGATGTCGCTCCTCGAGGGCCACGCCGACGTGGTGATGGACGGTGTCGGTCCCAGCGTGATCCCGTCGGTCTCGAAGATCCGGAGCAAGTTCAACGAGCGCCGCAAGGGCGTCGGGATGCTCGACAAGGTGCTCCGCCGGCTGCTCGGGCTGGACGCCAAGATGGCGCAGTACCGCGACGGCGCGACGTTCGTGCGGCACGTGGTCGACCAGGCGGGCATGGAGCAGTTCAACGCGGTCTGGGAGCGGCCGGAGCACCTGCCGAGCAAGGTCGAGATCAAGGACCCCCAGGCCTGGATGGCCCGCGTCCTGGCATGAGCGCGGCGGGCCTGCGGGCGTCGAGTGACCCGTTCGGGTCGAATCGGGCCGCCCAGGACGACCGATCCGGGTCGCGCGACGCCCCCCGGCGGCCGGCGCCATGAGCCTCCACCCCTCGGTCGCGGCGGTCCGGGCCGGCGTACGCCGGGTGCTGGCCGAGCTCGACCCCGCCGCGCCGCAGCAGCCGACCGTCCTGGTGGCCTGCTCCGGCGGCGCCGACTCGCTGGCGCTCCTCTCCGCCGCGCTCTTCGAGGGCCACAAGCTCGACGTCCGGGTCATCGGCGTCACCGTCGACCACGGCCTCCAGGAGGGGTCCGACGCCCACGCGGCGCGGGTGGTGTCCCAGATGGCGGCCATGGGCGCCGACGAGACCGCGACCGCGCGCGTCTCCGTCGAGGGCGGGGGCAGGGGCATGGAGGCCGCCGCGCGCGAGGCCAGGTACGCCGTCCTGGACCAGATGGCCGAGCACTTCGGCGCCACCCAGGTGCTGCTCGGGCACACCCGCGACGACCAGGCCGAGACCGTGCTCCTCGGCCTGACCCGGGGCTCGGGCGGCCGGGCGCTGGCCGGGATGCGCCGGGCCTTCGACGTCTACCGGCGGCCGCTGCTCGACGTCGCTCGCGACGAGACCGTCACCGCCTGCCAGGTGGAGGGGATCGCGTTCTGGGAGGACCCGCACAACACCGACCCCGCCTACACCAGGAGCCGGGTCCGGCACCGGGTCCTGCCCCTGCTCGAGGACGAGCTCGGGCCGGGGGTCGCCGCCACCCTGGCGCGGACCGCCGACCAGCTCCGCGAGGACGCCGAGCTGCTCGACGCGCTCGCCGCGACGGCGTACGACGAGGTGCGAGCGGACGGAGGACTGGACGCGGCCCGGCTCGCCGCCCAGCCGCCCGCCCTGGCGCACCGGGTGCTGCGGGCCGCCGCCGTGGAGGCAGGCGCGCCGCCCTCCGAGCTGTTTCGGGTGCACGTCCTCGCGCTGGCCGCGCTGATCGGTCCGCAGCCCCGGCCGGGGGAGGTCCAGCTGCCCGGCCACCTGACCGCCCTACGGGACGGGGACCTGCTGACCTTCCGGCCCACGGCAGGTGGCGCTCGCGACGCCGGGAACGGGTGGACCTAGGCTGACCCCATGGATGCCGCGGACGTCCCGGACGACCTGGTCGAGGTCCTGTTCACCGAGCAGCAGATCCAGCACCGGCTCTCCGAGCTGGCCCTGGAGATCGAGCGCGACTACGAGGGCCGCGACATCCTGATCGTCGGGATCCTGCGCGGTGCCGTCATGGTGATGGCCGACCTGGCCCGCAGCTTCAGCCGGCACGTCGAGATGGACTGGATGGCGATCTCGTCCTACGGGTCCGGCACCAAGTCGAGTGGCGTCGTCCGGATCCTCAAGGACCTTGACACCGACATCTCCGGCCGCGACGTGATCATCGTGGACGAGATCATCGACACCGGGCTGACCCTGTCGTGGCTCACCTCCAACCTCGCCTCGCGCAACCCGGCGAGCGTCGAGATCTGCACCCTGCTGCGCAAGCCCGAGGCGCTCACCATGCCCGTGGACGTGAAGTATGTGGGTTGGGACATCCCGAACGAGTTCGTGGTCGGCTACGGCCTCGACTACCGCGAGCGGTACCGCAACCTGCGCGACATCGGCACTCTGTCGCCGCACGTCTATTCCTGAAGGTCGGTCATGGGTCGTACGTGGGTTGGGACGCTGCGCAGATCCCCGGCAACGAGTTCGTGGTCGGCTACGGCCTCGACTACCGCGAGCGGTACCGCAACCTGC
>NZ_JAEMSS010000033.1:0-18400 GCF_016462705.1 Nocardioides sp. | reverse complement strand
GCGACATCGGCACGTTGTCGCCGCACGTGTACTCCTGAGAGAGACCTGGGAGACACTAGGGCCAGTAGGTACCGTCATAGGTTCACTGGGACCGCGCAGAGACGGTCCCGCCCAGCGTGAAAGAAGTCCGTGAAGCGTTTGTTCAAGGGCCCCTGGCTCTGGATCGTCCTCGCCGTGATCGGCGTGCTGATCGCCCTGCAGTTCCTGGCTCCCTCGGGGGCCGGCGACGAGATCAGCGCCTCGAAGATGAACGAGTACATCGCGAAGGGCCAGGTCAAGGAGATCACCTTCGTCGACGGTGACCAGCAGATCAAGGCGACGCTGGACGACAACGTCGACCGTGACGGCGGCCGGGACGTCAGCACGAAGTGGATCGCCGGGACCCAGCGAGACATCTTCGCCGCGGCGCAGGAGCAGTTCGACGAGGGCAACATCGAGGAGGTCTCCACCGAGGTCTCGCGGCCGGGGCTGCTCAGCTCGTTCCTCTTCTCGTTCCTCCCGATCATCATCCTCATCGTCGTCTTCCTGTGGCTGATGAACTCGATGCAGGGCGGCGGCGGCCGGGGCGTGATGCAGTTCGCCAAGTCCAAGGCCAAGCTCATCTCCAAGGACATGCCGAAGACGACGTTCTCGGACGTCGCCGGCTGCGAGGAGGCCATCGAGGAGCTCGGCGAGATCAAGGAGTTCCTCCAGGAGCCGGCCAAGTTCCAGGCGGTCGGCGCCAAGATCCCCAAGGGCGTGCTCCTCTACGGGCCGCCCGGCACCGGCAAGACGCTGCTCGCGCGCGCGGTCGCGGGCGAGGCGGGTGTGCCGTTCTACTCGATCTCCGGCTCCGACTTCGTCGAGATGTTCGTCGGCGTGGGTGCCAGCCGGGTGCGGGACCTGTTCGAGCAGGCCAAGGAGAACGCGCCGGCGATCGTCTTCATCGACGAGATCGACGCCGTCGGCCGGCACCGCGGCGCCGGCATGGGCGGCGGCCACGACGAGCGCGAGCAGACGCTCAACCAGCTGCTCGTCGAGATGGACGGCTTCGACGTCCGCGGCGGCGTGATCCTGATCGCGGCCACCAACCGGCCCGACGTGCTGGACCCGGCACTGCTGCGCCCGGGCCGCTTCGACCGGCAGATCGCCGTGGACGCACCGGACCTGTCCGGTCGCCACAAGATCCTCCAGGTCCACTCGCGCGGCAAGCCGATGGCCCCGGACATCGACCTGCTCGGTGTCGCCCGGCGTACGCCTGGCTTCACGGGTGCCGACCTGGCCAACGTGCTCAACGAGGCCGCGCTGCTCACCGCCCGCAACAACGAGAAGCTGATCACCAACGAGTCGCTGGACGAGGCGATCGACCGGGTGATCGCGGGGCCTCAGCGGCGCACCCGCCTGATGAGCGAGAAGGAGAAGCTCATCACCGCCTACCACGAGGGCGGCCACGCCCTGGTCGCCGCGGCGCTGCCGGGCAACGACCCCGTGCACAAGGTGACCATCCTCCCGCGGGGCCGGGCCCTGGGCTACACGATGGTGCTGCCCGACGAGGACAAGTACTCCCAGACCCGCTCGGAGATGCTCGACAAGCTCGCCTACATGCTGGGCGGCCGGGCGGCCGAGGAGATGGTCTTCCACGACCCGACGACCGGCGCCGGCAACGACATCGAGAAGGCCACCAGCGTGGCCCGGGCGATGGTGACCCAGTACGGCATGACCGAGCGCCTGGGCGCCATCAAGCTCGGCGAGGGCAACTCCGAGCCGTTCCTGGGCCGCGACTTCGGCCACCAGCGCAACTACTCCGAGAACGTCGCCGCGATCGTCGACGAGGAGACCAAGCTGCTCCTCGCGGCCGCGCACCAGGAGGCCTTCGACATCCTGGAGGAGAACCGGGACGTCCTCGACGCCCTGGTCCTCGCGCTGCTCGACAAGGAGACGCTCGACAAGGCCGAGATCGCCGAGATCTTCGAGGCGCTGCGGATGCGCCCCTCCCGTCCCGCCTGGACCGGCTCGCCCGACCGGCGGCCCTCCGAGATCCCGGCCGTGGAGATCCCCGAGGAGATCCGGGCCCGTGCGGCCGCCCAGAGCGCGGCCCTCGGGGCCTCGTCCAACGGGCACGTGGACGGAGGCGTCATCGTGACCCCGCCCGGCCCCGGCGGCGACGTCCACGGCGACCCCGGTCTCCAGCCACCGAGCGGCCCGCCGACACCTCCGGCCCCTGGCTCCGCCGGCCCGACGTGACCCGCGCGTCATGACCGACCCGATCGCCCTGGCCGAGGACCGGGAGATCCCGGAGTTCGACCACGCGCGCGCCGAGGCGGCCGTCCGCGAGCTGCTCCTGGCGATCGGCGAGGACCCGGACCGGGAGGGCCTCCTGGACACCCCGGCCAGGGTCGCCCGCGCCTACGCCGAGGTGACCAGCGGCCTGCGGATGACGGCCGAGGACGTCCTCACCACGACCTTCGACATCGGCCACGAGGAGATGGTCCTGGTCCGCGACATCGAGTTCTGGTCGATGTGCGAGCACCACCTGGTCCCCTTCACCGGCGTCGCCCACGTCGGCTACATCCCCGCCGTCACCGGCAAGATCACGGGGATCTCCAAGCTGGCCCGCCTCGTCGACGTCTACGCCAAGCGCCCGCAGGTGCAGGAGCGGCTGACCACCCAGATCGCCGACTCGCTGATGGAGATCCTCGAGGCCCGCGGCGTCATCGTGGTGATGGACGCCGAGCACCTCTGCATGACCATGCGCGGGGTCAAGAAGCCCGGCGCCCGCACCATCACCTCGGCGGTCCGCGGCCTGATGCTCACCAGCTCGACCACGCGGGCCGAGGCGATGAACCTGATCAACAGCGCCAGGCGTTAGCCGGTGGTCCGCAGCCTTCTCCTCATCACGGGCTCCGGTCGCAGCGGCACCAGCTCGCTGGCCGGGAGCCTCGCGAAGCTCGGGCTGCACATCCCGGGACCGGTCGTGCCACCCGGACCGATCAACCCCAAGGGCTTCTTCGAGCCGGTCTGGGTGGTGGACTTCCACCGCGACCTGCTGCGCCAGGCACTGGTCCGGTCCAGTGACGGCAGCCCGGACGCGGCCGACCGCGTCCACCGCCACCTCGCGGACGCCCGTGCGGCCGAGCGGCTCCGGTCGTGGCTCGCCCAGCACGACGCCCACGAGGTCGTCGTGGTCAAGGACAACCAGGCGTGCTGGTTCGTGCCGCTCTGGGAGCAGGTCAGCGCCGAGGTCGGGCGCGAGCTGCGCATGCTGACCTCGCTGCGGCACCCCGCCGAGGTCGTCGGCTCCCGGGACCGGGCCTGGGGTGCCGACCGGGGCGCGGCCGAGGTGCGGACCCGCGAGACCGCCAACGTGGCCGCCTGGCTCAACGTGCTCCTGGTGACCGAGGGGTCCGGGCGGGCCCTCACCCGCGGCTTCGTGCGCTTCGAGGACCTGATCACGGACTGGCGCACCGAGCTCGGCCGGGTCTCCCGGCAGCTGGGTCTGGGTCTGGCCCTGCCCTCCCCGGACGAGCCGCACGAGCTCGACGACTGGCTCGACGCCGAGCTCCGGACCGCGCTCACCTGGGCCGACGTCGACGTCCCGGACGCGCTCCAGTCCGTGGCCGATGCCGCGTGGGCCGCGTCCACCAGCCTCCTGGCGGACCCGGGCGACCCGCGGGCGCTGGCCGAGCTCGACCGCTGCCACCGCCAGTACGCCCAGCTCTACGCCGAGGCGGCCGCCATCAGCGTCGACGAGCGCCGGTACGCCAAGAAGCTGGGCGCCCGCACGGCGTCCGCCAAGTTGCGCAGCCGCTTCCGGGCCCGGACCGCCCGGCTCGAGGAGGAGCTGCGGCAGGCCGGTCACGAGACCCGGGTGCCGGGCCTGCGGGACCTCCTCCGGAAGCGCTGATGCCCGTCTTCGTCAAGGACGACGTCCGGGTCCTGTTCGTCCACGTCCCGAAGACGGGCGGGTCCGCGATCGAGGACGCCTTCGCCGACGCCGGCTGGGACACGCACCTGCTCGACCGCACCTCGGCGCGTCACCCGTCGCGGCGCTTCCGCCGCTGCTCGGCGCAGCACCTGCACGCCGACCTGCTGGCCCAGCTGGTCAGGCTCGAGCGCGTCGACCTGGTGCTGACCGTGGTGCGTGAGCCGCTGGCGAGGTTCCGCTCGGAGTTCCTGTGGCGGCACCGCGAGGACGCGCCCCCCGCCGCCGAGGAGGTGACGAGGTGGGGCCGCCGGGTGCTCGAGAAGTACGCCGAGGACCCTTTCGTCCGCGACAACCACATCCGGCCGCAGTCCCAGTTCGTGCTCCCGGGTGCCGGGCTGCACCGCTACGAGGACGGCCTGCAGCCCGTCCTCGACACGGTCGCCGAGCGGCTGGGTGTGACCGCGCCGACGCTGCGGCCCCGCGCCGTGGAGGAGGGGCGCCGCAGCGCCGACGTCCCGGTCGGCGACGACCTGCGGCGGCTGCTGGTGGACTTCTATGCCGACGACTTCGCGACGCTCGGCTACCCCACGCCCGGCGAGGCGTGAGGTGACGACAGCGACGGACCAGGCCGCCGAGATCGCCGGCGCGGTCGGTGACCGCGCCCACGTCGCCGTGCTGGCCCGGCCGAAGCACGCGGGGCTCGTCGACGAGCTGAGGCGTCGCTGGGCGGGTGTCGAGGTGCTCGACGTCCGTGGGTCCGTGCGCGAGCTGCACGTGCGGCTGGCGGCGCTCGGGCCGTTCGACGCCGTCGTGGACCTGGCGTTCGACGGGGCCGACGACCGGCGCGAGCGGCTGGCCCTGCACGTGAAGCAGGGCGGCGTATACGTCGAGCGGGAGCGCGGCCCGGCCGGGGCACGACCGGTCGGCCACGCCCAGGACGTCGACGCGGTGGCGATCGTCCGCGAGCACGAGGTGACCGATGTGCTCGGCGCCGACCCGAGCCGGGGCCGGCTCCTGCACACCGTGCCGGGCGCCTCGCTGGCGTCCCGGGCGACGGTGCGCACCAGCCACCCCCTCGACCTCAACCCGATGCCGGCGGCCTACCAGGCCCCGCC
This sequence comes from Nocardioides sp., assembly GCF_016462705.1. Classification (GTDB taxonomy): domain Bacteria; phylum Actinomycetota; class Actinomycetes; order Propionibacteriales; family Nocardioidaceae; genus Nocardioides. The sequence goes on along the minus strand of NZ_JAEMSS010000033.1, from coordinate 13,381 downwards.
CGCGGTCCTCCGGGAGTGGTACGACGCCGTTGCGCTGCCCGGGCAGGCGGTGCTCAGCCGCGGACTGCTCCTCCCCGAGAGCTTCAGCACCGCCGACGGTCACCGCCAGGTGAACCCGAGCATCAGGAAGATCTCCCCGTGGTTCGCCCACCCGCCGGTGCTCGACGGCGATCCCGAGCCTCTCGAGGGCGACTTCGTGCACCTCGAGAACGTGGTCCCGGGCCACTTCGGCCACGCCCTCACCGAGCAGATCTCGCACGTGTGGGCGTGGCACGCTGCCCGCCGGGCACGCCCCGGCGCCCGCGCGCTCGTGTTCGACCCGCAGGGCCGGCTGCCCGGCTGGCAGACCGACCTGCTCGCCGCCGCGGGGATCTCCGCGGACGACCTGTACGTGGCGACCGGCCCGGTGCGGGTCGAGCGGCTCCTGGGCAGCACGCCGATGTTCAGCCGGCCGGCGTACGTCCATCCCGGCCTGGCGACGACGTACGACGACGTCGGCCGCGCTCTCGAGGCCGGCGCGGGCCCGGCCGACCGGCCCGCGAAGGTGTTCTTCACCCGCCGGATCGGACGTCGGTCCTGCCGCAACGCCGACGAGGTCGAGTCGCGGTTCGCGGCGGCCGGCTACCGGGTCGTGCTGCCCGAGGAGCACCCGCTGGCCGAGCAGGTCGCGATGGTCCGTGCCGCGACCAGCGTCGGTGGCTTCGCGGGGAGCGGCGTCTTCCAGATCGCCTTCGCCGGCGCGCCCAAGCACGTCGTCCTGCTCACGACCGAGAACTACCCGTGCCACAACGAGTACCTCATGTCCGCGTTGCTCGGGCACCGGCTGGACCTGGTGGTGTGCCGCCCCGACCTGCCCCGGCCCGGCCCGACCTTCACCCGCGAGTCCTTCCAGTCCGACTTCGTCTTCGACTCCGGCCGCGAGGGCGCGTTCCTGGACGACGCCCTGGCTGAGTAGGTTCGCCCTGTGCCCTGGACGGTCCCGGCGTTCCCCGCTGTCCCCTCCGGGGACCACGCGGCCCCGCCGGGGCTGGTGACCGTGGACGAGGTGTTCCTGACCCGCGTGGAGCACGGCCCCATCGCGACCACGGTCGGTCCGACGAGGTGGCTGCGGGGAGCGGTCCACCTCGCATCCGGCGACCTGGTGAAGCCGAGCCAGAAGCTCTGCGCCGGGGCCAACACCTGGGCGCCCGCGGACCCGCGCACGGTGCGGGTGAACCCGCGCGCGGAGCGGCTGGAGGGCCGGTGGCTCTACGGCGGGCACTGGATGCAGCACTTCGGCCACTTCGTCGCCGAGACGCTGACCACCCTGTGGCCGGAGCCGGACGACACCGGGGACGTGGTCGGGCTGGTGTTCCACAAGTACCTGAAGCGGCCGTGGGGCACGGACCCGTGGCAGCTGCGGCTGCTCGAGCTCGCGGGTCGCGGCGGCCTCCCCGTCCAGGTGGTCGACGGCCGCGCCGGGCGGCGGGTCGAGTCGCTCGTGGTGCCCGGCCGCTCGGTCGTCGCCCACGGGTGGGCCCACGACCAGGCGCGCCAGGTCTGGGACCGGGTCGCCGCGCCGTTCCGCGGGCGTGGTGGCCCGAGGCGCGTCTTCCTCTCCCGGACCGGCCACAACGCCGTCCGCCGGGCCCAGCAGCACAGGTCCGCCGGGCGGAGCACGCCGGAGTGGGACGCCGCGGTCGACCGGATCTTCGAGGACGCCGGCTTCCAGGTCGTCCGGCCGGAGACCCTGCCCGTCGACGAGCAGATCGCGCTGGTCGCCGACGCCGAGGTGGTGGCCGGGGCCTCCGGGTCGGCGCTGCACCTCTCGGCGTTCTCGCCGCCGTCGGCCCGGGTCCTGGAGGTCGGGGACAGCCGGTCACCAGGCCACCCCGTGGCCATGCAGCTCGTGGTCGACGCCGTGTGCGGGCACGAGCACGCGTTCGTGCGTGGCAACCTGGCGCCTGCCGAGCTGCGGGCCGAGCTGGAGGGGTTGCTGTCATGACGTCGGAACGGGTCGGGAGGGCGCAGGTCGTCCGGCGCCTGGTCGCGCACTACGACCAGCCGCGCTACCTGGAGATCGGCGTCTGCGAGGGGCGCACCTTCGACCGGGTCCCGGCGGCGGTGAAGGTCGCGGTCGACCCGGAGTTCCGGTTCGACCACACCGCGCCCGAGCGGCTGGTGCCGGGCACGAGCTACCACCAGATCACCAGCGACGAGTACTTCGGCGCCGTCGTCCCGGCCGAGGCGCAGTTCGACGTGATCTACCTCGACGGGCTGCACACGGTCGAGCAGACCCTGCGCGACCTGCTCAACGCGCTCCCGCACCTGCAGCCGCAGGGGGTGCTGGTCATCGACGACGTGCGGCCGCCGACCGACCTCGCGGCGATCCGGGACCGCCAGGAGTTCTTCGCGGTGCGCCGCGCCCAGGGCCGCGACGACGAGAAGGCCTGGATGGGCGACGTCTTCCGGCTCGTCCACTTCATCGACACCTTCTGCCAGCAGCTGTCGTTCCGGGTCATCTCCAACAACCACGGCCAGGCGGTCGTCTGGCGGCACCGCCGGCCGCAGGTGCGCGAGCGCCTGCTGTCGGAGGTCGGCACGCTGACCTTCGAGCAGATGACCCTGGAGGAGGACGCGCTGCGGCTGGCCCCGTTCGGCGAGATCGTCCGTGAGCTGCGCGCCGACCTGGGCCTCGCGAAGCCGGTCCGATGACCCGTCAGCCCCTGGTGATGGGGGTCGTCAACGTCACCCCCGACTCGTTCAGCGACGGCGGGCGCTACGACACCGTCGAGGCGGCGGTCGCCCACGGCCGCGCCCTGCTCGCCGACGGCGCCGACATCCTCGACATCGGCGGTGAGTCGACGCGGCCCGGCGCCACCCGGCCCCTGGTGGCGGAGGAGCTCGCCCGGGTGGTCCCGGTGATCACCGAGCTCGCCGCGGCCGGCGCGGTGGTCAGTGTCGACACCATGCGGGCAGAGGTGGCGGAGGCCGCGGTGACCGCCGGCGCTGGGATCGTCAACGACGTCTCGGGGGGCCTGGCCGACCCCGAGGTGCTGCGGGTCGTGGCGGCGACCGGCGTGCGCTACGTCGCCATGCACTGGCGCGCCCACAGCGACCGGATGACCGACTTCGCGACGTACGACGGGCCGGGCGGGGTGGTCGCGGCGGTCCGGGACGAGCTCGCCGCGCGGCTCGAGGCGATCCTGGCGGCCGGGGTCGCCGCCGACCGGGTCGTGCTCGACCCCGGTCTCGGGTTCGCCAAGGGGGCCGCCCACAACTGGTCGCTGCTGCGGCACCTGGACGAGCTCGCCGCCCTGGGCCGGCCGCTGCTGGTCGGGGCGAGCCGCAAGTCCTTCCTCGGCCGCCTGCTCGCGGCACCCGACGGGGCCGAACGCCCGGTCGGGGAGCGTGAGCACGCGACCACGGCTCTGACCGTGGTCCTCGCACAGGCCGGCGTCTGGGGGCTGCGGGTGCACGACGTACGCTCCTGCCGCGACGCGCTGAAGGTGCTTGCGGCGCTCGACGAAGGGAACGGATCGTGACCGACGAGCTCGCCCTGCTGGGGCTGGAGTGCTGGGGTCACCACGGTGTCTTCGAGCACGAGCGGCGCGAGGGCCAGCCGTTCGTGGTGGACCTCGTGCTCGGGCTGGACAGCGCGGTGGCGGCCGCCTCCGACGACCTCGCGGACACCGTCGACTACGGCGGGCTCGCCCTCGCCGTCAAGGCGGCCGTGGAGCGCGACCCGGTCGACCTCATCGAGACGCTGGCCGAGCGGATCGCGGGTGTCTGTCTGACCGACGATCGTGTTGACTGGTGCCGCATCACGGTCCACAAGCCGCGCGCCCCCATCGAGGCGACGTTCCGCGACGTGGCCCTCACGATCCATCGGAGCACCCGGACAACCGCGAAAGCAGAGGCCGCCTCGTGACCGAGACCCCCAACCCGCACATCGTGGACGCCGACACCCTCACCGGCGAGATGCGGCCGATCCGCCAGCTGGTGGTGTCGCTGGGGTCGAACCTCGGGGAACGGATCGAGAACCTGCAGGGCGCGGTCCGGGCCCTGGCCGACACGCCGGACGTGTGGGTCACGAGCGTCTCCCCGGTCTACGAGACCGAGCCCGTGGACGCCCCCGAGGGCTCCGACAACTTCCTCAACGCGATCGTGCTCGCCGACACGACCCTGGCGGCGACCCGGCTCATGGACCGCGCGCTGGCCATCGAGGACGCGTTCGACCGGCAGCGCTCCGAGGTCCTCAACGCCCCCCGCACCCTGGACGTCGACCTGATCGTCCTCGGCGACCGGCGCAGCGACGAGGACTCCCTGCGCCTCCCGCACCCGCGCGCGGCTCAGCGCGCGTTCGTGCTGCGACCGTGGCTCGACGTGGACCCCGGCGCCGAGCTGCTCGGGCACGGCCGGGTGGCCGACCTGCTCGCGGCGGTCGGCGAGGACGGTGTCGTGCGGCGCGACGACCTGGTCCTCGACCTCGAGTGACGTCTCGGTGACCCGGGACCCCGACCCGCTGCCGCCCGACCCCGAGCCGGACGAGGAACCCACCGGCTATCTGGCGCCCACCCCGCCGGGCGTCGTCACCGCCTGGGGCGTCGTCGGGCTGGTCGGGGGCTGGCTCGTGCACCCCGTCTCCGAGGCCGTCAACGACACCGCCCTGGTCGTCTCGTGGGTCCAGCCGGGCACGCTCCTGCTGCTCGCGGCCGCCGTCGCGATGACCGCCTGGCACACCTGGCGGTCCGTGCACGTACGCCGCGAGCGCCTCGAACCGCACCGGGCGGTCAACCGGCTGGTGCTCGGCCGCGCCTCCGCCCTGGTGGGCGCGCTGGTGGCCGGCGGCTACGCCGGCTACGCGGTGAGCTGGGTGGGCTCGGAGGCGGAGCTGGCCGGCCAGCGGATGCTCCGGTCGGCCCTCGCGGCCCTCTGCGGCCTCCTGATCGTCGCCGGAGGGCTGCTGCTCGAACGTGCGTGTCGCGTCCGAAAGCGGCCTCCTCCGCCCTAGCCTGCCCTTATGTCTTCCCCATCAGTCACACAGGCCACACGGAGGCGGCAGCGCAGCACGCGCGTGTCCGTCGCCGTGGGTCTGGTCCTGCTCGCCGCGCTGGCTGTCGCCGGCTCGGCTGCGGCGGTCGCCTCCGCGGACGTCTCCTGGGTCCTGCTCGCCGGCGCCGCCGCTCTCGCGGTGCTGCTGGGCGCGACCGCCACCCGGATCACCCACTCCGAGCTCGCCGACTCCCGCCGTGCGGCCGCCGCCGACCGCGCGCAGCTGGCCCAGAGCTACTCCAGGCTCACCGAGGAGCGGGCCACCGAGCACGCGGCGTACGTCGCGTCCATCGAGTCCAGGATCGGTGAGCGCGAGCAGATGCTTACCGAGCTGGAGATGGCCCTCTCGGCCGCGCAGCGCCGTGCAGCCAGCGCCATCCGCACCAAGAACGCCGAGACCAGCCGGGCGGCCGGTCTCCAGGAGCAGCTCGTCCAGGCCGAGGACCGGGCCACCGACGCGATGGTCAAGGTGCACGAGCTCGAGCAGGAGCTGGACACCCTGCGGGCCGAGCTCGACTCGGTCACCGCCGCCTGGCACGCCGCGGAGAGCGTCCGCAGGCACGCGTGACTCCCGGTGGTTGAAGAGGGCCGCTAGGCCCGTCTTCGAAACCTTGCAACCCGAGGCTGGGACTGAACCCACGAGGTTCGGTCCCAGCCTCGTCTTGCGTGGTCTCGAGACAGGCGCTGCGCGCCGGCCTCGACGAACGGGGAGAATGCGGGGGTGACTGAGACGGGCGGCGACTCGAGGTTCGAACCCGATCCCGAGGAGCTGGTCGACCCCGACGAGGTGGTCGGCCTGCCGGAGGGCTGGGTGATCGACTCCCCGGACCCGGACAGCGCGGACGTCGCCCGCCTGACCACCCTGCTGCGCGACCACGAGCGTGAGGGCCGCGGCTGGCCGGGCGCCGGACGCGAGGACGTGCTCGTGGAGGTGTCCGGGCCGGGCCTGCGGACCCGGCAGAACGTCGTGGTGCGCGACGGGACCGGGCTGATCCGCGCATGGGGGAGCGTGCACGACCGGGCGGTCGGCCGGATGCTGCTGGTCCACGTCGTGGAGCGGGGGCTGCCCGAGCGGGTGGCCCGGGCCTGCTCCGACGTGGTGGTCGAGTGGGCCGTCGGCCAGGCCCGTGAGGTCGGCTCCGCGCGGGGACTCGAGGTGCAGCAGATCGACACGGGGGCGTTCGCCGACGACGAGCGCCAGCACCGGTGGCTGGCCGCCTCGGGCTTCGAGCGGGTCCGGACCTGGTGGCAGATGTCCCGGCCGGTCACGCCCGAGGAGACGGCGTTGGTGCCGGCCGCCGAGCTCTGGTCCGACCGTGGCGTCACGGTCCGGCTGGTCCGCCGCCGCGACGACGGGATGCCCGACGAGGATGACCTGCGGGCCGTGCACGACGTACTGGAGGAGGCGTTCACCGACCACTTCAACTCCAAGCCCGAGACCTTCGACGAGTTCCTGCACCGTCTGCGCGAGGACCCCGGTCACCGGTGGGACCACTGGTGGCTCGCCTCGCTCGACCAGGCCGACGGACCGGCCCAGCCGGTCGGGGCCCTGGTGGCGACGGTCTCCGAGGCGACCGAAGGCCCCGACGGCTCGTACGTCGCCTACATCGGGGTCATCGAGGCGGCCCGCGGCCGGGGCGTGGCCAAGGGCCTGCTGCGCACCGTGATCGCGGACGCGGCGGCCCGCGGCCGGGACCGGGTCGGGCTGGAGGTCGACGCGGACTCCGAGACCGGTGCGCACCACCTGTACCGGTCGCTGGGCTGGGAGACGTCGTACGTCACCGAGTCGTGGCACCGCGACGTCGCGGTGCCCGAGCCGGTCAGCGAACCAGCGACGCCCTGAGCGCCCGGTGGATGCCGTTGGGCGTCAGCACCCCGACGAACTGCGTCCCCTCGGTGACGCCCACGACCGCCTTGTCGTCGCGGAGCAGCACCGCCAGCGCCTCCTCGAGGGTCGCCCCGAGCGGCACGGTCGCGCCGAGCTCGCCGGCGGTCCGGCCCTCGAGTGGCTCGAGATGGGCCCGGTCGATCGGGGTGACCGTCAGCCGCCGCAGCCCGGCCGTCGCCCCCACGAAGTCCGAGACGAACGCGTCGGCGGGATGGGCGAGCAGCTCGACGGGCGTGGCGTACTGGCCCAGTCGCCCGCCGACCTCGAAGATCGCGACCCGGTCGCCCATCTTGACCGCCTCGTCGATGTCGTGGGTCACCATGACGACGGTCTTGCCGAGCTCGCGCTGGAGCCGGAGGAACTCGTCCTGCAGCCGCACCCGGACCACCGGGTCGACAGCCCCGAACGGCTCGTCCATGAGCAGCACCGGCGGGTTGGCGGCCAGGGCCCGGGCGACCCCGACCCGCTGGCGCTGTCCGCCCGACAGCTGGTCCGGGTAGCGGTCGCCGTAGGTCGACGGGTCCAGGCCCACGAGGTCGAGCAGCTCGTCGGCGCGCTGCCGGGCCGTGGCCTTGGACTCGCCGTAGAGCAACGGCACCGTCATCACGTTGGTGCGGATCTTCTGGTGCGGGAACAGCCCGATCTGCTGGATGACGTAGCCGATGCCGCGGCGCAGCAGCACCGGGTCGGCGCCGGTCACGTCCTGCCCGTCGATCTCGATGGTCCCGCTGGTCGGCTCGATCAGCCGGTTGATCATCTTCAGCGTCGTCGACTTGCCGCACCCGGACGGCCCGACCAGCACGGCCAGCTCGCCACGGGCCACGTCCAGGTCGAGCTCCCGGACCGCGACCGTGCCGTCCTCGTAGGTCTTGCCGACCCCGCGCAGCCGGATCATCGGGGTCGGCTCGTCGGCGGAGCTCAGAGCAGGCCCTTGCCCTCGAGGAACTCCTCGGCGACGTCCTCGGGCTTCTGCCGCTCGAGGTCGACCTTGACGTTCATCTCGGCCAGGTCCTCGGTGGTCAGCGCGTCCGAGAGCTCGTTGAACAGGTCCTCGAGGTCGGGGTTGTCGGCCAGGAACTCCGCGTTGACCGCGGGGGTCAGGTTCTGGGCGGGCTGGATCGCCTTGTCGTCCTCGAGCAGGGTCAGGCCCATCTCGCCGAGCGTGCCGTCGGTGGTGCCGGTCTCACCCAGCTGCACCTCGCCGTTGAGCACGGCGTCCTTCACCTGCGGGCTGCCGAACCCGAGCGGAACGAGCTCGGTGATCTCGAAGCCGTAGACGCTCTCCAGGCCGCCCTGGCAGTCCGCCCGGCCGGCGCAGTCCTCCGGGCCACCGAGCTTGATCGGCTGACCGAGCGCGGCGAAGTCCGAGAGGGTCTCGAGGTCGTTGGCCTCGGCGAACTCGGTGGTCACGAAGAAGGCGTTCTGGTTGGTGGCCTCCGACGGCGGCAGGATGGCGATCCCCTTGGCCTCGGCGAGGGGCTCGAGCGCGGCCAGGGTCTCGTCGACGTCGTTGCTCGACACCAGCTCGGCGTCGGGGCCGTTGGCCTCAGAGTTGAGGAAGTCGGTGATACCGGCGAGGTAGTCCGGGACGATGTCGACATCGCCGCCGGCGAGCTCGGGGAGGTAGACGTCCCGGGTCGTCACCAGCTTGGTCTCGACGTCGTAGCCCTCGTTCGCGAGCAGCTTCTCGTAGATCGCGGCGAGGATCTGGCTCTCGGTGAAGTCCTGTCCGCCGACGACGACCGAGCCCTTGTCGCCACCGCCGCTGTCGCCCGAGCCGGTCTCCGGGTCCTCCAGGTCGTCACCGCACCCGGCGGTGGCCAGGATCAGGGCGCCGGCGGCGGCCAGGGAGAGCGTGCGCAGCATCCGCATGGGGGGTACCACCTTCTGTGTCCCGCGGGGAGCTCCCGCGCGTGTCCGATGGGTACCCGACGGCACCCGGTGACGAGGCTAACCCGGGGCACCGACAGTCGTATTCCGTGAGGGCGTCCGGCGTCCCGCGGTCGGCCGGTTGGTGGCCCGCCGCATCGGGTCGGCGTAGCGCTCCGCCACGACCGCGAGGCCCTCGAGGACCAGGGCGCCGAGCGCCACCAGGATGGCGCCCGCCACCACCTCGTACGTCGCCTGGTTGGCGAACCCGCGGGTGATGATCCGCCCGAGCCCGGGCCCGGCGACCAGGGCGGCGATCGTCGCGGTCGCCCAGACCTGGACCAGCGCGATCCGCACGCCGGTCATGACCACGGGCATCGCCAGCGGCAGCTCCACCCTGGTGAACACCTGCCGCCCGCTCATCCCCACCCCGCGGGCCGCTTCGACGATGTCACGGTCGACCTCGGTGATGCCGACGTAGGCGTTGGTGATCAGCGGCGGCAGCGCGAACAGCACCAGCGCGATCAACGTCGCGAGCCCGGCGCGGCCGTAGGGGCCGAGCTCCGCGGAGCCGACGGGGCCGAGCGAGAGCATCAGCAGCACCGCGAAGACGGGCACGGCGCGCCCGATGTTGGAGACGTTGACCGCCAGGAACCCGCCCCTCCGCCGGTGGCCGAGGTAGAGCGCGAGGGGGAGGCCCAGTGCCACCGCCAGCACCATCGCGGTGACGGTGAGCAGCAGCTGCTGGACCGCGAACGCGCCGATCCCGTTGGGGCCGGACCAGTTGGACCCGTCGAACAGGTAGCCGAAGGCGTCACCCAGCATGGCGCGTCCACGGTGTCAGGGCCCGCTGCAGGGCGACCAGCAGCAGGTCGAAGGCGATCGCGAGCAGGACGCACAGCACGCTGGCGGCGAGGATCTGCGCCTTGAAGTTGCGGTTGAACCCGCTGAGCAGCAGGTTGCCGAGGCCCCCGTAGGACACGATCGAGCCCACGGTGACCAGCGCGACCGTCGACACGGTGGCCACCCGGAGCCCGGCCATGATCACGGGGAGCGCGAGCGGCAGCTCGACCCGGGTGAGCAGCCTGGCGTCGGAGTAGCCGACCCCGCGGGCCGACTCGACGACGTCCGGTGGCACCGAGCGCAGCCCGGCCAGCACGTTGCGGACCAGGATCGTCAGCGAGTAGAGCGCCAGCCCGATGATCACCGTGGTCGCGGAGAGCCCGGTGAAGGGCAGCAGCAGCGAGAACAGGGCCAGCGAGGGGATCGTGTAGATGATCGTCGTGCCCCCGACGACCAGGGACTCGACGGTCGGGTTGCGCCGGGCCAACAGGGCCAGCGGGATCGCGACCGCGAGCCCGACGAGGACGGAGACCACGGTGATCCACAGGTGCTGGACCGTCGCGTCGGTGAGCTCGGGCCGGTAGTCGGACAGGTACTGCCCGCACAGCCAGTCGTTGTCGACGTAGCACTGCGCCACGTCATCCGCCCGGACGGTCACGGGGCGACGGTACCCGCCACTTCCGACGCCCGCAGTGACAGAGCGGCGGGGTCGACGGTCGCGACGTCGATGACGGGTACGTCGATCCGCAGGCCGCCCGGACCGCTGACCCGGTCCAGCGGCCGGCCGCGATCCCGCACGTACGCCGCGACGGCGGCCGCGTCGGCGCGCCGGTCCTGCTGCACCAACCAGCCGATCAGCCGGTGGGCGGGCGTGAGGCCGCTGTCGGTCAGCGAGCGGTCGCCCCAGAGCCCGGCGATGCCGTCGCGCAGCAGGCGCCACCAGGCGTCGTCGCCGCCGGGGATCTCCAGGAAGTAGCGGTGCAGGTCGCCGGCCAGCACCCGGTCCACGAAGACCTGGCGCAGCTCCGCCGCCCGCGGGTCGCTGCTGGCGGCGACGTACGCGTCGACGCTGGACAGCGCCATCCGCTTGGTGGCGAACCGGTCCTCCAGGTCGCGCAGCGATGCCCGCTGCTGGGTGATCGACGTCCCGTCGTGCCGGATCCGCCAGTGGTAGACGACGTCCGGCAGCACGTCGACGCCGTCGGCCTCCAGCAGCGCCCGCGTGGTCGTGGGCTGGTCCTCGTAGTGGACCCCCTCGGGCCAGGTGAGGCCGGCGTCGTCCCAGAACGAGCGCCGGTAGACCTTGTTCCAGGCGAACACGTCGCCGAGGAGCTCCGGGTGGTCCAGGAGGCTCAGGTCCGTGCGGGCCGGGTTGTGCAGCCGACGCATCCACGGCGGCTCGGTGCGGGAGCCGGCCTCCCAGCGCTCGATCGAGCCGGTCGCGATGTCCGACCCGGAGCGTTCCAGGGCGCCGACCAGGGTGGCGTACGCCGCGGGCGGGACGACGTCGTCGGAGTCGGCGAACCCGAGGTAGTCGCCCCGGACGTGCCGCAGCCCCTCGTTCCGGGCTCCGCCGAGGCCCCGGTTGTCGATGTGCACGACCCGGACCCGGGGGTCCCGGGCGGCGTACCCCTCGGCGATGTCGCCCGACGCGTCCGGCGAGCCGTCGTCGACCACGACGACGTCGAGCTCCGCGTGCGTCTGGGCCAGGATCGAGTCGAGGCAGGCGGGGAGGTAGTCGGCGACGTCGTAGACCGGGACCACGATCCCGAGCAGCGGAGCGGGACCGCGCCGCCGACCGAAGACCATGAGGTCAAGGTAGCGGCGGATAGTGTGTCCATCCGTGAGCAACCCGGCCGCAGGACCTGCCGCAGAGGACGCGCTGATCGACAGCGCGTCGTACCCCCGCAAGGTGCTGTTCGTGGCCGGTGCGGGCCGCAGCGGCACCAGCACGATGGCCGGCCTGATGCGGATCCTGGGGCTGCACGTGCCGCAGCCCGAGGTGGACGCCGACGAGACCAACCCCAAGGGGTTCGGCGAGCCGCGCTGGGTGGTCGACCACCACGACCGGCTGCTCAAGGAGGCGCTGGTCCAGGTCAGCGACGCCCGGCCGGAGGCGTGGTTCGAGACGGGCCGGGTCTCCACCCGCGAGCCCGAGCGGATCCGGACCGCGGAGTGGCTGGAGAGCCACTTCCAGGTCAACCCGGAGCTCGTGGTCAAGGACCCCCGGCTGAGCTGGTTCCTCGGCCTGTGGCGGGTCGCCGCGATCCGCACCGGGGCCACCCCGGTCTTCGCCACCATGCTCCGCCCGCCGGCGGAGGTGGTCGGCAGCAAGCAGACCTACTACGCCAACAAGCTGGGCTCGGCGCACCTCGTGGCGTCCTGGCTCAACATGCTGCTGCACACCGAGCGGGCCACCCGCGAGTCGGCCCCCGAGAACGGGCAGAGCGGCGGCCGGGTGTTCGTCCGCTACGGCGACCTGCTCGACGACTGGGTCATGGTCAGCATGCACGTGGGTGAGACCCTCCAGCTCCAGCACGTGCTGCACTGCGACAGCGAGCAGATCCGCGACGGCCACCGGTTCGTCGACCCGGGCCTGCGCCGGATGCAGCAGACGCTGGCCGACCTCGAGCTCCCGAGCAGGCTGCACGACCTGACCGCGGCGACCTGGGACGAGCTCAACAAGCTGGCCGACCCCGGCGGCGACACCCCCGCGGTCCACGCCGCCCTCGACGAGCTGCGCGAGGCGTACGTCGACCTCTACGAGGAGTCCGCCGCGATCTCGCGGTCCTCGGTGGTCGCCGCCGAGCAGCGCCTCAAGCGCCACGGGAGGCCCGGCCCGCCGGCCGCCGAGGAACGCCGCGGCGCGGACCTGCTGCCGCACGGCCTGCGCGCCGCGGTCCCGCCGTCGGTCCGCCGGGGCCTGCGGAAGGTCGCGGGCCGCGAGCGGCCCGAGCAGCAGTGACCGTCCGATGACCGTCACCGGGACCGGTCTGACCAACCTCGAAGGCCACACCGAGTTCGACATCGTCTGGCCCTGGACCCGCGCCGAGGGCCTGCGCGCCGGGACGACCGCGGTGCTCCGGGTGAAGGACGAGGCGCGGTCGCTGCCGTTCGTGCTGCCGCCGCTGCTGCGTGCCTGCGACCACGTGCTGGTCGTCGACAACGGCTCGACCGACGGCACCCCCGAGGTGACCGCCGAGACCGCGGAGCGGGCGGGCCTGGCGCACAAGCTGGTGCAGGCGTCGTACCCGTTCTCCGTGGCGCGCGCCGGCGCCGAGCACCTCGCCGTCCACGAGCGGTCCGTGCACTCGCTCGCCTACTTCTACAACTGGTGCTTCGCTCAGGTCACCACCCGCTACTCCTGGAAGTGGGACGGCGACATGGTGCTCACCACCGAGGGCGAGGTCTCGATCGCCGACCTCGGCTGGCAGGTCGCCAGTGGTGTGCCGGGGGTGCAGTCGATCGTCCGGGTGCCGCGGCACGGCCTCTACCTGGAGAGCGACCGCAAGGGCTACCTCGACCTGGGCCTGCGCAACGCCGAGGAGTGGGGCTTCCCGATCGGGCCCGACTTCGTGTTCACCAAGGCCTTCGAGTGGGAGATCCGGACCACGCCGGACCCGGTGCGCTCGATCGGCCTGCCGCACGGGCTGTGCGTCGAGCTGAAGTACCTCGACGGCGACGAGTTCGCCCACTGGACCGACCCGGAGTCGTTCGCCACGTCGTACCGCAACAAGCGCAAGCGCC